>NZ_SSOI01000065.1:0-149867 GCF_029873175.1 Pseudomonas sp. BN505
TTCACCGGGGTGCCGTCCTGTAGCACGCTCTTGCCGTTGGACTCCATGTCCAGCTGCTGCAGGTGCTTGGTGATGTTGCGCAGGTAGTGGTCGTACGGCAGGATCGCGTGGCTGTTCGCGCCCCAGAAGTTGCCATACCACACGCCCAGCAGGGCCAGCAGCACCGGCATGTTCTTGTCGAACGGCGCGGTCTGGAAGTGCTGGTCCATGGTATGGGCACCGGACAGCAGTTCCTTGAAGTTGGCTGTGCCGATGGCCAGGGCGATTGGCAGGCCGATGGCCGACCACAGCGAATAGCGCCCACCCACCCAGTCCCACATCGGGAAGATGTTCTCTTCGCGAATACCAAAGGCCACGGCGGCGGCCTTGTTGCTGGAAACCGCGATGAAGTGGCGGTACAGCTCGGCTTCCGAGCCGCCCTGGGCCAGGTACCAGGTGCGCGCGGCCATGGCGTTTTTCAGGGTCTCGAGTGTGTTGAACGACTTCGACGAGACGATGAACAGGGTGGTTTCGGCGCGCAGGTTGGCCGACAGCTCGTGGAACTCGCTGCCATCGATGTTAGCCAGGTAGTGGCAGCGGACGCCACGCTGGGCGTACGGCAGCAGCGCCTCGGAAACCAGCTCGGGGCCAAGGAACGAGCCACCGATGCCGATGTTGACCACGTCGGTGATGGGCTTTTCGCTGTAGCCGCGCCACAGGCCGTCGTGGATGCGCCCGACCAGTTCGGTGATCTGATTGAGTACCTTGTGTACTTCCGGCATGACGTTCACGCCGTTGACGCTGAGCTTGTCGCCCACGGGCCGGCGCAGGGCAGTGTGCAGCACCGGGCGGCCTTCGGAGGCGTTGATGATTTCGCCGCTGAACATCGACTTGATGGCGTCTTGCAGGCCCACTTCATTGGCCAGGTTCACCAGCAGGTCGCGGCTTTGTTCGGTGATCAGGTTTTTCGAGTAGTCGAGGAACAGGCCGCAGCAGCTCAGGGAGAACTGGTCGAAGCGTTGGGCATCGGCGGCGAACGCTTCGCGCATGCTGAAGCCTTGCATGGCTTCACGATGCTCTTTCAGCGCCTGCCAAGCTGGTAAGTGCGTTACATCATGGGGGTTACGATAATACGACATTGCCACTCGTTTCCTTCAGGTACTTCATTCCTTGAATAGCCCCACTGCGGAGCCTGGGTAGCAGCAACCGTCGCGCCCAATCTGAAAGGCTGCTTGATTCCTGCGTGCCCATGTAAAGCAACCTCGCATTGTATGTGCCACTGATAGCCTGCACCAGCCACGGGAGAGCCTTCGTTGCAGCTATCTTTCGCCCGTCGTCCAAATTGTAAAAAAGTGTACGAAAAAGCACAGAGAACTGTATCATTGGATCCATTAAATAATAGTGGCACTTTGATTTCATAAGGACATGGCGTGGTTGGTGATCCCCAGATTTGGCAAAACGAATATCCCCATGTTGTGCGTTATCGCGATGCCACCCTGCATTTTCAAACCGCCCTTCCCCACCATACCCAACAAGCCATCGAGCAGCTGGTAGCACTTACGCCAACCGCAAAACGCGTGAGTGCGCCGCTGCCGTGTAGCGCCAGCAAGCTTTTCGCCAAACGCGAAAAGCTCGACTCACTGAAAAAAAAGTGGCGTATGAAGCGCGGTAACCCGAAGCGCAACGGGATGTACGACTGGCCCATCGAAGAGCTGATCAATACGCGTGAAGCGGCCAAGCGAGGCGCCCGCGTTCCGGGGCTGATCGGTTATGGATACACAAGCTCCAAGCTTGGGCTGATGCAGGATTTTTTCCTCATTACCGAGTTGCTGCACGATCACGTCGACGGATTAAGCAGAACCCGCGCGGCACCCGAAACAGTGAGCGCCGTACTCGAGGCAACCTTCGAGCTGTTGCATGCCTTGCAACGCCGAGGCGTTACGCATATGGACCTGTGGGTTGCCAATGTCATGCTGCCCGAGCAGGGCAAAGCTCGCGCCATCGACCTGGAAAACTGCTTCTTCGGCCACACGGACTACCCGGATGAAACCTTGGGCTTCCAGTTTGGGTTTATCTACTTCCGGGAGATTTATCGGTACATCACCGAAGCGGACTATGACAGCGTGGTGGAGCAGGCGCTGGCCAGGTACTTCCCGAACGTGGGTCGCGCGGGTTTTGACCGCATTTATGCATTGGCCAAGCACCAGGAGGTGGGGCGCGTGGCGCGGCGTGACATCTTCAGCAACGGCGTGCTGGAAAGCCGATGGTAAAGCCTGGAGCCAGTTTGAGGTATGGCAGCTGGCTTGCTCTGGAGCCCTTCGGCTAATGGATCAGGGCCGTTATGCGGCCCATCGCCGGCAAGCCAGACTGCGTTATCGCTCCAATGGGCCCTGGCGCCGCTGCAGATACACCCAATCCACGATTTCACCCTGGGGCGAGTAACCGCTGACCAGTTCTCGCAACAACTGACGCACACGGGTGAAGTCATCCTCGGCAACCGCAGCCAGCAACTGGGTCAGCCGCTCACGCAGCAACTCCCACGCCAGGAAGTCTTCGTTAGCGACCATGATCATCGGGTGGGCTGTAGGTGATACGTCATCGCCGATAAGCAACTCTTCGTAAAGCTTCTCGCCGGGGCGCAGCCCGGTGAAGTCGATGGCAATGTCGCCCTGCGGGTTGCCCTGGCTGCGCACACTCAGCCCCGAGAGGTGGATCATTTTCTCGGCCAGCTCGACAATACGTACAGGCTCACCCATATCCAGCACGAAGACATCGCCGCCCTGCCCCATGGCACCGGCCTGCACCACCAGTTGGGCGGCTTCGGGGATGGTCATGAAGTAACGGGTGATTTTCGGGTGAGTGACCGTCAACGGCCCACCGGCCTTGATCTGCTCATGAAACAGCGGAATCACCGATCCGGACGAGCCCAGAACGTTGCCGAAGCGCACCATGGTGAAGCGGGTCTTGTTCACCCGGGCAATCTTGCTGTCGTCGCCATACATCACCGGTGCCGCCTCACGGCTCAGCGCCTGCAAGATAAGCTCGGACAAGCGCTTGGTGCTGCCCATGACATTGGTTGGCCGCACGGCCTTGTCGGTGGAAATGAGCACGAAGTTGGCCACGCCGGTCTGCAACGCTGCCTGGGCGGTGCACAGCGTGCCGTACACATTGTTGAGGATACCTTCGGCGATGTTGTGCTCGACCATGGGCACATGCTTGTAGGCTGCAGCGTGGTACACCGTGTCGACGCGCCAGGTAGCCATCACATCGACCAGGTGCTGCTGATTGCGTACCGAACCCAGAATCGGCAACAGCCGCACCGACAGCGACTCGCGCGCAATGCGCTGTTCCAGCTCGCTCAAGATGCTGTAGAGGTTGAATTCACTGTGATCGTACAACAGTAAGGTGGTTGGCCCCAGCCCGATGATCTGGCGGCACAGTTCGGAGCCTATGGAACCTCCGGCCCCGGTAACCAGCACGGTTTGCTTGTAGATGCAGCGCTCGAGCAGCCCTTCCTGGGCGGGTACCGGGTCCCGCCCCAACAGGTCGGCGATGTCCACATCCTGAATGTCATCCACCTTCACCCGACCACTGGCCAGGTCGGCGAAGGCGGGCACGCTGCGGACGTGCAGGGGGTAGGGTTCGAGCAAGGCGAGGATGTCCCTGCGCCGGGCTCGCGAAGCTGATGGTAGCGCCAAGAGAATTTCCTGGGCGCCGGTTTCTTTGATCAGCTGGTCGAGGTGCTTGGGTTTGTACACCTGCAAGCCTGAAATCACACGGCTGGCAAGATCACTGTCATCGTCGATGAAGGCCACGGGGCGCATGACCCGGCCCATACGCAGGGCTGCCAACAGCTGGTTGCCCGCGGTACCTGCACCATAAATGGCGACCTTGATCAGGCCGTCGTCGCGGTTGGCGAATGGTATCTGATGAGACCCGGTAAACCAGTCCCCCAGGAAGTACTGGCGCATGATCAGGCGCAGGCCCCCGATGATGACCATGCTCAACCACCAGTAGTTGAAAATGATCGACCGCGGCACGACAACTTGATGGTTGCTGTACCAGTACACCACCACCGCCAGAATCAGTGACGACAGTGTCACAGCCTTGATTATGGTCACCAGCGCATCATTGCCGAAATAGCGCATGACCGCCCGATACATGCCAAAGCGGATAAACAACGGAATGGCAACCACCGGGGCGGCGAGGAACAGCCAGCCATGCTCGACAATAGGGTTGTACATTTCATCGATGCCCAGGCGCACGATAAAAGACAGCCACAACGCAAACCAGATGAGCACAATGTCGGTGCACACTTGTACCAGGCGTTTTTCCCGCCGGGACAAGTTGACAAGGTACTCACGCACTTTTTGATTTTTTGCGTCGCTCATCCAGCTATCCTCTGCGCATCGGGGCTTCGATTGACTGACCAGAGCGCTTCTGAGCAGAACCGAAGGTTCAGCAGCGCGATACGACGCCTTCCTTGTTCGACCATCCTATTCCTTTTTCCCTGCCTGGTAGATCAGCGCCAACAATACAAGAGGCGCGTACGCCACCATCGTTCCCAGCGCACCATCGAGTTTCAACAGCACCACCGCGCTGGCCACAGGCAACAGCCAGCCAAGGTTGATGGCCGCCACTGCCAGGCTGACCGGGCGGTGGCCGGCGTAGCGACGCGAGGCATACTGGTAGGCATGGCTGCGGTGCGCCTGGTAAACCTTGTCGCCCCGCAGCAGGCGGCGTGCGAGGGTGAACGTGGCGTCCACCACGAACACCCCCAAAAGTATTAACCACCCCCAGAATAATAGCGGGTTTATCCAGCCTGCCATTAATGCCAGCAGGCCCAGGACAATACCCAGGAAACCACTGCCGGCATCGCCCATGAAGATGCGTGCAGGAGGAAAGTTCCAAACCAGGAAGCCGGCCACCGTGGCCGCCAGCAACATTGGCAACACGGCCTCTTGGGCATGACCGGTCAGCCAGTACAGCAGGCTGCCCCCAAGGCATACGCAAATAGCCTCGATGCTGGCGATACCATCGATGCCGTCCATGAAATTGTACAGATTGAGCAACCACACCAAGTACAGCAGCCCGATGATGATACTGAGCCAGGCTGCAGACAACGGCACGCCAAAAATCGTAATCGGTGGCAAGCCGCCGATCCAGAAAAGCCCCCAGCCAGCCGCAATGAAATGCCCCAGCAAGCGCCAACGCGCGGCGATGTGGCCATGGTCGTCCATGAAGCCGACCAGCGCTACCAGCCCCCCCGCACCCAGCAGACTGACGAGCACCGATGGCGTAACGTAACCCCACCCACCCAGAACTGACAGCGCTACGAGAAAGGTGATCACGAACGACAAGCCGCCACCACGAGGTGTCGCCAAGGTATGCGAGCTACGTTCATTGGGGATGTCCAACAAACTGCGGGACAATGCATAGCGCCGCAACATCGCTGTCATCAGCCACGCCAAAACGCCTGCAACCATTATCAACCCAATCATCGGCGATGGGCCCGGAGGAAAGATTGAGCGGTCATGTTGAGCCCTTGTTCCAAGGTATGAGGAGGTCGCCAGCCGAGCAACCGCCGGTTTTTTTCAATGTCCACTTGCAGCGAGCCGAGCAGACGCTGGGCGAGATCGCGCCGACCAAGCAGCAGCGCAGCGCCACGCAGCACACCCGATGGCACCGGTAGCAGCCGCGCCGGCCGACCCAGCGCGCGGCCCAGCGCACCCAAAAGCCGGGCCAGCGAAACGTCGTCGCCATCACTGGCCAGAAACGTCTGGTTGGCAGCCGCCGGATGGTCGAGGCAGGTCACCACAAGGTCGACAAGATTGGCCAGCGACACCAGGCTACGGCGGTTATCCACTGCGCCGAATGGCAAGGGCACCCCGAGCTGCACCCAGCGCATCATGCTCTGGAAGTTAGCTTTGACCCCGGGGCCATAGACCAGTACGGGGCGTATTATCACAACCTCCATGGCCGTGCTCGCAGCCAATTGGCGCAACCCTTGCTCTGCTTCGTACTTGGACAAGCCGTAAGCGTCCTTAGGTGCAGGCACATCATCGGCGCGTAGCGGCACGCCGGGCTGGCTTGCTTCGCCGTTGACCTTGATAGAGCTGATGAAGATAAACCGACGCACCCCTGCTGCAGCGGCCTGCCGCGCCAGATTGAGGGTGCCATCGACGTTTACCCGGCGGAACTCGGCCAAGCTATCAGCGGCGTCTTCCTTCATGACGTGCACGCGGGCTGCGGCATGCACCACCAAATCGACACCGGCCAGCGCTGGCCCCCAAGGGGTGGCAGCATTCAGGTCAGCAACCGTAACGGCCTGCACACCGGCTACAGGCGCATGGCCAGTACCGCGCAAAGCCGCCCGGGTGGCAAAGTTGGCCATGGTAGCCAATCGGCTGCACAGTGCGCTGCCGACGAACCCATTGGCGCCTGTGACAAGTATTGTGCGTCTTTCCATGAAGTTCGATCTCGGTTCAAACAGGTGTTACCTGTATCGGGGCCGCTCAGGCTCCCTTTCGCGGCGCAACAGCCGTTGCTATAACAGGCTACGGTAGAGATCGGCATAAGCACCGGCCATGGCAGATGCGGTAAATACTTCCTCGTAACGTCGCAATGCATTAGCACCCATTGCCTGTGCCATGGCAGGGTCGTCCCACAGACGCTGCATGGCTTGCGACAGTGCACGGGCATCACGCGGCGGCACCACCAACCCGGTCTGGTCCGCCAGGTTGATGAACGTGGTACCCGAACCCATTTCACAGGAAATCAGCGGCTTGCCATACATTGCTGCTTCCAGTAGCGAAATACCGAACGATTCGGAGCGCAGGTGAGAGGGGAAGGCAAATGCGTAACACAACTCCAGCAACGCCGCTTTATCGTCATCTGCCAAGCCGCCCAGAAAATGTACATTGGCAAGCCCAAGCTCCGCTGCCTGCTGCTTGAGCTGCCCCTCAAGGAAGCCCCCGCCCAGGATCACCACCGGCAAGCGGTTTATGGCTGCAGCCTGCAGCAGGTAATCCAGCCCCTTGTAATAGCGCAGTGCACCTACAAACAGGAAGAACCGTTCGCCCAGACGCGCACGCCAGTAAGCCAGCTTTTCTGTGGTTGCCCGGGGATAGGTGGCGCGGTCAAGGCCGAAGGGGATGACTGCAAGCTTGTCCTTGAAGTGTGTCAGCACTGGGCTGTGCGCAGCATAGTTGGGCGAGGAAACGACAATACGGTCAACACTGGAAAGAAAACGGTTCATCAAAGGCTGATACAGCTTGAGCAGCCATTTTTGTTTGATGATATCGGAGTGGTAACTGACGACCGTGGGCTTGTTAAGCCGCGCCAGAAAATGCACCAGGTCCATGTAGGGCCAAGGGAAGTGGTAGTGCACGATGTCAGCCTGGCCGGCCAGTTCGGCAAAATCCTTCATTGCCGACAGCGAGAACCCCGTTGAGGCCACATGCAAGTCCAGCTTGGAGCGGTGCGTCAGGTGGCTGCCTACAGGCTCATTGCGTGCCGCACCTCGCGGGCTGAGGTAAAGCACCTCTGACTGAACACCAAGAGCCCGAGTGCCTTCCGCGATCTGGAAAATGACCTGCTCGATGCCCCCCATGGAGTCGGGGTAATACGTTTTGAAAAAATGCAGAACCTTGATCATCGCGCCCTGACCGACTTATAAACCTCGACGGTGGCCTGTGCGCAGCGTTCCCACGAAAAGCCACTGGCATGCAACAGCCCTTGCTGCACTGCAGCAGACCGCCACGCTTCATCCTCGAGGCCCTGGTGCAGCAACCCGGTCAGGCCTTCTACATCATCAGGCGCACACATCAACGCCGCCGAACCCGCTACCTCTGGCAGCGACGAGCTGTTGGAACATACCACCGGTACCCCCGAGCTCATGGCCTCGAGCACTGGCAGACCGAACCCTTCATAGTGCGACGGGAAGGTGAACAGCCGAGCGCCGGCAAACAGCAGCGGCAAGTCTTCACTGGCAACGAAACCGAGGTAGCGCGCCCAGCCTTCCTGCTGCGCCTGGGCAATACGGCTGTGGATCGCCTCGCTGCGCCAGCCATGGTAACCGCTGAGGATCAAGGGCCAACGCTGGCGCAACGCAAGCGGCAATCGGCCGTAGGCATTGAGCAGGTTCTCGATGTTCTTGCGCGGCTCGATGGTACCGACGAACAGGCTATAACCGCCTGGCTCCAGGCCATGGCGTGCGAGGGTTTCGCGTAATGCCTGGGGTGTGCGAGGGTGGAACTGCGCAGAGCTGGCCAACGGTACCGCATGAATGCGCTCCAGTGGCCAGCCGAAGTACTCCGCCAGCTCCTTGCGAGTATGGTGCGAAACCGTAATCAGGGCATCAGCACGCTCGAGGGTTAGCGTCAGCTCTTTTTGCAGGTAACGGGCCAGCTGTGGCGTATGGCAATGGGCCCAGGTAAAGGGTGACAGATCGTGGAAGGTCGCCACCCTGGGCCCTGCGAACGGCGGCAGGTAGAAATTGGTGCTGTGGTAGATGAAATCTTCGTGGCCGCGCAACGCGCGCTTGCGCAGCAAAGGCATCAAGCGCCGGTAAGCTTCCACCGCCAGGGCGTTTTTCTGCACAAAACGCTTAAGGCCATGCACAGCGTCGGACTGGTCCGAAGGCTTGAGCAATTCGGGTACGAACCTGCGCCCGGCGAATAGCCGCAAGTCGCTGATTTCGTCGGCATGCTGCAGCCGTGACGCCAGTTCATAGGTATAGCGCCCGATACCGGTCAACGGGAAGCGAACCGATTCGACTGAAAGGATGAGCTTCATTGATCAGCAAGCATCCAACCCAGGGTTTCGTCCAGCGAAGGCGTTTGCCAACCCGGCACAAGCTCACGCAGCTTGCCATTGTTGCCACACAAGGTTTTCACCTCGTTGGCGCGGACAAAGGCCGGGTTAACTTGCACGTCCAGCTGATGCCCGGTAATGGCCGAACACTTGGCGATGACCTCGCGCAACGAATGCGTTTGCCCGGAGCTAACGTTGACTGTCTGCCCCAGCGGCCGTGCCTCTATCAAGCCGCGATAGGCCTGAACGACCGCGCGTACGTCGCTGAAATCGCGCCATACGTCGAGGTTGCCCAGTTCGATGGTGTCAGCCTTGCGACGGAAATGCGAAACGATTTTCGGCAGCAGGAAGTTGTCTGCCTGCCCAACACCGGTGTAATTGAAAGGACGCGTGATGACGATCGGCAACCGGTCAACCCACAGCCGGGCCATGTATTCCATGGCGAGCTTGCTGACCGCGTAATCATTGGCCGGCGCAGGCAAGGCCTGCTCGTCCAGCATCCCTTCGGAAATGTTGCCATACACGTTGGCACTGCTGGCGATCAACACGCACTCAGGCGTTTTGCCACAGGCCGCGATGGCTTCGAGCAGGTTGCGCGTGCCTATCAGGTTCACCTGGTAGAACGCGTCGGCGGCACCATGCCCGACAAAAGCAATGGCAGCCAGATGCACAACTACATCCGGCTGCAGTTCGGCCAGCAACGCGCGCAGACCCGGCCCATCGGTCAGATCGGCCTGACGATAGTCGGGGGCCTGCAAAGGCTGGCTCCCAGTCCCGAAAACTTCATAGCCACTGGCCCGCAATTCGGCCGCCATGTAACGGCCGGTGAACCCGTGAATACCTGTAATCAGCGCGCGTTTACTGGCCATTTGCATCAGAACGAGAACCCTTTTTCGTTACGACGCAGGTCGGCTTCGACCATCATGCGGCACAGCTCTTCCAGGCTGGTTTTCGGCTCCCAGCCCAGAACGTCCTTGGCTTTGGCCGGGTTGCCGATCAGCAACTCCACTTCGGCCGGGCGGTAGAATTTTGGATTGATGGCAACCAGCACTTTGCCAGAGGCGGCGCAGGTGCCCTGCTCTGCCTCGTCCTTACCGCTCCAGTTGATTTCGATACCGGCAGCTTTGAATGCCATGGTAACGAAGTCGCGTACGGTTTCGGTACGGTTGGTGGCCAGTACGAAGGTGTCTGGTTCGTCCGCTTGCAGCATGCGCCACATGCCTTCTACGTACTCTTTGGCAAAGCCCCAGTCACGCTTGGCATCAAGGTTGCCCAGCTCGAGCTTGTCGAGCAGGCCCAGCTTGATCTTGGCGACGGAGTCGGTGATTTTGCGGGTCACGAACTCACGGCCGCGCAGTGGCGACTCGTGGTTGAACAAAATACCGCTGGTCGCGAAGAGGTTGTAGGACTCGCGGTAGTTGATGGTCATCCAGTGGGCGTAGAGCTTGGCCACACCATAGGGGCTGCGCGGGTAGAACGGGGTAGTTTCGACCTGTGGAATTTCTTGCACCTTGCCGAACATCTCGGAGGTGGACGCCTGATAGAAGCGGGCCTTCGGGTTGACGATACGGATGGCTTCCAGCAGGTTGACTGCACCCAGGCCCGTGATTTCGGCGGTGGTCAACGGCTGCTCGAACGACACACCGACGAAGCTTTGCGCAGCGAGGTTGTAAACCTCGGTAGCTTCGGTGGTTTGCAGCAGGCGGATGCTGGCAGACAGGTCGGTGAGGTCATACTCGACCAGGTGCAAGTTGGGATTGGTGTGAATCCCCAGCTCCTCGATGCGCCAGAAGTTAACCGAGCTGGTACGACGATAGGTGCCGTAGACTGTGTAGCCCTTCTCCAGCAGCAGTTCCGCCAGGTAGGCGCCGTCTTGACCAGTGATCCCAGTAACGATTGCTTTCATGCGACTTAACCAACTCCGATAGTGCCGTGCGGGCATGTGTTAATAGGTGTGACGCGGGCAGTTCCAGCCACGCATTTTCGGTTCCATGCCGAAGTATACATAGGTCGTACGCACTACTCGACTTACAAAGTACAGGCGTGGCGCGAGCTGGCAGCTGCCGGGGCGCCCGGAACCGCCCAAAGCAGGACAGACGCCGCCGAACGGTTTGGCACCAAGGAAGGGAGAATAAGTGCCAAGGCCCGAAGCCGCCACTACAAAGCGTGTAGGAAGATTCCGAACCGGACGGTTGTTGGGGTTCGCCAAGGCGTTCGCGTGCAAATGGCACAGGAATGATTGGCCCGAAACAAACGTAGGAGCGAGCGCAGCTCGCGATGCGCCGCGCGGGCGGCGCTCGATATTTGCCCCACCTTCATACCCAAGACGAACACCCGCAGCCCGATCAGCTGCGTGCATCCGCCCGCGCAACCTCGCCACCCGGCAAGCTGGTTTCCGGCACGGGGCTTAGCCACACATTGACGTTATCCACACTTTCCTGCGTCAACTCCCCCGCCCAACGGTTGAGCAGGAACAGGTTGGTGATGAAGTCGTACTGTGTCTTCAACAGATCGCGGCGCGCCTTGAATTCGTTCTGCACGGCTGTGAGCACGTCCACGGCATTGACCACACCGAAGGTAAACGCCTTCTGCGCGGCAACGCTGGACTGCTGAGCCGATGACAGTGCATTACGGTTAGCGCGAATCTTCTCGACCGCAGCCTGTGCAGTCAGATAAGCGGTAGTGGTTTCCTTGACCACCTGACGCCGCACACCTTCCAGTTGCTCCTCGGCTGCCAGTTGATCATCGTAAAGCCCACGCACCCGAGCGGAGGTAGAACCACCGCTGTAGATCGGGATTTTCAACCCCAGCGAAGCCACATAGCTGTCGCTGCGCGGCGCCTGGGTGTTGTCGTAGCCCTGGTCGTTCTGTTGCGCACTCAAGCTCAACGACAGCTGCGGATAGTGCTCGCCCTTACCCTCGCGCACCGCCGCATTGGCCGCCTCCGCCCCGCTTTGATACGACTTCAGCAACGGGTTGGTTTCAACCGCCTGGGTTACCCAGTTCTGCAAGGGCCGGGTCGGAGCCTGCAATGCCACGTCGTTGCGTACGCGGCTGAGCGGCTCGGTAATTGGCCGACCGACGATCTCGGCCAGGGCCTCTCGGCTCACCTGCACCTGGTTGCGTGCTTCCACTTCTTGCGCAAGCAAGAAGTCCACCCGCGCCTGCATGTCGAGCTTGTCGGTGATCTTGGCCATTTGCCGATCGAACATGCTGCTGACGCGATCGAGGTTTTTCTGGGTGGCCCGGCGCTCAGCCTCCACCAGCGCCAGCTCGTCGTCGGCGGCCAGGGCCACGAAGTAGCGCTTGGCAAGGTCGACCGTGGCCTCGGCCAGCGTGTCTTCGGCTTCGTGACCTTTCTGGTCTTTCACGCTCTTGGATTTCTGGTACCGCTCCCAGGCCGGCTTGTTGTACAGGTACTGGGTGAGGCTGAGCGAGTAGGTTTCAGTGTTGTAGAGGTCGCGCTCAGCCTCATTCTTGCGCAGGATACGGCTAGAGTTGGCATTGGCCGACACCTGTGGCAGCAAGCCGCCGAGTGCCGCCCGCTGCTGCTCGCTGGCAGAGCGCGCACGCGCGTAGGCGGCGAGGACCCGCGGGTCTTCCAGGCGCGCCTCACGGTACAGCCCCGACAGGTCCAACGCATAGGTGGACGCCGAAACACCTTTCGGCTGCTCACCTGCAGCACCCTTCCCTTCCACGGCCACCGCCTGCCAGGCGACCATGCACATCATTACTCCCGGTAGCAAACGCAGCACAATCATTCCTCGATCAGCGATTCAGCGAACATGTTGCGCGCCGGTTTCAACAGGTACTGCAGCATGGTGCGGTCGCCTGCGTTGATGAGGACTTCGGCTGGCATGCCGGGTTGAAGCTTGCGGTTGCCGAGCTTTTTCATGCCGTCTTCGGTGACTTTGACGCGGACCAGATAGTACTGATCGCCCGAGCGCTCATCGACCAGGCTGTCGGCCGAGATCCGCGTCAACTTACCTTCGATGACCGGCGTGGTGGCCTGGTTGAACGCAGAGAAGCGGACGTCCGCAGTCTTGCCCAGCTCCAACCGGTCGATGTCCCGAGGGGCCACCTTGGCTTCAACCACAAGCTCCGACTGAGCTGGCACGATATCCAGCAAAGGGGTAGCTGCACTGACCACGCCCCCGATGGTGTGCACTTTCATGTCCAGCACCATGCCGCTTTCCGGCGCGCGGATCACCACCCGTGACAAGCGGTCACGCAACGCTGCTTCTTTTTCCTGCAGGTCGAACACCTGAGCCTGAACGTCTGACAGCTCCTTGGCCACGTCGGCATCGAACTTCTTCTTCAACTGGACGATCTGCAGTTCGGTCTCGCCGATCTGCAGTTTGGTCTTGGTAATGCTCGACTGGTGGTCGGCCACTTCAGTCTTCAGCATGTCGAGCTTGCGCTCCTGCTCCAGCAAACGCTGGTTGTCGACAAAGCCTTCGGCCAACAACTCCTTCAACTGTTTGATTTCGCCAGAGTACGACTTGTTCAGGCCTGCTTTGGTGCGGATCATGTCGTTCAGACCGGCGATCTGCTGCTGCATTTGCTGGATCCGCTCACGGTTGACCGAGATTTCGCCCAGCAACGAATCGTGGCGGGCCTTGAACACCTGCTGCTCACCGGCCAGCGCTTCTTGCGCGCGGTCAGAATCGGTACCTTCCATTATCACCGACGGGATCGAATCCAAGCCGTCACGCTCGGCGCGCAGGCGTGCTTCTTTATAACGGGCAACAATCAGCTGGTTTCGGGTGGACTCATACTCGGCGCTGAGCTGCGACTCATCCAGCACAATCAGCGGATCGCCCTTCTTCACCAGGTCGCCATCGCGGGCATGCAGCTCTTTGACGATGCCGCCCTCCAGGTGCTGAACGGTCTTGCGGTAGTTCTGCACCGTAACCACGCCGGTGCCGTGCACGGCGTTGCTCAAAGGCGCGAAAGCCGCCCAGGTGCCGAAAATGCCGAAGGTGACAAAGACAACGGTCAGCCCGATGCGGCGGATGCCGCGATCCGACGTAGGCAGGTCGTCGAAGTTGTGGTCGAACGTAGTGATTGCTTTACTGCTCATCTAGAAATCCTTTCAGGCGCCAGTGCTGGTGGTGGCGGCAGGCGCAACTGCCGCGGGCGCAGAGGGTGCAGCTGCCGGGGTAGCAGGCGCCTGCGGGCTTGCCGCCTGGCTGCCGCGCTGAAGCTTGGCTTGCTGGGCAGCCAGCTCGGCAATAACGCGGTCGCGCTCGCCATACAGCGAAATGGAGCCACCGGCCATGACCAAGATGCGGTCTAGCCGAGTGAGGATGTTGGGACGGTGCGAGACAATGAACACAGTCGCGCCGGTTTCCTTGAGCTTTTGCAGGGCTACGCCCAGCGCACGTTCGCCCACATCGTCGAGATTGGAGTTCGGCTCGTCGAGCACGATAAGGCGTGGGTTGCCGTAGATGGCACGCGCCAGCCCAATGCGCTGACGCTGGCCGCCCGACAGGTTCACGCCATCGCTGCCTATGACAGTGTCGTAGCCGTCGGGCAGCATCAGGATCATTTCATGCACACCCGCCATTTGCGCGGCCTGCACCACCTTTTCAGGGTCGACCTTGTCGAAACGCGCGATATTCTCGCTGATGCTGCCCTCGAACAGTTCGATGTCCTGCGGCAGGTAGCCAACATAGGGGCCGAGGGCTTGCTTGTCCCAAGTGGATATATCAGCGCCATCAAGGCGTACAACACCGTGCTGCGGCGGCCAGATGCCCATCAATGCACGCACCAAGGTGGACTTACCAGCTGCGCTTGGGCCGACGATACCGACGATGGAGCCGGCGGGGGCTACGAAACTGATACTACGGAGCACCGGGGCTTTGGCGCCAGGCGGGGCGACTATCAGGTTTTCGACCTGAATGTGACCTTCCGGGGCGGGCAACGGCATGCGCTGCGGTTCTTTGTTGAGATCGTCCATGACTTTGTTCAGGCGGTCATACTGAACCTTGGCCGCGACAAAGCCCTTCCAGCTACCGATCATCTGGTCGATCGGGGCAAGCGCTCGGCCCAGCAACAAAGAACCCGCCATCAATAGGCCGGGATTGATTTCGTGGGTAACCACAAGATATGCACCAATAGCCAGCATGATTGACTGAGACCAAGTGCGGAATGTTTTAGAGGTGGAGCTTACTGCCCCCCCCTTATCACTTGCATCCGACTGCAGCATCATGATGTTGCGCTGACGCTTGGCCCAACGCGCCATCAGCGTTTCCAGCATGCCCATCGACTCGATAACTTCAGCATTACGCAGCGTTTTCGTGGTGACCACATTAGATGCTACGTTTTCCTTATTGGCCGCGGCCAAGGCCTGCCCGGTCACCCGATGATTCACAACCGCCAGCACTGCCAACACTGCGCCGCAGGCAAGCGTCATCCACCCGAACCACGGATGGAACAGGAACATGACGATTGTATAGATAGGAAACCAAGGGGCATCGAAGAACGCGAAAAGGCCTGGCCCGGTAAAGAACTGGCGCAACGAGGTGAGGTCATTCAACGACTGCGCCGTAGCGTCAGAGCCGCCACTATTAAGCGCGCGCTTGAAGCTGGCACGATACACGTCACGACTGAGAAGCACATCTAATCGATTGCTGATACGAACCATGATCCGGGAGCGTACCCACTCCAGCATACCCATGGTCACAATCAGCACCGTCAGGATCAGCGTTAACATGAGAAGCGTCGATGTGCTGCCTGATGGCACAACGCGTCCCGAGACCTGGATCATGAAGAAGGTAGGCACCAGCATCAGCGCATTGACGAAGAAGCTGAAGAAACCGACCGAAAGGAAGCTGCTTTTACAAGCTTTGAGGGCAGCTTGCAGATTATTTTCGGATTGTGAACTCATGGTATCCATACTGAGGTAGGCGAAAGCGGCGGGCAGTGTAACACCCACATCAAGGCTGCTGCGTGTCAGATTGTCCGGAAGCTGGCTCGTTCCGCGACCAATTGCTTGGATCATGAAATTTTTGGCGAGAAAACCCACTCAGTTTTTCCCGCACCTGGGCGTCTAGATACGAGACGACAAACGGCTACCCACGCAAAAAAAGCCGTTGAACGGATGTCAAAAAAAACGCACCATGCGCGCACATCGCTCGTAATCCTTCGCAATCCATTGATTTCCCGCTCCTTTCAGGTGATTTTTTTTTACCCCTGCACTCTAGTCAGGTACCCCGAAAAGACCCTGCCGATCTCTTGATTGATCGCTAAGTTCCCAGCGGATATGAAATTTTTTTTAGAATTCGTAGTTGACAACATTTCCCTTGGACGGCATCTTCGCCACTCGCAGGGAGCCATCACTGGCCGTTTGGTGCACGCACGGGTTTGAGCAAGTTAGCTACCAGTGTTTTTGCTTAAAAGGAGCTTAACAACGCCATGTCTATGCCTTCGCAGACCCTTGACGGCCTGAAAATCAGCTCTCGGGTTACGCTGCTCGAGCCGGGCATGTATATCTTCCGCTACGCCTCGCAGCCTCCTGCTGACAAGCCCGTGTGCATTGCCTTGCAGCAAGCGCCACTGGGCAAAGGCTCCATCGATTTCTTCCCCGCCGAGGGTGTCAGCAAGAATATGCTGACCAAATTGGGCGACACCATTGTGGCGCGGGTGAAGGGTGGTGTTACCACCATATTGATCACCGAATACCATATGTTCGACGAAGTGATCGAACCCGTCGACCTGCGCATTGACCGCATCGACACATCCCCCGCCATCATGCGCACCTACGCCGTGGTCGCCACCGCAGAGCCCGCTCAGGCTATTGCGGCCAGCTCCAAACCCCTGCCCATTACGCTTACAGCGCACCTGAAAAAGGCGGGTGAAGTGATGTCCAGCGAGGGCTGGGTCGGCCTCCCGGGCACTGACGACTTCATCGAATCTTTTGCCGTCGACTGGGCTGAAAAGCCTGTCGGCGTCGATCTGCTCTATACCTGCATGGTGGCCGGCTCCGGCCCCTGCCGCAATGTCTCCACCGGCACTTTTGTCGGTGCTCGCGCTCAAGGCCTGCCGCTACTGTGCGTAGGCTTTAGCCTGGTAGGGCCATTGCGCAAACACTATGAAATGACAGGCCTGGTGGTGTTCGGCAATGCCGAGCCACAGCGCCTGGTCGCCAATCAGATGATGCATGGCCCCACCGGCAACGAGCCGTTGGTGGCGCTGCATATCGCCTTGACCCCCGTTACGAAGATGAACGCTGCCCGCCTTAAGTCTCCGTGGGAAAACTCTGCAACTGAGCAGAACACTATTGCAGCGGGCCAGATGGCCTGAAGTAACAGGAATACACAATGCAATACGATAATCCCGTACAGAGCAGCGATCTGCTGGCAACCCTGACCGCCGAAAGCGCCAACCTCTCCGACTCCACCATCGAGGCTATCAACAGCCTGCTGAACCTGGATAACGTAGAGACCGTTGCAGTTGCTGGCATCACCGGCACCACCGTTCAGCTGCCAGAATCCGGCGCTGCAAGCATCGTTCAAGGCACCGTAGAAGGCGTTAAGGGCGACACCGTCGTTGTTGACCTGGCCGCTGCCGAAGCTGCTGGCGCAACCGTCTACAACCTGCAGAGCGATGCCAACCTGGTCGTGAACCTGCAAGGTCAAGCTGCCCCTGCTGCCGACGCTCAGGCCTTCGCTGCCCTGGCTGCAGTCGACACCTCGGCTATCGAACTGGTAGTTACCACCGGCAACGGTGACGACGTCATCACCGTCAAAGGCGACCAGAACACCCTGATCGATGCTGGCGACGGCAACGACACCATCGTTACTGGCAACGGCAACAACACCGTTATCGCTGGCGCTGGCAACAACAACGTCACCACCGGTACCGGCGATGACACCATCATCCTGAGCGGTAGCAACCACGCTGACATCGTCAACGCTGGTGCTGGCTACGACGTTGTCCAGCTGGACGGCTCGCGCGATGACTATGCCTTCGCAGTCGGCAACAACTTCAACGTCAACCTGACCGGTAACCAGACCGCTTCGATCACCGACGCTGAGTTCCTGACCTTCGTCAACGGTGAAGAAGTTGAAACTGTTGCCCTGGCCCACAACGACGCAGAAGCTGCTGCCCTGCGCCTGTACCAAGGCATCCTGGACCGCGACGTAGACCAGGAAGGCGCCAAGTTCTTCACTGGTTATGTCAACAACGGTGGTTCGCTGACCGACGTTGCCAACGCCCTGCTGGATTCGTCCGAGTTCGCGGGTGTTAACAACGCCAATGACGTTAACGACCTGTACCAGGCCCTGCTGGGTCGCGGTGCTGCTGACGATGCCGGCTCCAGCGTCTGGACCGAGCTGCTGGCCAACGGCGGTAGCCTGGCTGACGTAGCTGCTGCCATCTCGGTTTCGGCCGAAGCTCAGGCACTGGATGCGTCGAACGGTACCTTCGTTGAAAACCTGTACGAAGCTGCCCTGGGTCGCGAAGCTGACGAAGCTGGCCTGCAAGACTGGGTATCCCAGCTGTTCAACGGCGCTAGCCGTGCCGACATCGCCCAGGCGATCGTAGGCTCTGCCGAAGCGGCGTCGAAAGCCAACTCCGACTTCATCGATTCGCTGTACCAGTCCGCTCTGGACCGTACTGCTGATGACGCCGGCAAGGCGCACTGGGCTGCTCAGCTGGAAGCTGGTGCTTCGCAAGCAGACATTGCCCTAGCAATCGTTGGTTCCGACGAAGCCGTTGCTCACAACGACAACGTTGTTGTACTGCACGGCCAAGTTTAACTAGCCCTGCTGTAGCGCTGCATATGTCTGGCCTTAGGGCTAGGCATATGCCAAAGGGGCGACTTTCGGGTCGCCCCTCTTTTTATTTCTTGTAGCCAAGCCAAGCTTATGTCCAGAATCCTTGACCATGGGCGAGAAACGCTCTTGGACGTTTTCCATCGCCACCGCCAAGCCAACGAGCCCGAGCTGGCGGCCGCCGCGCTCGAGCGCGCACTGCAAATCGCGGAATATCGGCCGGAGGCACTGGTATGGAAAGGCATCGCGGCCCTGCCGCAGAGGCCAGAGCTGGCGTTTTTATTTTTTGCCAATGCCGCCAAGGCACTTCCCAATCGGGCTGACGTTCATGCCCTGGTCGGGCGCAGCCTGCTGGCGCAAAACCACTTCGAATTTGCCACCCGCTACCTGACCAATGCTTGGAAAGCCCAACCCAACGACCTTGGCTTGCGCCTGATGCTGTGGGAAGCCCGTGCCAAGACGGCAACACCGGCCGAACTGCGCCGCATGATCTTCGCCCACCTGCCGGAAATCCACAGTGGGAAAGAGCTGGCGCAGGTACTCAAATTGCTTGCCGGGCAAGCCGATGCCCCGCGCACCGTGGGTGTGGTGCGCTATCTACCAGAGCTAAGGGAGATCCAGGGTTGGGCTGTGGACATGGCCAACCTGCAAGCCCCTGCGGCGCTGGTGATTGATGTCAACGGCGTGAAGTTGAATGCCGTGGCCGGCGCTGTACACCCGCTGCTCAGCGCTGCCGGCCTGCCGGGCACTCACGGCGGCCTGCGGGTGAGCGTGCCAAGCCCTACCCCACAGGTGCACCTGCACTTTGCCAATGGCACCGCTCTACTGGGCAGCCCAGTGTATGCGATGCCGGTTTTCCAGCCACCTCCCAGCGTAAAGGGCGGGGGCCAGCAGCAGCCAGTTGATGTGCTAATTCCCGTGTATGACGGCCTCAATGAAACACTGGAATGTATCAACAGTGCACTGGAGGCCCGCAAACTCAACCGCACTGCTCACCGCTTGGTGGTGATCGAAGACCGAACCCCGGTACCTGCGCTGGCCAAGGCTTTGAAGGTTCTAGCCAGCAAAGGCAAGATTACCTTGGTTAACAATCCGGTGAACCTTGGTTTCATCCGTAGCATGAACCGCGCGATGGCCCTGAGCCCCAATAAAGACGTGGTTTGGTTGAACGCTGATACCCGCGTGCACGGGGCCTGGCTCGACCGACTTCGCCAAGTGGCTTACAGCGATGCAAGCATTGCTTCGGTAACTCCGTTCACCAATAACGGGGAGCTGATGAGCTTTCCCAAAAGCCAGGTCAGCCATGCCATGCCCAGCGCTCAGGCGCAGGCCGAGCTGGACGAACTGGCTCGCCAGGTTGACAGCCCACCGATGGAAATCGAGACCGGCTGCGGCTTTTGCCTATATATCAAGCGTGCTGCGCTCGACCAGGTGGGCTATCTGGATGAAGTGCATCTTGCCCGTGGTTATGGCGAAGAAACCGACTGGTGCCTACGGGCGCGAGCCCATGGTTGGCGACACATGGGCGCGCCTAACGTGTTCGTGGCACACCAAGGTGGCGTATCATTCGGCGCCGAAAAAATCCTGCGCGTCGCGCAGAACAATGCACTACTACGCAAACGCTACCCAGACGCCTCGGCCCGCTATAACGTTTTCACACTGCGCGACCCGATCAAACCGGCTCGCGATGCGCTACAGCGTGCCCGCCTAGCCAAACTGGCGAGCCTTTCCGCTGCTGCACGAGAGGCATCCTGGCCCCCGCCCGCAAGCGACAACAGTGCGGAAGCTGACTTATCGGCGCAAAGGGCGGTAGCCTCTCATGAATCGCCATTGCAGCCGTTGGGCGCCAGGACCTTACACGTCCATGATGGCTCACACAGCGAAGAAGCTATCAATCTTGCATGGCGGCATGAGTCCCACCAAACATGGGTGACGCTGCAAGCGCAACTTACTCCTCTGCCTCTGCGCCTGGACTTCGCCATCCCGTGCGAGCTAGAGCAGTTGCTCGAAGCATTACGTCTGCTTCCAATAACCGATGTCGCTTACGAACAACTGGCCCGGTGCCCTATCGCCTTGTGCGACCTACCGGGCGAATTGGACAGGCCTTATCGCATCACCTGCCGTGATGACCATCTGCTGACTCAGAACGCGAGTTACGACTGGGCACGCTTCGCCCGCGAAGCATCAATTGTGCAACTACCCTGGCATGCGCTGAACTCTGCTTACGAAAAAGCTTTACCTGAAGCTAACTTGCAATCGCCTGCCTCTCGCGGACGCGAGCCTAAGACAGTCGATATACCGCAGGTTTTGTTGATTGGCGACAATCTCAATCGGCCCGCTATTGCGCAGCGGTGGCTTAATCTCGCCAGGCAAATTGTAAGTAAACAGTTGCCCCTGGTGCTACTAGCCAAGGATGACAGCCCTGGCTTGAAAGCGCTGCAAGCAACTGGAGCGGCTCACTGTCTGCCGGACTTGCAGGAGTTCAGTTTAGCCGAGCGTGCCCTCGCTGCAGGCTGCGGCGGTGTGCTGAGCTTTGATGACCGCCCAGGTTCCGACTGGCTCGGCCCAGTATTGGCCGATGAACTCGGCACCGCTTTATTTGCCTTCCCCAGCGCCGTCGCCGCTGAAGCTGGCGCGCGTACTCTGACTTCCCTACCTTTTACACTGAGCCAAGCCTGATGAGTCAAAACCTCTTGGAACAGCCACAGACGGGCCAGCATCATGCTGCAACCAACCGTTACACGGGAGGCATTATTGGCCTTCAGGGTGACGTGCTACAGGGCTGGGCGCTAGATACCGCAGAACCGGAGCTCCGCCCCGTGGTTGAAGTACTTGTCGATGGCACCTGTGTGGCGCTGGCACGCGCAGATCAGTTCGAGCCCTTAGCGCCAACGGGGGACCAATTCCACGGTTTCATTGTACAACTCCGCAAAGCCTGGCTGGCCGAAGCGCGGCTCATCACGGCGCGGATTGCTAACCAAGATATTGAGCTGGCAGGCCAAGTGCGACTGCCAGCTGCGCTCAGCGACGAGGTTTCGGCTGTTACATCGCAGGTCTGGCACGCCGGTGGCCTACGCATTGGTGGTTGGGCGTGGGACCCTCGGACACCAAGTCGACATGTCGAGGTCACAGTCCGCGAAGACGGCAGGATCATCTGCACCGCCTTATGCGATTTGCATCACCAGGCCCTTGCCTACCGCGACACCAGCGATCATGGCCTGTCCATCGATCTTCCTTGGGAGCTGGCCGATGGTAAAATTCACATACTTGAGATCGTAAACGATCTAGGCCAACCGCTGGCCGGTAGCCCGATTCAGCTATGTTGCTGGCCTGAGGGTGTGAACGGGCTACTCCGCAAACTCGATCCGGCACACGATGTCGAAGTCGTAACCTTGCTGACCGAAGTCTCCAAAGAACACACCCTGCGCCTGCCGAAGAGCGCTGGCTGGCAACATTACCCGCGCTGGTACGAAGTATTCCAGCGCCTAGAGAGGACGGAGCGCCCAGCACTTCAAGGCAAGATTGGCTTGTTATTAATCAGCGAAGAGAATGCAGCACTCGAACAAGTCAGTCTTGCTAGCCTGGGCGAGGACCGCGCATCTTTGCATAAAATAGCCATATGCACGGCGGACGACCTTTTATCTTCTTTAAATCAGTTGTTGGCAGCAGGCTGCGATCGCATCCTGCCGCTGATGGCTGGTGACCGCTTGGCTCCGCTGGCGTTGCCACAACTGAGCGTTTTACTGGACGGCGGTAATGGCTGGGCATTTGCCGATTGCGATCGTGACGGCCGTCAGGGGGAACGCTGCCTACCATGGTTCAAACCCGTATGGGATATTGATCTATTCATCGGTGCAGACATATTTACGCCAGGGTCGATCTTCAGTGCGTGCATTGTAGAGCAAGCACTGGCACTGCTATCCAGCCGCACCGACAGAACGACTGTCGGCTGGTACGATCTCACCGCAGGCATCGCGCTGGCTACGGAGAACAGCGGAATCAAAGTCGCGCACTTGCCACGCGTACTGTATCACCGAGCATTCCATGCACCAGCTAGCCCGGAACAAGCAGAGCCATCGTTACAGCGGCTCAATGCGATGCAATGGCTATGCGATTCGCAAGCTTCTGGAACAACAGTGAGCCGTGTGGAAAATTACCCAGCACTATTAAGAGCCCACTGGGCGCTTCCAGAGAAACTACCGCTGGTCAGCCTAATAGTGCCTACCCGCGATCAGTACAAGCTACTAAGCGCTTGCATTGAGGGGTTGTTGAACAATACCGACTATCCACACCTAGAGATCATAGTAGTCGACAATCAGTCTAGTGAGACTGACACGCTCGATTACTTGGATGCCATCAAGTCACGCGGCGTGACCGTTCTAAAGCACCCTTTCCCCTTTAACTATTCAACTATCAATAACCGCGCGGTAAACGCTGCATCAGGTGAGCTGATTTGCTTGGTGAACAACGATATCGAGATTATTGAGAGCGGCTGGCTTAAGGAGATGGTTGCTCAGGTATGTCGCCCCGGCGTAGGTGGGGTCGGTGCGAAACTGCTGTGGCCGAATCGCATGGTGCAACACGCGGGGGTAGTTGTAGGAATCAATGGCCTGGCTGCACATACCGGTAACAATTTGGAGGAATGTGACGCAGGCTACTTGGGAATGAATCAGATCACTCGCAGGCAAAGCGCAGTGACCGCCGCATGCTTGTTGCTACGTAAATCAGTTTTTGATGACGTTGGGGGCCTTGATGAACATGCGTTTCCTGTTGCGTTCAATGATGTAGATCTCTGCTTGCGGATCGAACAGCAAGGTATGCATCTGATCTGGACTGCTTTTGCGCAGTTAATTCACGCAGAATCAGCCAGTCGAGGGAAAGACCAGACGCCGGAGAAACGGGCGCGAGCTGAACGGGAGCAGAGGCGATTCATGGAGCGGTGGTCCTTAAGCGGCAATCAGGATGTTCGCTACCACCCAGCGCTGAGCACAGATCATCTGAGCGGTCCATATGGCGGGTTAGCCCTTCCGCCCTCGATGACCAACGCCCCCCGCAGCGTGAATTCTCGCGCCCGGACTGGAGAGTAAAATGCGCGCTTGCAGAGTAAAGGGATAATTTTAAAGGACTGAATCATGAACAAAAAAATACTGGTAACTGGGGGCACCGGGTACATCGGGTCTCATGCGGTGCTGGCATTGCTGGAAAACGGCAATGAGGTCGTTGTGCTCGACAACCTCAGCAACAGCTTGGCTACGGCGTTGAATAACGTAGAGCAAATCTGCGGTAAGCGTCCAGAGTTCGTTCATGGCGACATTGGAGACAGCACTCTGCTCGACAAGCTGTTCAGTGAACTTGAGATCAGCTCGGTTTTTCACTTCGCAGGGCTGAAGGCTGTAGGGGAAAGCGTCAGAGCGCCGGGAATGTATTATGAGAACAATGTTGCTGGTACTCTCGCGCTACTCCAAGCCATGAAAAAGCATGGCGTGTTCAACTTTGTATTCAGCTCGTCGGCAACCGTGTACGGAACGCCCTCACAGATGCCTATCAGTGAGCAGGATGAGGTTAGTAGGCCAACCAATCCTTACGGCCGCACAAAGCTGATAATCGAAGATATGCTTAAAGACTTCAGCGACTCCGACCCGCGCTGGAACATTGCATTACTTCGCTACTTTAACCCAATTGGCGCGCATGAAAGCGGCCACTTGGGCGAGCATCCGCAAGGGATTCCGAATAACCTTCTCCCCTACATCAGCCAAGTAGCGATCGGAAACCTTGAAGAGCTGAAAGTCTTCGGTAACGATCATCCGACACCCGACGGAACGGGGATTAGGGACTATATCCACGTGGTAGACTTGGTGGAGGGACATCTGAAAGCTTTGCATTATATCTGCGAGCACAAAGGCCTTCACACATGGAATCTTGGCACAGGTACAGGATATAGCGTCTTAGACATAATCAAATCGTTCGAAAGAGTTACAGGGCAGCTAATCCCGTATTCCATTGCACCTCGTCGGGCGGGAGATGTAGCGGAGAGCTGGTCTGACCCGAGCAAAGCAAGGCACGAATTGAACTGGGTGGCAACACGTAATCTAGAAGATATGATCCAGGATACATGGCGCTGGCAGGTGAAATATCCGGCTGGTTATACCACCCAAGCGACCGCCGAAACTGCATAAATATTCACCGTAGGGAAAAATTAGTGAATACCAAAACCGTGGCACCTGAGCCCAATAAAACGTTACCCGCTACTAGCACACCTATTGTGCTTCACGATATACGGTCGCAGCCGGTCACATTGGCGTCCAAAGACAACTCGAAAAAATTCATCATTAAATTAGATGAAATCGAGCAGAACGACGGTCATGTGTACATAAACCTCTGGTGCACGCACCCAGCTGTGCAATTCTGCCTCGCAACTTCAAGCCAAGCGCTCCCGTGTAAAGCCAGCAATGTCGCCCGAGCAGACGTAGAAGCGACACTGGAGAAAAACTCCAAATTCAAAATCTCGGGCTACCACCTGGAAGTCAAACTTCCATTCCCTGTCAAAGACGATTTTTACCTCACATTCAGTGTTAACGGTACACTTTACGCCTATAAATTACCCATCACGAAGACTCCTGGGTATTCTCTATCCATTTCCGATCTCACAGTGGCAGCATCTACTAAGTCGAAGGCTCATATCGATTTGTGTGGTGCGATTCCTGGCAAAGTGGGCGGGCTATCAGGCTGGAGTATCGCCAAACCTGGTGTAACTCTTTGGCTCGTCGATACCAAAGGGAATAAAAAAGATCTTTCGAGCTGCCTGCGCTACCACAGGGATGATGTCGCAAAAATTTTCAGCAATGAATTCTCGTCGCAGATAAACTATGGCGGTTTTGTGACCGACTGGCCTTTCCCCCAAGAACGCGGCGACCAGATCGGCGTTATTGAGGACGACGCAGGCAAGTGTACATTAATTGCGCTCAACTCTTGGACCAACGTTGCGGACGACCCTGTCAACTACGCGAAATTTTCTTTCTCGCTAGCTACCCCTGCCCAGGATTTCAACTCTCGACTCAACAATTGGGAAGGGGACGTGCTCAACTCGCTAATTTTCGAAAGAAATCTTGAAAATCAGAGAAATGAGCACCCGGCGACCACTTGGCATTTCGGCAAACTTCCGCAAGACGCAATCAAAACCAGCGTCATCATCCCTTTGTACGGTCGCTGGGACTTTGTTGAGCATCAATTAAGTTCTTTCGCGAAAGACCCGGCCTTTAAGAAAGATATCGAAATCATTTACGTCATTGACGACCCAGCATTGATCAATGCATTCGTAAATGAAGCAGAGTCATTATTCAAGCTATATCAAGTTCCTTTTTCCATTATTTGGGGGCACCGTAACCGAGGTTTCTCCGGCGCCAACAACCTTGGCGTAAAGCACTCACATGGAGAAACGCTGATTTTGTTGAACAGTGACGTCTTCCCCCGCCATAACGGCTGGGCGGGACAGCTCACACAGAGCCTCGCTGATAACCCTGAATACGGAATGATCGGCGCAAAGCTTTTGTTCCCGGATGGAAGTATCCAGCATTGCGGTATGCAGTTTATCTTTTCACAAAGCTGGAGTGTGTGGCTGAATAAGCACCCCTTGGCCGGCCTGGATCCATCACTCGACCCCCAGGATGGACTGACTGAAAAGCCCGCCATTACCGGCGCATGCGTGGCTATCAAACGAAAAACCTACGAACAAATCGAAGGCCTTGATGAGGGCTACTTGATCGGCGACTTTGAGGACTCCGATTTGTGTTTGAAAGTCCATGCCGAAGGGCTGAAAATCGGCTACCTGCCATCTGTAGTACTCACACATCTAGAACGACAGTCGTTCACTTTGCTCGGCGATGTTTCCTACAGGACGCTGGTTGTTAGATTTAATGCTTGGCGCCACACCAAGAAATGGGGCAAGCAAATTGAACAAATCACGAACAAGTTCGCGTCGGAGTAAACGCCATGAGTAAAGAACGCATCTTAGTACTGGCGCACGGCCATCCTGATTTCAATTTGGGCGGAGGGGAGATTGCCGCCTACAACTTATTTAAAGCTTTTAAGACTCAGCCAAATGTTGAAAAAGCTTGGTTTATAGGCCGTATTGACCGCGGCAATGGACCAACCGGTAGCTTCAGCCTGCGCAGGGAAGACGAATACCTCTGGGAGCAGTCACTGGGTAACTCTTTCCTGATCAAGGCTGCCAATGCACACGCAGTGTGGCACGGGTTTCGTGCAATGGTCGCGGCGCTGCGACCTACTAAGATCTTTGCGCATCATTATTTCCACCTCGGCCTGGAGTACTTCCGAATAATTAAACAGGAACTCCCAGAAGCGCAACTTATAGTTACATTGCACGAATACATGGCCATCTGTCACCAACAGGGTCAAATGGTCAAAGCCGGTAGCAAGAAGCTTTGCTACGAATCCTCTATTGATGACTGCCACCGCTGCCTACCGGCGTTTAGCCGAGAGCAATTCTGGCTGCGAGAGATGTTCATTAAAGAGCACTTCGAATTTGTAGATCACTTCGTTTCGCCGTCGGAGTTTCTGCGCCAGCGGTACATCGCCTGGGGAATGGATCCACAGAAAATTACTGTTATCGAAAACGGGCAGGAAGAAGCTGAACCGCTGCCATCTAGGCCTTCAGCATCACAGCGCAATCGGTTTGGTTTTTTTGGACAAATCAACGAGTTCAAAGGCGCAGACCTTCTGCTTGAAGCTATTACTAGACTTACGCCCAAGCAGAGAAAAAGCCTCGTCGTCGAATTTCACGGTGCGAACCTGGAACATCAGTCGCATGAGTTCCAGCAGAAGATCAGAGGAATGATGGATCCATTGATCGCTGAGGGCTGCGTTCGTTGGGCCGGGCCGTATCAGGCTTCCCAACTCAAGAGCAGACTGGCGAAAATCGACTGGGTACTCGTCCCTTCAATCTGGTGGGAAAACTCACCAATGGTCATTCAGGAGGCTTTCATTCACGGCCGGCCGGTCATTTGTGCAAATATCGGGGGCATGGCCGAAAAAGTCACCCATGGCGTGAATGGCTTGCATTTTGAGGCGCGAAACCCGATTGATTTGGCCGATACGCTGGTTGAAGCAGCGACTTCGCACGGGCTGTGGGACACCCTGCAGAATGGCATTGAAAGGCCGATCAGTTACACTGAGTGCGCTGTCGAGCACCTTAAAATCGACACAAGCAGCCCTAGCACAAGCCGGAAAATCCCTGTCAGCGCCTTGTCGACCGCATAGGAGCCAACAGCGGACAGCGAAACGACCTTCGTCGTTTCGCCTAAATCCGGATGCAATGCAGTGGAAACCTAGGCATTTTTCCGCTGCACAAAATGACAATGGAGACCAGCATGCCAAGCATTTTCACTTTTGGCCTAAATGAATCGGTGCCAGCATCTCACAGCCTCGGTACGAAAGAGCTGTACAACCAGGTTGGCCACAATACTGGCAATCTGGCCTTCCATTACGCCATTAACCGTCTCATTGGCAGCGTACCAAGGACGGCATCCTGGAGCTCAAGCCCTGAATTTGTAAATTCCCTCGGCGGGACCGGCATCATGCCGTGTGCCAACCAGCTGGGCCCTCACATGAATATGGGAGGGATGGCCAACGTATTTAAACAATTCAAGGCGAACTTTCTCGCCATAGGCCTTGGAGCTCAAGGTGGCGTCGGCCATAACGACATACCCGAACTTCCAGAAGGTACCTTAGCTTGGTTGGATGCGTTGGTCGCCCGCGCCGCGTCAAATCAGCCAAACATCACTGTACGTGGCGATTACACGCTACGGGTACTCACGCACTATGGCTTCGGTGACAAAGCTGTATCGCTAGGCTGCCCTTCACTATTGATTAATAAGTCTGCTGATCACGGTGTTAAACTACAGGAACGCTACAAGCGTAAGATCAGTAAGGTCGCCATCGCTGCTGGGCACCCAAACTGGAAAGCTCTAAGCGTATTAGAAGCCTCCTTAGTTCGCATGATGGAAGACACTAATGGCATGTATATCGTACAAGCGACTGATGAAGCCGTAGCTTTGTCTCGTAACGACTTCGACTTGGTAAACCCTGAATACATATCCAAATTAAAGGACTATTTGAAGATCAGCCTAAACGATGATCAGTTCGCCCAGTGGATTCGCAAATACTTCATATCCTTCTATAATATTCCTGCATGGATGGAGTATCTGAGACGCTTCGACTTTATTGTCGGGGCCCGGATTCATGGCGTCATGCTCGCCATCCAGGCTGGCGTTCCAGGCCTTTGCATTGCACACGATTCGCGAATCCGCGAACTTTGTGAAAAATGCATGATACCATATGTTATGGCGAATGATGTCAAAGACGGCATCACACTCAAAGACCTCCCGCATTTAGTCGAGTTTGACGGTAAGGCATTCGATCAAAACAGACATAAAATAGCGGACCAATACCAAAAATTCTTCGCCGACAATGGAGTATCTTTACCTCAAAGTAATATTCTGATCTGAGGCAACCTGGGCAGTATTTTCATGCATTAGCTCGCCCCGTACCGTTAAAAGGGCGAGCGGCGCATGTACTTTGAACCCACTATTGGATGGAGCGTAAGCGCAATACAAAGGAGAGGCTCGGACATGTTTTTTACGCAAAAAAAAGTTCTATCAATAGCACTGCTCTCGCCTCTCACCGCTTTATGTGCCCCTGCGCCTATCAGTATCGAGATCCGTTCAGGCAGTCCGGAAACAGTTTTTGAATGGAAAAATGACCGTTGTTTTGACGAAAACATACCCGACTCCCCTGCTCGGGCATTCCGTTCCGAGGACGGGCAGGTGCAGCTATACGCCACACACTTTAAAAATGTACCTTTGAAAGGGCCGACAGTGGACAGCGTCAAACCTGAATGCCGCACCAACTTCGCTGCTGCCTTCAGTTCTGTTCCCGAGAGCTACGACGCTCGAATTTGGCTTCAGACCTTTTATAGCATAGGCTCTGGAAAAGATATCTACAGCCTCGGCAGCTCCGACTATCACGGAAAGTGGTTTAACAAGTGCACGCTCAAAGGAAGCACAAACCAGGACTGCTGGATGAGTGCTATCGTGCTTGCGCACTCTTCAGATGGAGGGGAGAGTTTCTCAATGGCCGCTCCACCTAACCACATCATTGCCAACTCCCCTGAGAAATTCTCAGGGGAACAGGCAGGGAGTGCTGGTTTTCTCACAACCTCCAACATCGTAAAAATTGATAACTATTTCTACTCTCTATTTTATGCGAGCTCGTTCAAAAAGCAGCGAGGCGGCAATTGCTTAGCAAGGACAAACAACCTCGCAGACTCTAAATCCTGGCGCGCATGGAGTGGCCGTTATTACGATGAACCTCTCTTCAACGGGCCAGGAGGGAATAGTGGAGGCCACACCTGCATTCCTTTGGCAACACTGCCTTATAAAATTCGTAGTTTGCTTTGGCATTCCGCTAGCCAAGGCTACATATCAACGTTCGAAAAAACACGAAAAATCAATAACCCCTCGCCCAGAATTGACGTGGAATTCAGTTTCGCATGGTCCAAAGACCTCATTAATTGGAGTGAGCCTGTAAAGATAATGACACTGAAGGGTCCGAGCAACTGTAAGACCCCTCAAGTATCCGGAGCCTATCCATCCATTATTGACGGCCAATCCACAGATGAAAACTTTGGTACCGTTGCTGATCAGGCCAACCTATATTTTACTAAATTCAACCTGCAACCGAATTGCCGCTTGACGCTTGATAGAGACCTGGTCAAAGTCCCAATCAGGATACGTACTATATCGAGCCACCAGCGCTAACCACTTCGGTATTTTTCAAGAGATATATAATGATTCTAGTAACAGGCGGAGCCGGCTTCATCGGCTCAAATTTCGTACTGCAATGGTGTGCGCACAATGAGGAACCCGTCCTCAACCTCGACGCCCTGACCTACGCAGGCAACCTGGCCAACCTGCAGTCGCTGGAAGGCAACCCTCAGCATCGCTTTGTGCAAGGCAATATTTGCGATGCTGCGCTTCTGACCAAGCTGTTCGCAGAGCATCGCCCGCGCGCCGTTGTTCACTTCGCGGCCGAATCCCATGTAGACCGCTCGATCACCGGCCCCGAAGCGTTTGTCGAAACCAACGTGATGGGTACGTTCCGCTTGCTTGAAGCCGCCCGGGCGCATTGGAATAGTTTGGAAGGTGCAGAGAAGGAGGCCTTCCGTTTCCTCCATGTCTCTACCGACGAAGTCTACGGCACACTGGGGCCAAACGACCCGGCGTTCACCGAAACCACGCCGTACGCGCCGAACAGCCCATACTCCGCCAGCAAGGCAGCCAGTGACCATCTGGTACGCTCGTATTTCCATACCTACGGCATGCCGGTACTCACTACCAACTGCTCCAACAACTATGGGCCGTTCCACTTCCCGGAAAAATTGATCCCGCTGATGATCGTCAACGCACTCGCCGGCAAGGCGCTGCCTGTCTATGGCGACGGCCAGCAAATCCGCGACTGGCTGTATGTCGAAGATCACTGCTCGGGCATCCGTCGCGTACTGGAAGCCGGTGCGTTCGGCGAGACGTACAATATTGGCGGCTGGAATGAAAAAGCCAACATTGACATTGTGCGGACACTCTGCAGCCTTCTCGACGAGATGGCACCTGCGGCATCGCGCCAGGTAATCAACCAGAAGACCGGCGAGCCTGTCGAACAATACGCAGAACTCATCGCCTACGTAACCGACCGCCCAGGCCATGACCGCCGTTATGCCATCGATGCACGAAAGATCGAGCGGGAGCTCGGCTGGAAACCTGCCGAAACCTTCGAGACGGGCATTCGCAAGACAGTCGCTTGGTACCTGGCCAATCAGGAATGGGTAAAAGGTGTCATGGACGGCAGCTACCGTGATTGGGTGGCACAGCAATATGGGGCAAATAAAGCGTGAAAATCCTGCTGTTGGGGAAAAACGGGCAAGTAGGCTGGGAGCTACAGCGCGCCTTGGCGCCGCTGGGTGAGGTCATCGCGCTGGATCGTCAAGGGGCCAAGGGCTTATGTGGCGACTTGTCCAACCTGGACGGCTTGGCCGCCACGGTTCGGCAACTGGCGCCGGACGTGATCGTCAACGCTGCTGCCTACACTGCAGTGGATAAGGCTGAGAGCGATCAGGCATTGGCCGCCACAATCAATGCCGAGGCTCCTGCTGTATTAGCACGTGAAGCAGCAGCATTGGGCGCTTGGCTGATTCATTATTCCACCGATTATGTATTTGACGGCAGCGGCAGTCAGCGCAGGGAGGAAACTGCGCCTACCGGCCCCCTTTCGGTATACGGCCGCACCAAGCTGGAAGGCGAGCATGGCATTCTCGCCACCGGCGCCAAGGCCGTGGTGCTGCGCACCAGCTGGGTGTATGCTGCGCGCGGGCACAATTTTGCCAAGACTATGCTGCGCCTGGCGGCGGAGCGTGAGACGTTGAGCGTGGTAGCAGACCAATTTGGCGCACCAACGGGCGCTGACCTGATCGCCGACGTTACCGCACACATCCTGCGGCAAATCTTCAATGGGCAAGACAACCGTCACCTGGCTGGGATTTACCACTTGGCTGCGTCCGGTGAAACCACTTGGCATGGTTTTGCTCAGTACGTGCTGGCGCACGCTCAACGCACTGGCGTAGCGCTGAAAGTGACAGCTGATCAGGTTGCTGCAATCAGCACCGAAGCTTATCCAGTACCTGCACCACGTCCGCGCAACTCGCGCTTGGCACTGGGCAAGCTGGAACACACGTTCAATTTCAAAATGCCGCTTTGGGAGCAAGGCGTGCAACGTATGCTGGACGAAATCCAGTAATAGGGACTCTCATGGCTCGTAAAGGAATTATTCTGGCTGGCGGTTCGGGTACACGACTGCATCCGGCCACACTTTCGGTTTCGAAGCAGCTGCTGCCGGTGTATGACAAACCGATGATCTACTACCCGCTGAGCACCCTGCTGCTCGCAGGGATTCGGGACATCCTGATCATCTCCACCCCGCAAGACACCCCGCGCTTCGAACAGCTGCTGGGCGATGGCAGCCAGTGGGGCCTGAACCTGTCCTACGCAGTACAACCAAGCCCGGATGGCTTGGCCCAGGCATTCACCATCGGCGCAGACTTTATCGGTAACGACCCATCTGCGCTGGTACTGGGTGACAATATTTTCTACGGCCATGACTTCCAGGCTCTGCTATTGAATGCAGACAAGCGTGAAGCCGGGGCTTCGGTGTTCGCTTATCACGTGCATGACCCAGAACGCTATGGCGTAGCGGAGTTTGACGATAGCGGCCGCGTACTGTCGCTGGAAGAAAAGCCGGCTGTTCCCAAGTCGAGCTATGCCGTTACCGGCCTGTATTTCTATGACAACCAAGTAGTCGACCTGGCCCGCGATTTGAAGCCATCTGCGCGCGGCGAGCTGGAAATCACCGACCTCAACAATCTTTATCTGCAGCAACAACAGTTGCAGGTTGAAATCATGGGCCGGGGTTATGCATGGCTGGACACCGGCACGCACGACAGTCTGCTAGAGGCAAGCCAGTACATCGCAACCATGGAGCGCCGTCAGGGCTTGAAAGTCGCCTGCCCTGAGGAAATTTGCTACCGCGCTGGCTGGATCAACGCTGAGCAACTCGAGCGCTTGGCTCAACCACTGCTGAAAAACGGTTATGGCAAGTATCTGCACAACTTGCTGAAAGAGAAGGTGTTCTGATGCAAGCCATTCCGCTGGATATCCCCGAAGTCGTGCTGTTTACCCCCAAGGTTTTTGGCGACGAACGTGGTTTCTTCTACGAGAGCTTCAACGCCCGTGTCTTCAGCGAAGTGACCGGCCTGCAGCCCGACTTCGTACAAGACAACCACTCGCGCTCGGTAAAAGGCGTGCTGCGTGGCCTGCACTATCAGCTGGCACCTCACGCTCAGGGCAAGCTGGTGCGTGTGGTGCAAGGCGAAGTCTTCGATGTTGCGGTGGATATCCGTCGCTCGTCCCCTACCTTCGGTAAATGGGTAGGTGCGGTGTTGTCGGCCGAGAACAAGAACCAGCTGTGGATCCCGCCAGGGTTCGCACACGGTTTCGTCACGTTGAGTGAAACCGCAGAGTTCCTCTACAAGACCACCGACTTCTACTCGCCGCAGTGCGAGCGCTGCATTGCCTGGGATGACCCGGCAGTAGGCATCGAATGGCCTATCGACTTCGTACCAAGCCTGTCTGGCAAGGACCAGCTTGGGGTCGCATTGGCTGACGCCGAACTGTTCGAGTAACGGTTTTAGCGGGGAGGGGCTGCGGTAACGCAGCCTTCTCTCTGGACACATGTTTTAACCGGGGCTTTTTGCTCCTTCCTTGTTTGCCATTCCCAAATGGTACTCCCTGCGCCCGATGCCGGTCAGTTAAGCAATTCGGGCTTGTAAGCGCCCGCCGGGCATGGCTGCGCCGGTGCAATCGAGCGCCGCCCGCGCGGCGGAGATCTGGGCTGACGGAACGCTTACAAGTTACCCCCATACAGCAAAAACCCTGCAATGCGGCCGCGCCGCATTGCAGGGTTCATGTATGGCCCAGCTTACGCAATCAGTGCGCTTGAGCAGGGGCGTTATGCTTCAGCTGAGTATTTTCCGTCACACCCAACACCAGGCGTTTTAGTTCAGCTGCACTTTCACTCCAATGTAGCCAGGGCATCTCATCCGACAGCGGCTGGGCTCCTTGCTCGAACAGCTCCAGCCATTGCTTCATGGCGTGAGCCAGCTCATCCGCGGACACGCCCTGGAAGTAATAGGCAAACTCCCCCGCCACTTCGCGGAACACAGCGATATCCCGCGCAATGATGGGCAGTTTGTGCTGCGCGGCTTCAATCAACGGCAAGCCAAAGCCTTCGGCCTCCGAGGCGGCGATCAACGCACAGCAGGCACTGTAGAGTTCGGTCAGGTCGGCATCGCTCAACCCTTGCAGCCAGAACAAGCGCTTGCCCAATTGTGGGTGCGCACGCAGGTCCTGGACCAACTGCTCTACGGCCCAGCCTTCCTTGCCAACCAGCACCAGGTTCACCTCTACACCCTGGGCCCACAGCACATCAAACGCAGCCAAAGTCTGTGCATGGCCTTTGCGCGGCTCAAGCGTACCCACCATCAGGAACGTGGGCACCGCTTTCAATTGGTCAATGAACGCATCTTCCAGCGTAGAGCTGCCTTGGCCTTGAACGTCTTCGATATCAGCCCCCAGGTGGAAATGACTGATGGACGGCATCACCCGCCCGCCACCGTGCTGCTGCAACCAGACTTTAACGTCAGCAGCCACCGCAGCCGAGATCGCCACAACCCCATCGGCATATTGGCTGATAGAACGCATCCAGTTGTTGAAGGCGCCATCAATACCGGGGTAGGCAAACCTTGAGTGCAACAACGGGATCAGGTCATAAACCACAAAGTGGATACCCACGCCTGCACGGCGCATGCGCTCGAGCTCGCCGTCAAACTCGGGGAACAAATGTGCGCTCAGGTCCAACCCCAGGAACACATCCCCCGCCGAGTACTCAATCGGGCATTCGCTCAAGCTGGCCACATAGGCACTGGAACCTGGATATCCACTTGCAACCCTATACCCTTTGCCGGTAACGCCAAATACAGGGATTACCTGGTAATCAACACCCTCACCGCGCTGAAATTCATTGATTACCCGCTTCACAACGCGCTGAATACCAGTCTTGGCATCGCGGAAGTACAGCTCGGACACATCCACCAGCAACTTCTTCGGTGCTGCCGGGCTAATTCCCGGGCTGAGTCGGCGGTGCTTTTCCACAATCGGGGCGAGGTGGTTGTTTTCGAACAACAGTGCCTGCACGGTAGCGCTCAGGCGGGCAGAAACCCGCTCCCAACTGCGGTCGTCAATCCATCGCTCCTGTCGCGCCACCAACGCCTGAGCCTTGTCCGGGTTGCGTTCAAGCTCGGCGATCGACGCCACGATGTCCGCTGCGTGGCTACCGGTCATCTGCAAGGTGGCTTCAGCCATGTCCGAGAAGATATGGATCGGGCTCACCAGCACCGGCTTGAGGGTGGTAATGCCGATCGTTACCGCACCGCTGGCGCTTTCTTGTGTTTCCTTGTACGGGAAGATCACGTAATCCGCTGCGCTCATCAAGCGCAGGCACTCCTTGATGGGGCGGAAATCGGTAACCCAGGTGATCTTGTCATCCACACCAAGCTCAACCGCCCTGGCCCGGTAAGCGTCCAGTGTCTGTTCGCTGCGCGCATCGAGGATGGAGTGCAAACCGAGCATGTGAACATTGCGGCCTGTTTCTTGCGCCAACGGCAGGATGGTCTCGATCAGCGTGTCGATACCCTTGTGGGCAAGAATGAAGCCGAAACACGAAATGACCAGGTCATCCTGAGCGATACCCAACTCATCGCGGACATCCGCCGGCTGCACGTCAGTGAGCGGCGAGATAACACCGTGCGCCATCATCATGACGTTGGCGGCCAGGCCCAGCACCAATAGGTTATTCAGGTCTTCAGGCTTGTGGACGATGATGCGGTCAAGCTTGCGCAGCGAACGTACGGCCCTGTCGGAAAGGCGGTGGTCGGTAATCAACGGCTGCGTAGAGTGCAGTTCAAGCACCACAACCTTGCCCTGATCGTGCAACTGCGCCAGTCGCTCGCAAACTTCATCATTGAGGGCGAAAAGGCTCGGCTGATGCTGCACCAAAACAACATCAGCATCGGCACAGCCCTCGTTGGCCAACACCCTGCACACCGATTTGGCGTCGGAAAGCCTCCAGGCAGGCTGATAGGCATCGGAGGTTGTGTCTGTGCGCTCATCGCAGTAGATGCGAACGTCGTAATCGTCCTGCTTGAACTCGCTGAGCAATGCCTGAGTGTATTCAGCAATGCCGCATTTGGTTGCCCAAGGAGAAACCACCACCAGTTTGGTCTTACTGGCGGCGGCCGCCGGCATTTCGTGTTTGAGCCAGTTAGCACTGGCCAAGACCGCCTGCGCACTCTGCTCCCAAGTGTAGATGCTGCGAACCAGTTCAATGCCTTGGCGCCGGCGCTGCTCGAGTGCATCGTCGCCTTCCACGATTTTGCCGCGCAGTTCGCCCATCTTGAGGGCCAAGGTATGCTTGTCCGGTTCGACCCAGCATGAATTGGCCGCACCCAGGTGGCTGCCCGACTTGGCAAACAAGAACGGCAGCAGCTCGGCAGTGCCAAGCGTGCAGAAATCAACATGCGCACCAAAGCCGGTGACGATTACTGGCAATCCCATTGCCAGCGCTTCGGCCGCTGGTAAGTTGAAGCCTTCGCCACGCGTTGGCAGCACCAGCGTCTGGGCGGAACGATATAACGCGATAATGCCTTGGTCGTCCATAGGGCTTTCGTCAACCACGATCGATGGCATGTCTTGCCGATCGGCCGAGAGGTTGGCGATCAATTCATGTACGCGGTTGTGCGGGTTGGGGAACGTCTTGATGTACAGCTCGACGTTGTCGGCGCTGGAGAAAGCCTCGGCAAAGGCTTCAAGCAGCACATCGGGGCCTTTGCGCTCAAACATCGACGATACATGCAAAAAGCGGAACCGCTGCCCGGCAGCAGGACGAATATCGGTAATCGGTGCCACTTCATTGGTAATGATGTGATCTACCCCCACAGGGCAGATGAACACCGGTACTTCACAGCCAGAATCGTGCAGCACTTTCTTTACGAAAGAAGCGGCCACGATAACAGCATCGAAGTTTTCGTTTATGAAGCTGATGGTCTCATACGGGATTGCGGTTTCTTCCCAGAAGAATATGACCAGGCGCATGCCAGCGCCCTTCAGGTCCTTGATCATGGGGTAGTGATGAACGATCGACAGCACTTCCCCTTCCAACGCTTCATCCAACGGTTGGCCTACTGCATTTGTCAGCCGCTGCTGGAAGGCTGGTATCTCGATGACATTGTCGTACGCCTTGCCATGGTAGGGCTGGAACGCGAGCTTGCCCTCCAACATGTCGAACAATGCCACACCCAAGCCGCGGTTGACGATAGCGAGGCTGTAATGGCCTTCGATATGCCCCGTGATCCGTACGGCATCAAACGCCGGTGCGACAGCCTCGTCCTTTAGGTAATAGCCTTCAGGCAGTAGCGGTGCTTTGGGATATACGGCAAAACTTACCCTCGAGTAATCTACCGCCTGAAAACCGACGTGGCCCATGCCCGCCGATGCGAACGCACCGCCACCAATAAGCCCGCGGTTCTGAGCGAACAGTTTCAACTGATGGTGCAGCTTGGGGAACTTGCGCAGCAACTGGTTGGCATTGTGTCGCAGCACCTGGTTGCCGAGTACCGACCGAATCATCCTGACGGCTAGCGGCCTGGCTGTGCGTTTGACGATGGCTACCAGCGATTTGGCCTGCTGCTGATCGATCCAGGCTTGCGTCGCCGCCATACGCTCATCAGCAAGAGCCAGCCGTTGCTGGGTATCGGCCAGATGGTGGTTCAGGCCGTTCACCACTTGCTTGAGGCTCTCCAGTTCGGCGCGATGACGCTCGACTTCCTGGCTCAAATCCGCAAGCCCTGCCTGGTGCTGACCCAGGTCCAGGTTAACTTGCACCAATGCCGAATTGCAGCATTCGACGCTTTCGCCCACTTGCTGGAAGTTGCTAGCCAGCCTCTCTTCATAGCGCTCAGCCAAGCCCTCAAGGGTCACCCCATACTCAGCATCGAAGGCGCTGGCGAAGGCCAAAAGTGTCGGCTCCGGGGCATCTTTCTGGGCAATTACGGCGTAGTCTGGGCTTACACCGCTGAGCACATTCAGCAGGCGCATGTCCTCGTGTGCGGGTAGTGGTGAGAGCTCTTGCAACCGCAAGAGTTTGCTGCGACCAAAGCCTTCGTATTCCGCCAAAAAGCTCAGTAGCAGGTTGGGGATAGGTTTTTCATGGCTGGGGTCGAGGTAAAAGCTATTGGTCCCCACCATAAGGTTTTCGGCGTTGGGGGTTTCCAGTATCAGCAGCCCGCCGGGCTTGAGTACTCTAAGCGCCTGCCCTACCAGCTCTTGCAAAACCGGGAAGGGGACATGTTCGGCAATGTGGAACCCAGACACCAGCACCTGGCTGGCGTCGGCCAACGATCTAAGCTTGGCAACGGCGTCGGCATTTTCAACGGCATAACCCTCGATCCGGCATTGCTCCAGCATGCCGTCATCCAGGTCTACGCCAACCGCATTGAAGCCCTGCCTGGCCAGTACACCCAACCACTCGCCACGGCCACAGCCCAAGTCAATCGCACGATGCTCGTCATCCAGTGCCAACAGCGGATGAAGGAACGGCAAATACACCTGCAGCCGCTCGGTGATCAATTTCGTGGAGCCACGGTAGCGGTCCTCGAAAGCGCGATAGAAAGGTTTTTTCACCGGATGCACTCCACAGCTGTTGGGACCCACGCCATGCCGACAAATTGGGGCTTTGAGGTATTGACCACGTTGAACACCAACGCCAGGTCTCGCCATTCGTAATTGCTGCCGATGTGCACCTCATTGGCATGCAAGGCAACCGCTACAGAATAGGAACCAGGCCCCAGATTCATCTCGAAGTCGAAGCGATATTCCAGTTTTTCACCGGTTTCAAGCGCCTTCAGGGCTTTGCCCAAGTGGTGGGTATTGGTACCGAAAACATGTTGGCCCAAACGGTCCTTGATCACGTAGCCGACTACAAGCTCAGGGATCGGCGCGTGCACCTCTACTTGCACGCTCAGGGTCACTTTGTCACCCACCGCCACGAACTCGACAGACGTGCCTTGCATGTCGTACAAAGCAACGGTACCGATAGTTGCCTCGCCGCTGCCCGACTGCGTCTGCACGGTGCCATCAGCCAGTTGCTTGACTTGCACGGTGCTGTTTTCTTTCTCGGCAATCAGGGCATTGTAATAATCCATGACCTGCTCTGGTGGCCCATCCTTGATGATGGAGCCGTTTTCCAGAAGCAAGGCCCGGCTGCACAGCGATTGGATGGCCCCACGATCATGCGACACGATCAAAAGCGATGTTCCCAGCCGCTGGAACTCACGGATGCGTTCAAAACTCTTGTGCTGGAAATAGCTGTCCCCTACCGACAGCGCCTCATCGACGATGAGGATTTCTGGCCGGAACGCAGTCGCCACGGCAAATGCGACGCGCATTTGCATACCGCTGGAATAGGTACGCACGGCCTCATCAAAGTACTCGCCAATCTCGGCAAAGGCTTCAATGTCATCAATGACATCATTGATCTGCTGTACATCGAAACCCATCAGACCCGCAGCGTGGTACACGTTCTGGCGGCCACTGAGCTCTGGATTGAACCCCATGCCCAGCTCCAGAATGGCTGCGATTCGGCCATTGACCTGCACTCGACCCTGGGTCGGCTGCAACGTCCCGGTGATCATCTTCAGCAAGGTGGACTTGCCGGCGCCATTTTGCCCGATAATGCCGATGGCTTCGCCGGGTTCAATTGCAAAGTTGATATGTTTCAACACCCAGTGCTCACTGCTTGCCTTCGTGGGCAAAAAGAACCAGTGGGCGATTCGTTGCAGTTCCGAACGGTACGTTTTGTAGGCTTTGCCCACATCACTGACACTCAAAAGGCTCATAGTACATCCACCATTTCAGGCACAGACCGACGGAACAGGAACAGGCCAAGCAACAACAGACCAAAGGAAATCCCGATCATGACAACCGCCTGACTCAAATCTGGCGCTTTAGCGTACAGAAGCACGTCGTGATAGGCAGTAACAATGGGATACATGGGGTTAAAACTAAGGGTGGCCCGAAGGTGTTCAGGTATTACATTGACCATGTAAACAATTGGGGTAAACCAGAACAACACCTGCAGCACGATGGGCACTACCTGACCGACATCCCGCAGAAACACATTGAGAATACCCAATACCAGGCCAATGCCAACGCTTAATGCGACGACGATCATCACCAACGGGATTAGCCAAAGTATCTGCAGCGTCGGATAGTGGCCAAGCAATGAAAAAACCAGCATCACGGCTGCGAACAACAAGACATTGTTCAGCAAACACGAGCCCACCACGATAACCGGTAGCGTAATACGCGGAAAGCGCATCTTCTTCATGATATTGCCCTGCTCGATAAATAGCGTCAGGCACCGACTGACGATCTCGGCAAACAGGTTCCAGGCCAGAATGCCGGCCATCAGGTACAAGGCATAAGCGTATTTATTGTCAATGCCTGGCAGCTTGGCGGCCAGTACGTTGGACAGGATCAGCGCATAGATGGCGACCTGGGCCAGGGGATGAATAATCATCCACAACCCGCCCAGCTTGCTTCGTGCAAAGCGTGAAATGAATTCGTTCTTGATTGAAGAGATAATGAAGCCTCGGTAGCTCCACACACCTTTGATCATGCCAAACATAATTAACCTCTGATTAAGCCGGCGATTTGTGCAACCTGGCGCTCAACCAAAGCCTGATCGCCTCGGCTCTCGACATTGAGGCGGAGCAATGGCTCGGTGTTGGACCCACGCAGGCTGAAACGCCAGTCAGCGAACTCTACGCTGATACCGTCGGTGCGGTCGACGCTGGGGTTTTGCGGCAAGTAGTGAGCAAGAATCTTCTCGATAGTGCCTTTAACATCCTCCACTTCGTAGTTGATTTCGCCACTGCACGGGAACGCTGCAATACGTTCGTCCACCAGTTGCCCGAGGCTTTTGCCCGTTACGCTCATCAACTGAGCGACCAGGAGCCAAGGGATGTTACCGCTGTCGCAGTAGGCAAAGTCACGGAAGTAATGGTGGGCGCTCATTTCGCCGCCATATACCGCATCTTCGGCGCGCATACGTTCTTTGATGAAGGCATGGCCGGTCTTGCTCTGGATTGCCACTCCCCCAGCTTCTTCGACCTGTTTGATGGTGTTCCAGGTCAGGCGCGGGTCGTGAATGATTTTGCTGCCTGGGTGCTTGGCCAGCAGCATTTCAGCCAACAGGCCAACAACATAGTAACCCTCGATGAAACGCCCCTGATTGTCGAAGAAGAAGCAGCGATCGAAATCACCATCGAAGGCAATACCCATGTCTGCACCGGTATTCAAGACAGCTTGGCGTGTAAGGTCACGGTTTTCCGGTAGCAACGGGTTGGGGATGCCATTAGGGAAGTTGCCGTCTGGTTCCCCATTGATAACAGTGAGCTTCAGTGGCAGGCGCGCCTTCAACAGCTCCAGCACCGGGCCAACAGCACCATTACCCGGATCTGCCAGCACCTTCAATGGCTTGAGGGTAGCCAAGTCCACATAGGTCAGCAGGTGGTCGATGTAAGCGCTTTTGTCGAACGCCAGGCGAACACTGCCTGCGGCCGGGGCTGCAGTCCCCAAGTCACCGGATTCCACCCGCTGGCGAATATCCTTGAGGCCCGTGTCACCACTGATAGGTCGCGACTGCTCGCGCACCAGTTTCATGCCGTTATAGCCTTTGGGATTATGGCTGGCGGTTACCATGATGCCACCGTCGGCCTGATAGTGGCTGGTAGCGAAGTACACTTCCTCGGTGCCACAAAGGCCAATATTGATAACGTCGGCGCCGCCTTCAGTAAGGCCCTTCATCAATGCTTGGGAAAGAGTCGGGCTTTCCAAGCGCATGTCACGACCTACCACGTAGCTTCGCCCACCCAGCTCAGCCACCAAGGCACGACCAATACGATAGGCAATATCCTCATTGAGATCAGCCGGCACTTGGCCGCGAATGTCATAGGCTTTGAAGCAGCGGGTCTGAATGGGTGGGTACATACATCTCACTTGTATACGGCGGCGCTTGAGCGAACACCATTCGAAAAAGGGGAAAGTCGGCGACAGGCGTGCCGAGCGAAATCGACCCCGCGCCTGGATCAGGCCCACGGGGTCGACTTGAGAGGCTGGATCAGGCGTCGCAACGACCGTAGTTATCCTCGAAGCGAACGATATCGTCTTCGCCCAGGTAGTCGCCGCTTTGAACTTCGATCAGCACCAGGTCGATTACACCCGGGTTCTGCAAACGGTGCTTGTGACCAGCCCGAATGAACGTGGATTCGTTCGTGTTGAGCATCAGCTCCTGATCATCATTGACCACCACTGCCATACCGCTCACCACAATCCAGTGCTCACTGCGGTGGTGATGCATCTGCAGGGACAGCGACGCCTTGGGCTTGACCACAATGCGTTTGATCTTGAAGCGCTCGCCATCTTCCAAGGTGGTGTAAGTACCCCAAGGGCGGTGCACTGTTTGATGCAGTAAATGGGCGGTGTGACCATCGTTCTTCAAGCGCTTGACGATATGTTTCACGTCCTGAGCGTGGTCTTTATGAGCAATCAGCAGTGCATCCGGCGTGTCTACCACCAACAAGTCCTGAACACCTACCAGCGCAGCCAGGCGGTCTTCGGTGCTGACATAGTTGTTGCTCGCCCCATAAGCCATGACTTCGCCTTCGAAGCGGTTGCCATGCTCATCCGGCGGGGTCAGTTCGCTGACAGCATTCCACGAGCCAATATCGCTCCACCCGATATCGCACGGAATGGTCGCCACTTTACTCGAGCGTTCCATCAAGGCGTAGTCGATGGAGATGTCCGGCACGCTGGCGAAGCACTCTGCATCCAGAGCCAGGCAGCTATAGCCTTTGGAGGTAGAGCGGCGTGAGGCTTCCAGGGTGCGCTCGACAGCTTCAAGCACATCAGGGGCGTAAGCCTTGAACTGTTCGATCACAGTGCCAACCTGGAAGCAGAACATGCCGGCGTTCCAGAAATAGTTGCCAGCAGCGACATAGGCCTCAGCGGTTTTGGCGTCGGGTTTTTCGACGAAACGCTCGACTCTGAGCCCACCCTCGAGCACGCCGCCAGCCGCAGCCTCGATGTAGCCAAAGCCGGTTTCAGGGTATTGGGGTTTAATGCCGAATGTGACCAGCCAACCCTCGCCTGCCAGCTGAACGGCCTTGCTGACTGCTTCGGAAAAAGCCGCTTCGTTCTGGATCAGATGATCGGCCGCCAGCACGAGCATGTGCGCTTGAGGACCGTGGGACTGCAGAAGCTGCAATGCCGCAGCGGCCACGGCTGCGGCGGTATTGCGGCCGAAGGGTTCGAGAATGTAACCCTGGCTGAGGTTATGCTTGTTGATGGTGCGATATTCATCCTCGGTCTTGAACAGCAATTCGCGGTTGGTGACCGTGAGAATTTCAACCACACCGTTCAGCTCGGCGGCTCGCAGGAAAGTCTTCTGGATGAGGTTCTGACCGTCTGGCAGGGTCATGAACGGCTTGGGGTGAGCCTCACGTGATACTGGCCACAGACGGCTACCAACGCCACCGGATAGAATTACCGGGATCAATTCCATATTCGAGTCCTTAACGGCCACTTGAAGTTTCAAACCTCAGGAAACCTACATGTATCTTAATATCTGACAGCCGCTGCGGTCGGGTGCAGCAGCAATAAATATACGCGCCCAGCGAGACAATTCCTGGCCATCCAGGCTCCAGACCCGAGCTGAGGCTCGTAGAATACCAGAGTTTTTTTCATGTAGCTTGTCCCCCGAGGAGCGCCAGGGGGCGCATCTTCAGTCGGCTGTTCAACCGCCGTTTTAGCAACCGCACCAACGGGCTGCGAAACTCAAATGGCAGGTTTGAGACAACTACACGCGTGAACGTTCAATGGCCAACCCGCTTTATTCAGGAATAATTACCTCAAAGCATGGGTTATGCGTTTTGTGGCTGGCCCTGAGAACTTGCTGCAAAACCAGCTTCGCACGCTGCTCGCCGTGCACCAGCACAACCCGACCCGGCACGCGCGACATTGCATTGACAAAACCGACCAACCCCGCCTGATCGGCATGCCCCGAAAACCCACCCACCGTGACTACCTTCGCCCGGATTTCGTACATCTGCCCATCCAGATCAATCTGCACAAACCCTTCTGCCCCTTCACTGGCCTGTATCACCGCCCCCGGCGTACCCTTGGCCTGATAGCCGACGAACATCACCTCATGCCGCGCATCCCCGAGCATGGCCTTGAGGTAATTGACGATGCGCCCACCCGAGCACATGCCATTGCCAGCTATCACGATCGCCGGTCGCCCGGTGCTTTTGAGGTAATTGACCACCTGCTGATGCCGGGCATGGGTATCCACGCTGATCAACTGGCTGAAATCCAGCGGGTCCCGCCCTTCGGCAAGCCGCGCCCTTGCTTCGGCATTCCAGTAGTCGTGCAGCTCCCGGTATACGCTGGTGATGCGCTGAGCCAGGGGCGAGTCGAGGATGATAGGCAATTGCGACCAGTCGAGCGGGTCGCCATCAGGCCCGGGGCCAGCGCCGCCCAACAACGCCTTGCGATGAAGGATGTCTTCGAGCTCGTACAACAGCTCCTGGGTGCGCCCCAAGCTAAAAGCCGGGATGAGGATGGTGCCTTTGTCAGCCAGGGCGCGATCGATGGCGGCTTCCAGCCGCTGCCTACGGTCGCCGGCATGGGCATGCAGGCGGTCGCCATAGGTACTTTCCAGCACGAGCACATCAGCTCGCTCCGGCGGCTGCACCGGGCGCAGCAATGGGTTGCCACACGCACCCAGGTCGCCGGAAAACACATAGCGGCTATTGGCCTGCCCATGCTGCATGTCGCACTCGACGTAAGCCGAACCCAGCAGATGCCCGGCGCGCTGCAGGCGAATACGACAAACCAGGCCAGGGCGCTCAAGCACCGCGTGCCACTGCTCGAAAGGCAGCGGCACGATCAGGTCACGGATGAAATCGATGTACCGCGCCACCTGCGCAGGCTCGCTGCTGATGCTCAGCTTGTAGGCATCTTCCAGTACAAGGGGCAGCAGCCGCGCAGAGGGCTCACTGCAAAGGATGGGGCCGCGATAGCCGGCAGCCAGCAGTGCAGGAATGCGACCAACGTGGTCGAGATGAACATGGGTAATAACCAGGGCCTGGATGCCCTGGATATCGAAGCCGAGCGCAGCGCTTTGCGCACCCGGCGCAGCTTCGCCCCCCTGCTCAAGCCCGCAATCGATCAGCACACTGGCGGACGGACCAAGGTGCAACTGATGACAAGACCCGGTGACGCCGCGGGTAGCACCGTGATGGGAAAGGCTGGGATATTCCATGCTGCGCACACTCGCCGGGGCCGATAATGAAGTGGGCTATTACTCCATGAAGGCCGATGCGTGCATAGGTGATACTTTCCTCAGCAGGCGTAGGAAGTTTCCTTAGTTGCTGCTGAGTGCCGCCTGACGGGCAGACTCTCTGATCTTGCGCTTGCTGCGTTGCACGCCGTAGGCACCCAGCAACGGCCCTACTGCCAGGCCAATAACCAGGGCGGCCAATACCAGCACAGCAACCGGCATTTCCGGCGCAGCCCAACCGAACAGGACCAACGACACGGCTTGCTGGTTCTCCAGCACGAAGAACAGCACCACAGCCGCCAACAGCAGCACGAACACCGCCGCCAGGGCGCGCTTGAGGTTACGCATCAGAATGCTCCTTGATTGATCAGGCTTCAGCCTCGTCTTCTTCGTTGACCCGGTCTCGCAGCTCTTTGCCAGGTTTGAAGTGCGGCACAAACTTGCCCTCGAGGCTGACCGACTGGCCGGTCTTCGGGTTACGGCCCACGCGCGGGGCGCGATAATGCAGCGAGAAGCTGCCAAAACCGCGGATCTCGATGCGATCGCCAGTGGCGAGGCATTGTGACATCTGCTCAAGCATGGTCTTGATGGCCAGCTCCACATCCTTGGACGAGAGCAGCCCCTGATGGGTGACAATACGTTCGATCAGCTCCGACTTCGTCATATTTTTCCCTTCGTTATCAAGCAGCTAGATCATTGCTTAACCAGTTTGTAGCACGCTGGGAGGGATTTGAACAGGGTGGATCTTGACTTAATAAAAAAATTCAAGATTGAAGTTTTACAAGAATGGTCTAGCCGCCACTTGCAGATTGAGGCTCACTCAACACATGTAGGAGCGGCCTTGCGCCGCGAAAGGGCCGCACCGCGGCCCCGGCGATGCCTGCGGCACAGGTGTCCTCGCGGGGCTGCTTCGCAGCCCTTTCGCGGCACAAGGCCGCTCCTACAGGACAGCGCACGCCGGTACAAATATCGATTCGTCAGATTTGGAAATAGTCCTACACCGCCCTGAACAACCGTTTCGTCTACGGTTGAACGCTCGATCAGAAGGAAATCGACATGGACCGTCAAGGCAATCACCGATTACGTCGAGGGCGCTATTCAGAACCAGGCAGGCTTTACCTGCTGACAACTGTCACTCGCAAGCGCATACCACATTTCGCCCAACTATTTCTGGCCCGAGCAGCTATTCAGCAGCTTCGACTAAGCGAGCAGGAAGGACAATGTCGAACACTAGCTTGGGTCTTGATGCCCGATCACCTTCATTGGCTTGTTGAACTGGGACCAACACGCCTGGACCAGCTGATGCGCACCTTCAAGTCACGGAGTAGTAACGCTCTTTATCGAGCCGGAGCTGAACGACATCGCATCTGGCAACCCGGATTTCACGACCGGGCACTACGGAAGGAAAACGATGTAAAAACCATAGCTGGCTACATCATCGCCAATCCCATCCGCGCAGGCCTGGCGGTACGTGCACGCGATTACTCTCACTGGGATTGCATCTGGATATGATGCGAGCATAAAAAAAGGGCGACCCGAGGGTCGCCCTTTTTTACCGATCAAACAGAACTCAGTTCTGCTTGGCCATTGCTTCGCGCAGCAGCGCAGCCATGGTGGTGTCGGCAGCCGCTTCCGGAGCGTTTTTCAGGCTCTGGATGGCTTCACGCTCTTCAGCGTCGTCTTTCGATTTGATCGACAGGCTGATAACGCGGGACTTGCGGTCAACGCTGATGATCTTGGCTTCGATCTCTTCGCCTTCCTTCAGAACGTTACGCGCGTCTTCAACGCGGTCACGGCTGATTTCGGAAGCTTTCAGAGTGGCTTCGATGTCGTCGGCCAGGGTGACGATGGCGCCTTTGGCGTCAACTTCTTTCACGATGCCCTTGACGATAGCGCCCTTGTCATTGACAGCAACGAAGTTGGAGAACGGATCGTCTTCCAGCTGCTTGATGCCCAGGGAGATGCGCTCGCGCTCTGGGTCGACCGACAGGATGACGGTTTCCAGCTCGTCGCCCTTCTTGAAACGACGTACGGCTTCTTCGCCGGTTTCGTTCCAGGAGATGTCGGACAGGTGAACCAGGCCGTCGATGCCGCCGTCCAGACCGATGAAGATACCGAAGTCGGTGATCGACTTGATGGTACCGGTGATCTTGTCACCCTTGTTGAACTGGCCGGAGAAGTCTTCCCATGGGTTGGACTTGCACTGCTTGATGCCCAGGGAGATACGACGACGCTCTTCGTCGATGTCCAGAACCATGACTTCCACTTCGTCGCCAACCTGAACGACTTTCGACGGGTGGATGTTCTTGTTGGTCCAGTCCATTTCGGAAACGTGTACCAGACCTTCAACGCCTTCTTCCAGCTCAGCGAAGCAGCCGTAGTCGGTCAGGTTGGTAACGCGAGCTTGTACGCGAGTACCTTCTGGGTAACGGGCAGTGATAGCTACCCACGGATCTTCGCCCATCTGCTTCAGACCCAGCGAAACGCGGTTGCGCTCGCGGTCGAACTTCAGAACGCGTACGTCGACTTCGTCGCCAACGTTAACGATTTCCGAAGGGTGCTTGATGCGCTTCCAGGCCATGTCGGTGATGTGCAGCAGGCCGTCGATACCGCCCAGGTCCACGAATGCGCCGTAGTCGGTGAGGTTCTTGACGATACCTTTGACTTGTTGGCCTTCCTGCAGGGTTTCCAGCAGGGCTTCGCGCTCGGCGCTGTTCTCGGCTTCCAGCACGCTGCGACGCGAAACAACAACGTTGTTGCGCTTCTGGTCCAGCTTGATGACCTTGAATTCCAGCTCTTTGCCTTCGAGGTGGGTGGTGTCGCGCACAGGGCGGACATCAACCAGGGAGCCCGGCAGGAACGCACGGATGCCGTTAACGTCGACAGTGAAGCCGCCTTTAACCTTACCGTTGATAACGCCCTTGACCACTTCTTCGGCGGCGAAAGCTGCTTCCAGAACAATCCAGCACTCGGCGCGCTTGGCTTTTTCACGGGACAGTTTGGTTTCGCCAAAGCCGTCTTCGACCGCGTCCAGCGCAACGTGAACTTCGTCACCGACCTTGATGGTCAGCTCGCCAGCTTCGTTGTAGAACTGCTCGAGCGGGATGACGCCCTCGGACTTCAGGCCAGCGTGTACGGTAACCCAGTCGCCGTCGATGTCGACAACGATACCGGTGATGATGGCACCCGGCTGAAGATTGAGGGTTTTCAGGCTTTCTTCAAAGAGTTCTGCAAAGCTTTCGCTCATTTTAATTCCTGTAGATTCGGGCGAAACAAACGCCCATAACCACATTCCAGACAATGTGGGTTCGTTTTAAGTAAAGGAAAGCCGGCAGGACGTTGACTGGTGCCCCTGCCTGCTTTCCTGGCGATCAGGCGAGGTCGCGCAGGGCGATCTCGCTTCTGATACGTTGCAACACCTGCTCGATGGACAACTCGGTAGAGTCCAACTGAATGGCATCGGCCGCTGGCTTCAGCGGGGCCACTGCACGTTGGGTGTCGCGCTCATCACGCGCACGAATCTCATCCAGCAGACTCGACAGACTAACATCTTCACCCTTGCCCTTCAACTGCAGGTAACGGCGACGTGCGCGCTCTTCTGCGCTGGCGGTCAGAAACACCTTCAACGGCGCGTCAGGGAATACCACGGTACCCATGTCGCGGCCGTCGGCGATCAACCCCGGCACATCGCGAAATTCGCGCTGACGCACCAGCAGAGCATCACGCACCGCCGGCAACGAGGCCACCATCGACGCGCCGGCGCCGACGGTTTCGGTGCGGATGACATTGCTGACATCCTCACCCTCAAGGATGATCTGTTGCAGCTTACCGGGCTGGGCAGCGATGAACTGCACATCCAGATGGGCGGCAAGCCGGGTCAGCAGCTCTTCGTTGGTGAGGTCGACGCCATGATTGCTGGCGTTGAACGCCAGCAAGCGGTACAGCGCGCCGGAGTCCAGCAGCTTCCAGCCCAGCTCGCGGGCCAGCAGGCCGGCGACCGTGCCCTTGCCCGAGCCGCTCGGCCCGTCGATGGTGATGACCGGTGCCAGCGAATTCACGACTTGCCCTCTTCCGCCACGCGGATACCCACTTCGGCGCACAGCGCCAGGAAGTTGGGGAACGAGGTGGCGACGTTGGCACAGTCGTGGATGCGAATTGGCGCGCTGGCGCGCAGCGAGGCGACGCTGAAGGCCATGGCGATACGGTGGTCACCGTGGCCATGCACTTCGCCACCGCCCAGCTGGCCGCCGTCGATGATGATGCCGTCCGGGGTTGGTTCGCACTTGATGCCCAGGGTGATCAGGCCATCGGCCATCACCTGGATACGGTCGGACTCTTTCACCCGCAGCTCTTCGGCGCCACGCAGCACGGTCCGCCCTTCGGCGCAGGCGGCAGCCACGAACAGTACCGGGAATTCGTCGATGGCCAGCGGCACGAGCTCTTCAGGGATGTCGATACCTTTCAGCCTGGCACCGCGCACGCGCAGGTCGGCCACTGGCTCGCCGCCAACTTCACGCTGGTTTTCCAGGGTGATGTCGCCACCCATCAAGCGCAGGATGTCGATTACACCGGTGCGGGTCGGGTTGATGCCAACGTGTTCCAGCACCAGCTCGGAACCTTCGGCAATGGAGGCCGCCACCAGGAAGAAGGCTGCCGAGGAAATGTCGGCCGGCACTTCAATGCGGGTAGCGGTCAGCTTGCCGCCGGACTGCAGCGAGGCCACCGGGCCGTTCGACTCGACCGCATAGCCAAAGCCGCGCAGCATGCGTTCGGTGTGGTCACGGGTAGGCGCAGGCTCGGTAACGGTGGTCTTGCCTTCAGCGTACAGGCCGGCCAGCAGCAGGCAGGATTTGACCTGGGCGCTGGCCATCGGCAGCGTGTAGGTCAGCCCTTTGAGCTTGTGGCCACCGCGAATGGTCAGCGGCGGACGGCCTTCCGGGCCGGTTTCGACCACGGCACCCATTTCACGCAGCGGGTTGGCCACACGGTTCATCGGGCGCTTGGACAGCGAAGCGTCGCCGGTCATGGTCACGTCGAACGACTGGCCGGCCAGCAGGCCCGACAGCAGGCGCATCGAGGTACCCGAGTTGCCCACGTACAGCGGCCCGGGCGGCGGCTTGAGGCCGTGCAGGCCAACACCATGAATGGTCACGCGACCATGATTGGGGCCTTCGATGACCACACCCATGTCGCGGAATGCCTGCAGGGTCGCCAGTGCGTCCTCACCTTCGAGGAAGCCTTCGACTTCGGTGGTGCCTTCGGCCAGCGAGCCGAGCATGATCGAGCGGTGGGAAATCGACTTGTCGCCCGGTACGCGGATCCGCCCGTTCAGGCGGCCACCCGGTTGGGCCAGGAAAATCAGATCGTTGGCGTTCATAGCGTCCACATAGGCCCGGCGGGCCAGGATTTTACTGAAATGCTCGCGGGCAACACGCGCACGGGTGAATACACCCAGCAACTGGTGCCCGTCCCCTTCTGCAATCGCGTCGCGCAAGGCGTCGAGATCGCTGCGATATGTATCGAGTGTGCGCAGGACAGCGTCGCGGTTGGCGAGGAAGATGTCGTGCCACATGGTCGGGTCGCTGCCGGCGATTCTTGTGAAATCGCGGAAGCCTCCCGCAGCGTACCGGAAGATCTCGAGGTTTTCATTGCGCTTGGCCAGCGAATCGACCAAGCCAAAGGCCAGCAGGTGCGGCAAGTGGCTGGTGGCTGCCAGCACCTCGTCATGACGCTCGACCGACATGTGCTCCACATCGGCACCCAGCGCACGCCAAAGGCGGTCGACCAGGGCCAGCGCGGCCGGGTCGGTTTCGGCCAGCGGCGTGAGGATCACCTTGTGCCGACGGAACAGGGTGGCGTTGGAGGCCTCTACCCCGCTCTGCTCGGAACCCGCGATCGGGTGGCCGGGGACGAAGCGCGGCAGGCGCTGACCGCTCTCGTTGACAAAAACAGAGCGCGCCTCACGGACGACGTTGCCCTTGGCACTGCCGACATCGGTAATGATCGCATCGCCCAGATCGAGCCGGGCCAGCAGGGCCAGGACTTTTTCCATGGCCAGGATCGGCACGGCCAACTGGATGACATCGGCACCGACACAGGCTGCGGCAAGGTCTTCTTCGCAGCGGTCGACCACGCCCAGGGCCACGGCTTGCTTGCGCGAAGGGGCGTCCAGGTCGACACCGACCACTTCGCGGCACAGGCCGCTTTCACGCAGGCCCTTGGCGAACGAGCCACCGATCAGGCCGAGGCCGACCACGACCAGGCGGTTGATGATCGGCTCAGGTTTGGTTTTTGCTGCTTTTACCACTGGTGCGAACCCTGTTCTGAAATCGGGACAGCCTGCTGGACCCTACGGGGCCGCTTCGCGACCCTTCGCGGCACAAGGCCGCTCCTACAAGGACCCTGTAGGAGCGGCCTTGTGCCGCGAAGGGCTGCTTTGCAGCCCCAAGGGCCTTGAATCAAAGCACCGCCTTCGGATAAGAGCCCAGCACCTTCAGCGCCACAGCCTCCTGGCTGATCTGCTCGAGCACCGCCTTGATCAGCGGGTCGCGGTGGTGGCCAACGAAGTCGATGAAGAACACGTAGGTCCACTTGCCACTGCGCGACGGGCGGGTCTCGATGCGGGTCAGGTCGATGCCGTTCTGGTGGAACGGCACCAGCAACTCGTGCAAGGCACCTGGCTTGTTGCTCATCGAGACAATGATCGAGGTCTTGTCGTCGCCGGTCGGCGGCACTTCCTGGCTGCCGATCATCAGGAAGCGCGTGGAGTTGTCCGGGCGGTCTTCGATCTTTTCTGCCAGGCGGGTCAAACCATACAGGTTGGCCGCCATGTCGCCGGCAATCGCCGCCGAGTTCCACTCGCCCTTGACTCGCTTGGCCGCCTCGGCATTGCTCGAAACCGCCACGCGCTCCACGTTCGGGTAGTGCGCGTCCAGCCACTTGCGGCACTGGGCCAGCGACTGGGCGTGGGAGTAGATGCGCGTGATGCTGTCGGTCTTGGTGCTCTCACCTACCAGCAGGTGATGGTGGATTCGCAGCTCGACTTCGCCGCAAATGACCATGTCGTGCTCAAGGAAGCTATCCAGGGTGTGACTGACAGCGCCTTCGGTGGAGTTTTCCACCGGCACCACGCCAAAGTTGACGGCACCGGCCGCCACTTCGCGGAACACTTCATCGATTGCCGCCATCGGCCGGCTGATCACCGCGTGGCCGAAGTGCTTCATGGCGGCAGCCTGGGTAAAGGTACCCTCAGGGCCGAGGTAGGCGATTTTCAGCGGCTCTTCAAGGGCCAGGCACGACGACATGATTTCGCGGAACAACCGCGCCATTTCTTCGTTGCCCAGCGGGCCCTTGTTGCGTTCCATGACGCGCTTGAGCACAGCAGCTTCGCGCTCAGGGCGGTAGAACACCGGCTTCTCGCCTTCTTTCAGCGAGGCGGTCTTGACCCGGGCGACTTCTTCAGCGCAACGGGCACGGTCGCTGATCAGCTCGAGAATCTTCTCGTCGAGGCTGTCGATGCGTACACGCAGCGCCTTGAGTTCCTGTTCGGACATCAGCCGTGCTCCTTCTCGAATTCGGCCATGTAGCCCACCAAGGCTTCTACAGCCTCAAGGCCCAGGGCGTTGTAGATGGAAGCGCGCATGCCGCCCACCGAACGGTGGCCCTTGAGGTTGAGCAGGCCGCGGGCATCGGCGCCGGCGAGGAAGGCCTTGTCCAGGCGCTCGTCAGCCAGGCGGAACGGCACGTTCATCCACGAACGGGCGTTGACGCTGATCGGGTTGGTGTAGAAATCGCTCTTGTCGATGAAGCCGTACAGGCGCTCTTTCTTGGCGCGGTTGCGCTGCTCCATGGCGTCGACGCCACCCTGCTCTTTCAGCCACTCGAAGACCAGGCCCGACAGGTACCAGGAGTAAGTGGCCGGGGTGTTGTACATCGAGCCGTTGTCAGCCGAAACCTTGTAGTCGAGCATGGTCGGGCAGCTGCTGCGGGCATGGCCCAGCAGATCTTCGCGCACGATGACCACCACCAGGCCGCTTGGGCCGATGTTTTTCTGCGCGCCGGCGTAGATCAGGCCGAACTGCGACACGTCGATGGGGCGCGAGAGAATGTCGGAGGACATGTCGACCACCAGCGGCACATCGCCAGTCTGCGGCACCCAGTCAAACTGCAGGCCACCGATGGTCTCGTTGGACGCATAGTGCACGTAGGCAGCGTTCTTGGTCAGGTTCCAGTCGTTCTGGCCCGGGATATTCAGGTAGTCGTAGGGCTTGGCACTGGCGGCGACGTTGATGTTGCCGAAGCGGCGCGCTTCCTCGATGGCCTTTTTCGACCAGATACCGGTTTCGATGTAGTCGGCAGTGCCGCTTTCCGGCAGCAGGTTCAGCGGAATCTCGGCGAACTGCTGGCTGGCGCCGCCCTGCAGGAACAGCACCTTGTAGTTGGAGGGGACGGACAGCAGGTCACGCAGGTCCTGCTCGGCCTTTTCGGCGATGGCCACGTAGTCGTCGCTGCGATGGCTCATTTCCATCACCGACAAGCCCTTGCCGCGCCAGTCCAGCATCTCGGCCTGGGCGCGCTGCAAGACAGCATCAGGAAGCGCGGCAGGGCCTGCGCAGAAGTTAAAGGCTCGTTTGCTCACATCCACTCTCGCTCTGCCAAATAGAACAAATTCGTTATTACATGCTGCTCGCTGCTCTTTGTAGGAGCAGCCTTGTGCTGCGAATGGGGCGCAAAGCGGCCCCGGCTATTCATGTGCCATCACTGAAACCCAGGGGCCGCTTCGCGCCCCATTCGCAGCACAAGGCTGCTCCTACAGGGCCAGGTGTTGCCTGCTGTAATCAGTCAAACGGGGCGACCTTGGTCGCCCCGTTCGGGTTTACGCTTGCTTACTCCTGCGGGGCCTCTTCGGCACCCGCAGCGTCTTCATTGTCTGGCGCTTCAGCCTCGACGCCCTCCTCGTCCGTCTCGATCACATCATCGAGTTCGTCCTCGGACGGCTCCTGGATACGCTCCAGGCCCACCAGCGTTTCGTCAGCCGCCAGCTTGATCAGCGTAACACCCTGGGTGTTACGGCTCAGGCTGGACACCTCGCCAACCCGGGTACGCACCAGCGTGCCCTGGTCGGAAATCAGCATGATCTCCTCGCCTTCCTGCACCTGGATAGCACCGACCAGCAGACCGTTGCGCCCCTTGGTCCCCATGGCGATCACGCCCTGGCCACCACGGCCGCGACGCGGGAACTTGGACAACGGGGTGCGCTTGCCGAAGCCACGCTCGGAGGCAGTGAGGATCTGCGCGCCGGACTCCGGGATCAGCATCGAAATGATCTGCTGGCCTTTGCCCAGTTTCATGCCGCGCACACCGCGGGCCGTACGGCCCATTTCACGCACGACGCTTTCGGCAAAGCGGATGACCTTGCCGGCGTCGGAGAACATCATGACTTCTTTGGCGCCGTCGGTGATGGCCGCCGCAATCAGGGTGTCGCCTTCTTTCAGCTTCAAGGCGATCAGGCCGTTGGAGCGCGGACGGGCGAATTGCACCAGCGGGGTCTTCTTGACGGTACCGGAGGCGGTGGCCATGAAGATGTATGCGCCAGTCGGCTCTGCCACCCATTCTGCGGTGTCGCCGTCTTCTTCGTCGACTTCCTCGGCCTCTACCAGCTCACCCTCGAGCACGGTGTCATCAGCGTCTTCCAGTTCTTCGTCGAGGTCGGCGTTCTGCTGCAGCGCTTCGAGGTCGATCTGCAGCATGGCGGTGATGCGCTCCCCCTCCTCCAGCGGCAGCAGGTTGACCAGCGGGCGACCACGGGCAGCGCGGGACGCTTCGGGGATTTCGTAGGTCTTCTTCCAGTACACCTTGCCCTTGCTGGAGAACAGCAACAGGGTGGCATGGCTGTTGGCAACCAACAGGTGCTCGATGTAGTCCTCGTCCTTCACGCCGGTTGCCGACTTCCCTTTGCCGCCACGGCGCTGGGCCTGGTAAGCGGACAACGGCTGGGTCTTGGCATAACCACCGTGGGAGATGGTAACCACGCGCTCTTCTTCCGGGATCATGTCGCCGTAGTTGAGGTCGTGGCTGGCATTCAGGATTTCGGTACGGCGCACATCGCCGTACTCGGCACGGATGGCTTCCAGCTCTTCGCGGATCACTTCCATCAGGCGCTCGGCGCTGCTGAGGATGCGGATCAGCTCGCCGATCTGCTCGAGGATTTCCTGGTACTCGGCCAGCAGCTTCTCGTGCTCCAGGCCGGTCAGGCGGTGCAGGCGCAGGTCGAGAATGGCCTGGGCCTGCTCCGGCGACAAGAAGTACTTGCCCTCATGCAGGCCGTACTGCTCAGGCAGGTCTTCAGGGCGGCAGGAATCGGCGCCGGCGCGCTCGACCATGACCTGCACGGCACTGGATTCCCACGGCGTGGAAACCAGGGCTTCCTTGGCCTCGGACGGGGTCGGCGAAGCCTTGATCAGGGCGATGACCGGGTCGATGTTGGACAGCGCAACCGCCTGGCCTTCAAGGATGTGGCCACGCTCACGGGCCTTGCGCAACTCGAATACGGTGCGGCGGGTCACCACTTCACGGCGGTGACGGACGAACGCTTCGAGCAGGTCCTTGAGGTTGAGCAAGCGCGGACGACCGTCGATCAGGGCGACCACGTTGATGCCAAACACGCTCTGCAGCTGGGTTTGCTGGTAGAGGTTGTTAAGCACCACCTCCGGCACCTCGCCGCGACGCAGCTCGATGACGATGCGCATGCCGTCCTTGTCGGACTCGTCGCGCAGCTCGGTGATGCCTTCGATCTTCTTCTCTTTGACCAGCTCGGCGATCTTTTCGATCAAGCGCGCTTTGTTCAGCTGGTACGGCAGCTCGGTGACGACGATCTGCTGACGGCCGCCCACCTTGTCGATGTCTTCGATTTCGGAGCGGGCGCGCATGTAGATGCGGCCACGACCGGTACGATAGGCCTCGATGATGCCTTGGCGACCGTTGATGATGCCGGCAGTCGGGAAGTCTGGCCCAGGGATGAACTGCATCAGTTCATCGATGGTGACTTCTGGATTGTCGATCAGCGCCAGGCAGCCGTCGATGACTTCACCGAGGTTGTGTGGCGGAATGTTGGTCGCCATGCCCACGGCGATACCGCTGGAACCGTTGACCAGCAGGTTGGGAATACGGGTCGGCATGACTGCCGGGATCTGCTCGGTGCCGTCGTAGTTGGGCACCCAGTCGACGGTTTCCTTGTGCAGGTCGGCCAGCAGCTCGTGCGCCAGCTTGGTCATGCGCACTTCGGTGTATCGCATGGCTGCGGCGTTGTCGCCGTCCACCGAACCGAAGTTGCCCTGGCCGTCGACCAGCAGGTAGCGCAGCGAGAACGGCTGGGCCATACGCACGATGGTGTCGTAGACCGCAGTGTCGCCGTGCGGGTGGTACTTACCGATCACGTCACCGACCACACGGGCGGATTTCTTGTACGGCTTGTTCCAGTCGTTGCCCAGTTCGCTCATCGCATAGAGAACGCGACGATGCACGGGCTTCAAGCCGTCACGCGCATCGGGCAGCGCTCGCCCGACAATCACGCTCATCGCGTAGTCGAGGTAAGACTGTCTCAGTTCGTCTTCGATATTGACCGGGAGGATTTCTTTGGCCAGTTCGCCCATGAGAAGCCTGATTCCTTTTTCTGGTGAAACTTCGCAGCTCCATCAAGGGCCGAACGAAGCTCGCCGCCGCAGCGTACAAGCGTGCGACGACTTACGACAAATCAATGAGTTGTGCCATGGATCTGCGCAATGAAGGCCGCCGTGATGGGCGGTCTTGGAAACTGCCGGATGTTATCACAAAGGCGGGGGCGGTGGGGAGATCTGAACGGCAGTACACGGTCATTGTGGGAGCGGCCTTGTGTCGCGAAAGGGCTGCGCAGCAGCCCCGGCAATTTTTGCTTCTTCGCCGACATCCCGGGGCCGCTTTGCGGCCCTATCGCGACGCAAGGCCGCTCCCACAAAGTACGCGCTCGACCGAGGTATCAGTGCAGGCGCTTGCGGCAAATCAACTGGGCCAGTTTGGCGGTATCCGGGCGCTCGACAACACCCCGCTCGGTCACGATAACGTCAATCAGGTCGGCCGGGGTCACGTCGAACACCGGGTTGAATACCTGCACATCCCGTACCGCCGGGGCACCGCCAAAGTCCAGCCACTCGTCGGCGTCACGCTCTTCCAGCGGGATATCCTCGCCGGTGGCCAGGTTCAGGTCGATGCTGGTACTCGGCGCCACCACCATGAAGCGCACACCATGGTGCATGGCGCTTACCGCCAACTGGTAGGTGCCGATCTTGCTGGCCACGTCGCCATTGGCAGCGATGCAGTCCGCGCCCACCACCACCCAGGTGATGCCCTTGGTCTTCATCAGATGCGCCAGCGCCGAATCGGCGCACAGGGTCACCGGAATTCCCTCGTTGGCCAGCTCCCAGGCCGTCAGGCGCGAGCCTTGCAGCCAAGGGCGAGTTTCGCCGGCATACACCCGCTCCACCATGCCCTCCAGGTAGCCGGCGCGGATAACCCCCAGCGCAGTGCCGAAACCGCCACTGGCCAGGGCACCGGCATTGCCGTAGGTAAGCAGCGTCTGGGCATTGCCCTGATGACGGCGGATCAGCTCGATGCCTTGCTGGGCCATGGTCAGGTTGGCTTCACGGTCGCTTTCGTGGACGGCCACTGCTTCTGCCTCCAGCGCTGCCAGCACGTCTTCATCCGGGCGCAGACGCAGCAGGCGCTCACGCATGCGGTTCAGCGCCCAGAACAGGTTGGCCGCCGTGGGGCGTGCTTCGGCAAGGGTGAGAAAGTCCTCTTCAAGGTCCATTTCCCAGTCGCCACCCTCTGCCAGCCGCTCTTCCAGGGCCAGTACCAGGCCGTAGGCGGCAGCAATGCCGATGGCCGAGGCGCCGCGCACTGCCATGTCGCGGATTGCCGCCGCCACCTGCGCGACATTGTCGCAGGCCAGCCAGCGTTCTTCCGACGGCAGCAGGCGCTGGTCGAGCAGGTGCAAGATGCCGCCCTGCCAGCGGATCCCGGTCACCTTCTCAGCCGCCAAAAGTCGCTCGCGCATCGCCTCTCCCCGTGGTTCGCATGTCAAAAGCCGGCGATTATAGCGAGCCTGGGGGCCGAGCGCTCGGGTATACTCCGGCGCAATTTTGCGAAGTTTCAGAGGACTGTTCAATGAGCAACGTCGACCGCGCCGAAATCGCCAAGTTCGAAGCGCTGGCCCACCGCTGGTGGGACCGCGAAAGCGAGTTCAAGCCGCTGCACGAAATCAACCCGCTGCGCGTCAACTGGATCGACGAGCGGGCCAACCTGGCCGGCAAGAAAGTGCTGGACGTAGGCTGCGGCGGCGGCATCCTCAGCGAAGCCATGGCCCTGCGCGGCGCCACGGTCACCGGTATCGACATGGGCGAGGCCCCCCTGGCCGTGGCCCAGCTGCACCAGCTGGAGTCGGGCGTACAGGTGGAATACCGGCAGATCACCGCCGAAGCCCTGGCCGAAGAAATGCCTGAACAGTTCGACGTGGTCACCTGCCTGGAAATGCTCGAGCACGTGCCCGACCCATCCTCGGTGATTCGCGCCTGCTACCGCATGGTCAAGCCTGGCGGCCAGGTGTTCTTCTCCACCATCAACCGCAACCCCAAGGCCTACCTGCTGGCCATCGTCGGCGCCGAGTACATCCTGAAGATGCTGCCGCGCGGCACCCATGACTTCAAGAAGTTCATCCGCCCGTCCGAACTGGGCGCCTGGAGCCGCGATGCCGGCCTGCAGGTGAAGGACATCATCGGCCTCACCTACAACCCGCTGACCAAGCACTACAAGCTCAACAGCGACGTCGACGTCAACTACATGATCCAGACCCTGCGCGAGGAATGAGCATGCGTTTGCGAGCAGTACTCTTCGACATGGACGGCACCTTGCTCGACACGGCGCCGGACTTTATCGCCATCTGCCAGGCCATGCTCGCCGAGCGCGGCCTGCCGGCCATTGACGACAACCTGATCCGTGGCGTGATCTCTGGTGGCGCCCGCGCCATGGTTGCCACCACGTTTGCCATGGACCCGGAAGCCGAAGGCTTCGAGGCCCTGCGCCTGGAGTTTCTGGAGCGTTACCAGCGCGACTGCGCGGTACACAGCAAGCTGTTCGACGGCATGGCCGAGCTGCTGGCCGACATCGAGAAAGGCAACCTGCTGTGGGGCGTGGTCACCAACAAGCCGGTGCGCTTCGCCGAGCCGATCATGCAGCGGCTGGGCCTGGCCGAGCGCTCGGCACTGCTGATCTGCCCGGACCACGTGAAAAACAGCAAGCCTGACCCCGAGCCACTGACCCTGGCCTGCACGACGCTGGGCCTGGACCCTGCCACTGTGCTGTTCGTCGGCGACGATCTGCGCGACATCGAGTCTGGCCGCGACGCCGGCACCCGCACGGCAGCGGTGCGCTACGGCTATATTCATCCAGAGGACAACCCCAACAACTGGGGTGCCGACGCGGTGGTGGACCACCCGCTGGAACTGCGCAAAGTGATCGACAGCGCGCTGTGTGGCTGCTGAACTAGAGACAGGGAATACACAATGTTCGACTACACCGCCCGTCCCGACCTGCTGCAAGGCCGGGTCATCCTGGTTACCGGCGCAGGCCGCGGCATCGGTGCTGCGGCCGCCAAGGCTTACGCGGCAGTGGGCGCCACCGTGCTACTGCTGGGCAAGACCGAAGCCAACCTGAACGAGGTCTACGACGAGATCGAAGCCGCCGGGCACCCCCAACCGGTGGTCATCCCGTTCAACCTGGAAACCGCCCTGCCCCACCAGTACGACGAGCTGGCCGTGATGATCGAAGACCAGTTCGGCCGCCTGGACGGCCTGCTGAACAACGCCTCGATCATTGGCCCGCGCACGCCCCTGGAGCAGTTGTCGGGCGACAACTTCATGCGCGTGATGCACATCAACGTCGATGCCACCTTCATGCTCACCAGCACCCTGCTGCCACTGCTGAAACTGTCGGAGGACGCCTCGGTGGTGTTCACCAGCAGCAGCGTCGGGCGCAAAGGCCGGGCTTACTGGGGCGCTTATGGCGTGTCGAAGTTCGCCACCGAGGGCCTGATGCAGACCCTGGCCGACGAACTGGAAGGCGTGGCACCCGTGCGCTCCAACAGCATCAACCCGGGCGCCACGCGCACGGCGATGCGGGCCCAGGCCTACCCCAGCGAAAACCCGCAGAACAACCCGCTGCCTGAAGAGATCATGCCGGTGTACCTGTACCTGATGGGGCCCGACAGCAAGGCAGTGAACGGGCAGGCGCTCAACGCCCAGTAAGGCTTGAGATTGCCAGGGCTGCTTTGCAGCCCGTTCGCGGCACAAGGCCGCTCCTACAGGGGAATGTACAACCCGCCGGGAACGCTATCCCTGTAGGAGCGGCCTTGTGCCGCGAATGGGCCGGTACAGGCGGGTGATCAGCCCGCCGCCAACGCCGGGCGCAAACGGCCTTGCTGGCGCCCTTCCAGCTGCATGCACCGCTCCAGGAACAGGTACATGCAGTCATAACTCTTGCAAATAGCCCTGCGCAACTCGGTACGCAGCCCAAGGGTCGGGTTCTCGCCGGCCAGGGTACAGATGATTTCCAGCGCCTCCCACGGGTGCGCATCGTCATACTGGGCATGCATCTTCAGCCATTTCATCGCCCGCTTGCGCTGGTCCTCCGGGAAGCCCTGGGCGTAGGTATCGGTCGAGCACACCACCGCTGACCATTCCCCGGTCGCACCTTCGATGGCGTAGTTGGTCGCCGCCATGGAAATGGCCAGGTTCTCGGTGGCACACACGCGCCAGCACCAGTCGTTCAGGCCGTTCAACTCGGGGGGCACTTCCTGGGCCTGCAGCTCATGCAGGTGCACACCATGGGCCTGGCACCAGTTCACCCAGTAGTCGGCATGGTTGAGCTCAACCCGGATATTGCGCATCAGCCAGCGCCGCGCCATGTCTTCGCCCTGATGGCGGCCATAGCGGGTCTTGGTCAGGTTGTGTGCCATGTACAGCGAGAACTGCTCCACCACCGGCCAGCCGCCGATCAGGTACTGACGAATGGTAGACTGCTTGAGCTGGCCGTCGCGCAGGCGCGCGTAGAACTCATGCTCCACCACCCGGCGCTTGCTCTCGCGGCAGTCTTCAATCAGTTGCTGGGCCCATTGGGGATAGCTGGCGGGGTCCATCAAAGGCCCGATACGAACGAATGCATCAATCACTTTCAGCTCCTTGATCCTTGTGATTTCTCGCTAGCGAAACGTGCCAGGTGCCCGCTGCAACAGAGGCCGGGCGGCGATCCGTTGGCGCTGCAGACTGTCACAGGTGAACACCTGGGGGCGTTCGATCAGGTAACCCTGGGCGTAATCCACGCCGATTTCCTGCAGGGCCTGCTCGATCAAGGGTGTTTCGACGAACTCGGCTATGGTGCGTTTGCCCATGACATGGCCGATGTGGTTGATGACCTCTACCATGGCCCGGTTGACCGGGTCATCGAGCATGTCCTTGACGAAACTGCCGTCGATCTTCAGGTAATCCACGGGTAAATGCTTGAGGTAGGCGAACGACGACATGCCGGCGCAGAAATCATCGAGCGAGAAGCGACAGCCCAGCCCCTTCAGCTCGTTGATGAAGCGAATGGCACTGCCCAGGTTGGCAATCGCGCTGGTTTCGGTAATTTCGAAACAGATCATCCGCGGCGGAATGGCGTACTCGACAAACAACCGCTGCAGGTAATCGAGGAACTTGTCATCGCCGATGCTCGACCCCGACAGGTTGATCGCGCAGATCGACAGGGGCCCTTCGCGGCCTTCGTCCAGGCATTGGCGCACAACCTGGAACACATTGCGCACCACCCAGCGGTCCAGCGCAGTCATCAGGCCGTAGCGCTCGGCCGCGGGGATGAAGCTGCTGGGCAGGATGGTGCGGCCACTTTCGTCGTGCAGGCGCAGCAGGATTTCGATGTGGCCTGGGCCTTCGAAGGTCTTCAGCGGGGCAATTTCCTGTGCGTACAGGCAGAAGCGGTTTTCTTCCAGCGCCACATGCAAGCGCTGGATCCAGGCCATTTCGCCAAAACGCATGGACAGCTCGCTGTCGTCGGCGTGGTACACCTGCACGCGGTTGCGCCCCTTCTCCTTGGCCATGTAGCAGGCCATGTCGGCAGCACGCAGCGAGGTTTCCAGGGTGCCCGGGGTTTGGGCGATGTGCACCAGGCCGATACTGACCGTGGTGACGAACGGCCGCCCCTTCCACACGAAGTGCAGGCTCTGCACCATCTGGCGCAATTGCTCGGCGATGCGCTCGGCCTGGTCTGGCGGGCAGCTTTCCAGCAGCACGCCAAACTCGTCGCCACCCAGCCGGGCCAGCGTGTCACCTTCGCGCAGGCCAGATTGCAGCACGGCGCAGATGTGCCGCAGCAATTCGTCACCCGCGGCATGGCCGCAGGTGTCGTTCACCAGCTTGAACTGGTCGAGGTCCAGGAACATCAACGAATGCCGCCCGGCCTGGCGCGCAAGGCCATTCAGCGCCTGCTCCAGGCGGTATTCGAACTCACGGCGGTTGGCCAGGCCGGTCAGGGCGTCATGGGTGGCCTGCCAGGACAGGTTGGCGATGTACTGACGCTCCTGGGTCATGTCATGTAGCACAAGCACGATGCCACTGAGCTGGCCGTCACTGACGATCGGCGAGCCCACCAGGTTGATCGACACGGTGCTGCCGTCAAGCCGCTGGATCAGCCGGGCATGCTCGGCACCGCCCTTGAGGCTGCCGCTAAGCACCTGCTCGACCAGGCTGCGGCCATCTTCCTCGGCCTGCTCGTCCACCAGGCTGAACAGCGCCGACAGCGGCAGGCCCTGGGCCTGGCCAGACTGCCAGTGGGTGAGCTGCTCGGCGGCCGGGTTCATGTAGCCGATGCAGCCATCCACGTCGGCAGTAATGACCGCATCGCCAATGGCCTGCAAGGTGGTCTGTGCCCGTTCTTTCTCTGCCTGCAGGGCGGTGGCGAAGGCCTGACGCTGGGCCAGCAGCTTGCTGGAGCGGCGCCAGGCAATGGTAATGAGGAACATCGCTGTCAGCAGGTTGGTGATCAGCAGCACCCGCAGCAACATGCGCGAGCCTTCGCCCAACGCATCGCTGAACGCTTTGGCAGCGGGCGTGACCCCTTCGTTGATGGTGACGATGCGCGCCTTCCAGGCATTGACGGCCTGGGCGTCGACCGGCCCACTGGCAAAGCTCTGGCGCATCTCGCCGGCGAGCACATCCAGCTTGGCCAGGTAGTCGTCGCCGATATCCCAGTAGTCGATGGCTGTCTGCATGTAGCTGATGTTGCGGAAGTTACGGTAGAACCAGATGATCCGCTCGACATCGTCGGGGTGGTTACCGCCTTGCAGAACGGCCTGGCGAGCCGCCGCCAGGTCGGGGCTGGGCTGGTCGAGCACCTCGCGCAGCTGGTGGTCGCCCTGGGGCACGGTAATGGCCTGGCGATAGCGCTGATAGGTACTCTCGTCGCGGGTGTCGGCGTACAGGTTCAGGTAATAGATGGCGTCTTTCTGCGCCTTCGACCACAGGCTTTCGCCCGCGACATAGGCGCGCACGGCCGAGAGCGTATAAAGGCTGAGGCTGCCCAGCGCCACCTGAAAGACCACAACGGCGATGAAGGGCCAGGTGATGCCGATCAACTTCGGCGCTTCGAGTGTGCGATGTCCCTTCATGGAGTCCCTGTCACAGAGCAGATAAGGCGCAAATCGACCCAGACAAGCACAGCGTAGGCCATCTGCCATCAACGTGACGGGGTTTTTTTAGGGGCTGGCTTGAGGCAGGTGGCGCCTGTTGGATCGAGCGCCAACACACGATCAAGCCTGAACGTCAGCTTTGCTGCAAGTGCCCATAAAGCTTGGCGTACAACCCACCCTCGGCAATCAGCTGCTGGTGGTCGCCATCTTCGGCTACATGCCCGCCATCGAACACCAGCACCCGGTCGGCCTGCTTCACCGCCGACAGCCGGTGGGCGATGATCAGCGTGGTGCGGCCGCTGAGGAAGCGCGCCAGGGCCAGGTGCAGGTTGTACTCGGTGGCGGCGTCCAACGCCGAGGTGGCTTCGTCGAGGATGACCACCTTGGGCTCGGCCAGCACCATGCGGGCGATGGCCAGGCGCTGCCGCTGCCCGCCAGACAAGCGCACGCCGGAGCGCCCCACCACACTGTCCAGGCCCTGCGGCAAGGCGGCGATGGTGGCGTCCAGCTGGGCGATGCGCAGCGCCTGCCAGCAAGCGTCGTCACTGCTGTCGCGGCCCATGGTCAGGTTGGCACGTACGGTGTCATTGAACAGCGACGGGTGCTGCAGCACCACCGCGACGTTTTCGCGCAGGGTTTCCAGGCCGATTTCCTGCAGGCTGGCACCGCCAAAGCGGATGGTCCCGGCCTGGGCGCTGTAAAGGCCCAGCAGCAGTTGCACCAAGGTGCTCTTGCCGCCACCACTGGCGCCGACAATCGCCACCTTTTCGCCCGGAGCGATAGACAGGTCGAGGTTTTCCAGCACCGGCTCGTCGGCATAGGCAAAGCGCAAGTCGCGCACTTCGATGCCCACCGTCTCACGGCCGGCGAACGGGTCACTGGCGGCCGGGTACTGCGGTTCGTCATCGCGCGCCAGCAGCTCGTTGAGGCGGCTCAGCGCACCGCCGGCGGCGTAGTAGGCATATTGCAGGTTGAGCAGTTGCTCCACAGGCCCGATCATGAACCACAGGTAGCTGAACACCGCCAGCATCTGGCCGATCGACAAATCGGAGAACAGTACGGTCAGCATGGCTGCGGCGCGGAAGATATCGATGCCGAACTGGAACAACAAGCCACTGGCACGGCCACTGGCGTCGCTCTTCCACTGCGAATCAACGGCGTAGTCACGCACTTCGCGGGCGCGCAGGCCCAAACGGCCAAGGAAGTAGCCCTGGCGGTTGCTGGCACGGATTTCCTGGATGGCATCGAGGGTTTCCGTCAGCGCCTGGGTAAAGCGCGCGGTGCTGTCGTTCTCAAGCTTTTTCAGGTGTTTGACGCGTTTGCCCAGCTGCACGGTGAAATAGATCACCAGCGGGTTGAACAGCAAGATCAGCAAGGCCAGCTGCCAGTGCATCCAGATCAGGATCGCCGCTGTGCCGGTCAGGGTCAGCATGGCCACCAGGAAGCGGCTGAGGGTTTCGCCCACGAACTTGTCGAGGGTGTCCAGGTCGGTGACCAGGTGGGTGGTTACCGTGCCACTGCCCAGGCTTTCGTATTCCTTCAGCGAAATGCGCTTGAGCCGCTCGATCAGGCGGATACGCAGGCGGTAGACGATATCCTTGGCCAACCCGGCAAACAGCTTGGCCTGGATCACGTTGAACGCCAGGGCAGCCAGGCGCAGGCACAGGGTAAGCGCCAGCATCAGCCCGATATAGCCGGCTGCCACCTGCCAGTTGGAGGGCAGCAGGTGGTTCATCCACTTCAGCGCAGCATCACCATGACCGAGCAGTACTTCGTCCACCAACAGGGGCAGCAGCAACGGAATGGGCACGCTGCAGCAAGCCGCCAGCACGGCGATGCAGTTGGCAGACCAGAGGTTCTTCTTGTGATGCAGGGCCAGGCGGCGGATTTCCGCCCAGCTCAGTCGATCGCCCGCAGCGTGAGGCTTGCCCGGCACCGGGTCGGGTGACCCAGGCACATCAAGCACAGGCGGCCTGCTGCAGCCAGCGGCCGAGCAAGGGTTGCAGGCGATCCAGCGGCTGGTAGCCGTTGGTCAGCAGGGCCAGTTGGCCATTGCGCTCGGCCAGCAGGGTCGGAAAGCCGGCAATACCCAGGTCCTGGGCCCAGCTGAAATCGGCTGCGGTGGCGGCGCGGGTATCGGCGCGGGCGAAGGTTTCGGCAAACACGGTGCGGTCGAAGCCGCACTGCGAGGCCAGCTCGACCAGCTGCGGCGCCGTGGTCACGTCCACGCCCTGCTCGTAGAACGAACGCTGGATCAGCGCCAGCAGCGGCCAGACGCGTTCGGCGTCCAGCTCACGGGCAGTGACCAGGGCGCGGCAGGCCGGCTCGGTGTCGTAGACGAAGCCCTCAGGCATGGCCCCTTCGAAACGAAATGGCTGGCCGGTGGCGTCGGCCACCGCCTGCCAGTGTTCGAGGATGTACTTGCGGGTGGAGCTGTCCAGGGCGCTGCCGCCGGTGCGCAGCCCGCCCGGCACCACGCGGGTGACAACGCCCGCCTCACGCGCCTGGGCGATCAGGGCGGCGGCTACCGGCGCGAAACCCCAGCACCAGGAGCACATCGGGTCCATCACATAAATCAGGCGTGCAGACATGCATCAGGCCTCGGCTTTGTAGTTGTAACCGATCGGGTGCGGCAGGTTGCGGGCCTTGGCCAGCTCGATCTGCTTCTGCCGGTCGATGGCACTGCGCCGGGTTTTCTCGCTCAGGGTGTCCCAGCAATGCGGGCAGCTGACACCTGGCGAATAGTGCTCGGACGCGCGCTCCTCTGCATTGATCGGGTGGCGGCAGGCGTGGCACTGGTCGTACTCGCCTTCGCTCAGGTCATGGCGCACCGTGACGCGGTTGTCGAAGACGAAGCAGTCGCCGTCCCACAGGCTTTCTTCCTGAGGCACTTCCTCGAAGTACTTCAGCACGCCACCCTTAAGATGATAGACCGCCTCGAAGCCTTCACCGAGCATGTAGCTGGAGGCTTTTTCGCAACGAATGCCGCCGGTGCAGAACATGGCCACTTTCTTGTGCTTGCTGGGGTCGAAGTTGGCCTTGATGTACTCCGGGAACTCGCGGAAGGTTTCGGTCTTTGGGTCCATCGCGCCCTTGAAGGTGCCGATCGCCACTTCGTAGTCATTGCGGGTATCGATCAGCAGCACTTCCGGGTCGCTGATCAGCGCGTTCCAGTCCTTGGGCTCGACATAGGTGCCGACCGCCTGGTTCGGATCCACGCCCGGCACGCCGAGGGTGACGATCTCTTTCTTGAGCTTGACCTTCGTGCGGTAGAACGGCTGCTCGTCGCAGTACGACTCTTTATGATCGACATCAGCCAGGCGCGGGTCGTTGCGCAGCCAGGCCAGCAGGCCGTCGATGCCTTCGCGGGTGGCCGACACGGTGCCGTTGATGCCTTCGTGGGCCAGCAGCAGGGTGCCTTTGACGTCATTGTCGAGCATGGCCTTGAGCAGCGGCTCGCGCAGCTCGACGTAGTCTTGCAGGGTGACGAACTTGTACAGCGCCGCGACGACGATAGGTTGTGACATGAAGCGGGTTCTCCAGGTGGTTGCCCTCGTAAGGGGCGGACCGGGTTTGACAAAAAGCAGGGGGCGCTTTGCGCCCCATTCGCGGCACAAGGCCGCTCCTACAGGGAAATACACAACCCAACGGGCGGTGCAATCCCTGTAGGAGCGGCCTTGTGCCGCGAATGGGCCGCACAGCGGCCCCCTTGGATGGTACGGATTCTACCAGAACAACAAAAAGGTTTCAGTGCCCGCCGCCGGCGCACACCGGCGAGGCCGGCGCCACGCCGACCTTGGCCCACTCTTCGGCGGTGTAGGTATGAATGGCCAGGGCATGGATCTGGCCCATCAGCTCACCCATGGTGGCATACACCTTCTGGTGGCGCTTGACGCTGTTCAACCCGGCAAACTGCTCGCTGACGATCACTGCCTTGTAGTGGGTCTCCTGACCACGACTGTGCATGTGACTTTCGTCGAGCACTTGCAGGTGCTGCGGCGCCAAGGCGCCCAGCTGTTGTTCAATGCGCTGTTGCATGGTCATCGCGGCGTGCTCACTTCTTGGCAGGGACGGCGGCCTTGCCAGCGTTAGGGTCCAGTTCCTTGGTCATGTCTTCCAGCAGCTTGTTCACCACCGGCACCGCTGGTTCCAGGCTCTGCTGGGTCAGCTGGGCCGACTGCTGGGTAACCTTGGGCATTTCACGCAGCACTTTCTTACCCAGCGGCGATTCATAGAACTTGACCAGGTCTTTCAGCTCTTGCTCGGTGAAGGTCTGGGTGTACAGGTCGACCATCTTGGGCTTCAGCTTGTTCCAGCCGATGGCGCTGTCCAGCGCGGCGTTGGCTTTGGCCTGGTAGCTTGCCAGCACTGGCTGTTTGGCGGCCGGGGCTTTGGTTTGAGCGAAGCGCTGGGCGAACATCTGTTGGACCTGCATGTACACCGGGGTGCCCAGCTTGTCGGCGTTGGCCAGGGTCAGGAATTTCTCGGCAGCAGCGTTGTGGCTGGCGGTGGCAGCGAGCACCTGGCCGCTGGCGCAAGCCAGGGCAACGGCGGCACAAAGGACACGGAGACGGGTCATTGCATTTCCTTCAAGGAGAGGGAGGCGGGTACCTCAGAGTAGAGCATTCTGCGCCGTGGTGGCGATGTGCTCAAGTGGCACGACGAGCGACGGAACCGCTCGGTCGAATCAGGGCCTAAACTGCGATTTCGAACCACACAGGAGTGAGTACAGAATGAGCCGTATCGAGACAGACAGCCTGGGCCCGGTCGAAGTTCCTGATGGCGCCTACTGGGGTGCGCAAACCCAGCGTTCGCTGATCAACTTCGCCATTGGCAAGGAACGCATGCCCCTCGCGGTGCTGCACGCCCTGGCGCTGATCAAGAAAGCCGCGGCACGCGTCAACGACCGCAACGGCGACCTGCCGGCCGACATCGCTCGGCTGATCGAACAAGCCGCCGACGAAGTGCTTGATGGCCAACACGACGACCAGTTCCCGTTGGTCGTGTGGCAGACCGGCAGCGGCACGCAAAGCAACATGAACGTCAACGAAGTGATCGCCGGGCGCGCCAACGAACTGGCCGGCAAAGGCCGTGGCGGCAAAGCGCCAGTGCACCCCAACGACCACGTCAACCGCTCGCAGAGCTCCAACGACTGCTTCCCCACAGCCATGCACATCGCTGCGGCGCAGGCGGTGCACGAGCAGCTGCTGCCGGCAGTCGCCGAACTGTCGTCGGGGCTTGCCGAGCTGTCGGCCCGCCACCAAAAGCTGGTGAAGACCGGCCGCACGCACATGATGGACGCCACGCCGATCACTTTCGGCCAGGAGGTGTCCGCCTTCGTCGCCCAGCTCGACTATGCCCAGCGCGCCATCCGAGCCACCCTGCCGGCGGTATGCGAACTGGCCCAGGGCGGCACCGCGGTTGGCACCGGGCTCAATGCCCCGCATGGCTTTGCCGAAGCCATCGCTGCCGAGTTGGCGGCGGAGTCCGGCCTGCCGTTTGTAACGGCGCCAAACAAGTTCGCGGCGCTGGCCGGCCATGAACCGCTGACCAGCCTGGCAGGCGCCTTGAAAACCCTGGCAGTGGCGCTGATGAAAATCGCCAACGACTTGCGCCTGCTGGGCTCCGGCCCACGCGCAGGCTTTGCCGAAGTGCGCCTGCCGGCCAACGAACCGGGCAGTTCGATCATGCCCGGCAAGGTTAACCCTACCCAGTGCGAAGCGCTGTCGATGCTGGCTTGCCAGGTGCTGGGCAACGATGCCGCCATCGGTTTTGCCGCTAGCCAGGGGCATCTGCAACTGAACGTGTTCAAGCCGGTGATCATCCACAACCTGTTGCAGTCGATCGAACTGCTGGCCGATGGCTGCCGCAACTTCCAGTTGCACTGCGTGGCGGGCATCGAGCCCGATGCCGAGCAAATGGCCGCGCACCTGGAGCGGGGCTTGATGCTGGTGACGGCGTTGAACCCGCATATCGGCTATGACAAGGCGGCGGAAATTGCCAAGAAGGCTTACAGCGAAGGCAAGACCTTGCGCGAGGCTGCGCTGGAGTTGAAGTACCTGACCAATGAGCAGTTCGACCAGTGGGTGCGGCCGGAGAACATGCTGGCACCGGGTGGCAAGGGCTGAGCTCTTTATTGCCTGCCCCGGCCCTATCGCCGGCAAGCCAGCTCCCACAGGACCGCACAACATTCAGGCCTGTGGTGATCCTGTGGGAGCTGGCTTGCCGGCGATAGGGCCGGAGCAAGCGATCACTGAGCCTGGGCCAACCGCGCACGCCTCGCCCGCCAACTGGCCACCAGCGATGGTCCCAGCGCTACCAGCGCCGAGCCGGACACCACGGTCACCGCCCCTACATAGCCCAGGGCATTGATGTCCTCGGCGTGCACATACTCCGGCCACACCAGTGCCGCGAGTGCCACCGCAACAAAGGTCACCAGCGGTGTCAACGCCAGGGTGGCACTCACCCGCGACGCCTCCCAGTGCGCCAGCGCCTCGGCAAAAGCGCCGTAAGCCACCAGGGTATTCAGGCAGCAGGCCAGCAGCAGCCAGCCCTGCACCGGGGTCAGTTGCAACGCCTCCAGCGGGTGTACCCAAGGCGTGAGCAGCGCAGCACAACTGAGGTAGATCACCATCATCACCTGCTGTGAATGCCACACGGTCAGCAGTTGCTTCTGGCTGAGGGCGTAGAACACCCAGATGCTGGTGGCCAGCAGAATGGTCAGCACGCCTGTGGTGTAGGCGCCCAATGAAGTCAGCAGCTCTTCGAGGCGCTGGTTGAAGAACAGGCCAAAACCCGCCAGCAGAATCACCAGGCCCACGCCCTGCCCCAGGCTGAAGCGCTCGCGGAACACGAACACGCTGGCCACCAGCAACAGCACCGGGCCGACCTGTACCACCAGTTGCGCCGTGCCGGGGCTAAGCAGGTTGAGGCCGATCAGGTACAGCACGTAGTTGCCCATCAGGCCAAGCACCGCCACTACGACCAGGCCCTTGCCCTTCGGCGCCAGCCGGGTGAACGACGGCAAGCGCCGCCTGGCTGCCAGCCAGGCGAACAGCAGGCCACCGGAAACCAGCAGGCGGTACCAGGTGACGGTGATCGGGTCGACCACTTGCAGTACCTGCTTGAGCTTGATCGGCAAGATGCCCCAGAGCAAGGCAGTCAGAAGTGCCAGGAACAGGCCATAGCTCCAGCGGCCGGAAGTGGTGTGCATAGCGTCCTCGTTCAAGCCCGTGGTGGGGGTTGGTGGATTCTACGGGCTTGGAGGGCAGTGACGGGGAAGCGTGCCGAGAAAAGAATTCATCAGGTCATTCTTGTGTGGCATGGCTTGGCAGGTGTGCAGCCTGTTCTGGCCTCTTCGCGGGTGAACCCGCTCCCACAGGGACTGCACAATGGCCAATCCTGTGATCATCCTGTGGGAGCGGGTTCACCCGCGAAGAGGCCAGAACAGGCAATCAAGAGCCCTGGCTATTTCTTGTCCTTGGCAAACGCCGCTTCAAGCGCCTGGTTGATGGTGCGCAGCACCTTGACCCGCGCCCAGCGCTTGTCGTTGGCCTCCACCAGCGTCCAGGGTGCAATCTCGCTGCTGGTGCGGTCGACCATGTCGCCCACCGCCTGGGCATACTCGTCCCACTTGTCGCGGTTGCGCCAGTCGTCCTCGGTGATCTTGTAGCGCTTGAACGGGATCTGCTCACGCTCCTGAAAACGCTCCAGCTGGGTCTGCTGGTCGATCGCCAGCCAGAACTTCACCACCACCACGCCGGCGTTCACCAACTGCTCCTCAAAGTCGTTGATCTCGCTGTAGGCACGCATCCAGTCGGCCGGGCTGCAAAATCCCTCAACCCGTTCCACCAGCACCCGGCCATACCAGGAACGGTCGAAGATGGTGAACTTGCCGCGTGCCGGAATATGCCGCCAGAACCGCCACAGGTAGGGCTGCGCCCGCTCTTCTTCAGTGGGCGCGGCAATCGGCACGATGCGGTACTGGCGCGGGTCCAGCGCTGCCGCCACGCGGCGGATGGCACTGCCCTTGCCGGCAGCATCGTTGCCTTCGAACACCGCCACCAAGGCGTGTCGACGCATGCGCTTGTCGCGCAGCAGGCCGGCCAGGCGGGCCTGTTCGGTGACCAACTGCTCCTGATAGTCAGCCTTGTCCAGGCGCAACGTCATGTCCAGGGCGCCGAGCAGGCTGCGGTCGTCGATGCTGCGGCCCAGCGGGGCGACATTGCCCTGATGCTTGCCCTTGGGGTTGTTGGCCAGCGCGGCTTGCAGGCTGTCCAGCAGGATGCGCCCCACCGCCAGGCTACGGTAGTTCGGGTCTACCCCTTCGACGATATGCCACGGCGCATAGTCGCGGCTGGTGCGGCGCAGCACGCGCTCGCCAAAGCGCACGAAGCGGTCGTAGGTTTGCGACTGCTGCCAGTCCAGCGGGCTGATCTTCCAGCTGTGCAGCGGGTCGTCCTTGAGCGATTTCAGCCGTGCCTTCATCTGCTTCTTGGACAGGTGGAACCAGAACTTGATGATCAGCGCACCTTCATCGCACAGCATCTGCTCCAGGCGCTCGGCGCCCATGATGGCCTGATCGAGCACGGCATCCTTGAACACCCCGTGCACCCGCCCCTGCAGCATCTGGCTGTACCAGTTGCCAAAGAACACGCCCATTCGCCCCTTGGGTGGCAAAGCCCGCCAGTAACGCCAGGCGGGCGGCCGTGCCAGCTCTTCGTCGGTCTGCTGGTCGAAGGTGAGCACATCGATCATGCGCGGGTCCATCCACTCGTTGAGCAGCTTTACCGTCTCACCCTTGCCAGCGCCTTCGATGCCGTTGATCAGCACGATCACCGGGAAGCGCGCCTGCTGCTTGAGTTCGTACTGGGCTTCGAGCAGGGCCTCGCGCAAAGCGGGCACCTCGGCGTCGTAAGCCTCCTTGTCGATGCTGTGGCCGATTTCGGCGGATTCGAACATGCACTGGCTCCTTCAATGGATAAGCAAGACTAGCGGATTTCATTTATGCCTGTACTGACCTGTTCGCGAGTGAACGCGCTCCCACAGGTAACCCGGATGGCATAAAATCCCGCCATCCGCTGCAACCGAGCCAACCATGTCCACCCTCCTCCAGCACGCCCAGATCGACTGGGACGACCAGGGCCGCCCCCACTCGCGGCAATATGACGACGTCTATTTCGCGGTCAACGAAGGCATCGAAGAAACCAAACACGTATTCCTCGGCCAGACCCGCCTGGCCGAGCGCTTTGCCAACCTGACGCCGCACAGCTGCATGGTGATTGGCGAAACCGGCTTTGGCACCGGCATGAATTTTTTCTGCGCCTGGCAACTGTTTGACCAGCACGCCCACAGCGACGCACGCCTGCACTTCGTGAGTGTCGAGAAATACCCCCTCGGCCACGACGACATGGCCCGCGCCGTGCGCCTGTGGCCTGAACTTGCCGCCTACACCGAGCCCCTGCTGGAACAATATGTGGCGGTGCACCCGGGCTTTCAGCAATTCACCTTCGCCAATGGCCGGGTCACCCTGACCCTGCTGATCGGCGACGTGCTCGAGCAGCTGCCACAGCTCGATGCGCAGATTGATGTGTGGTTCCTCGATGGCTTCGCCCCCGCCAAGAACCCCGACATGTGGACACCAGAGCTGTTCGCGCAGCTGGCGCGCTTATCGCACCCGGGCACTGTGCTGGGCACCTTCACCACCACCGGCTGGGTGCGCCGCAGCCTGGTCGAAGCCGGTTTCGCCATGAAGAAGGTGCCAGGCATCGGCAAGAAGTGGGAGGTGATGAGCGGCGCCTACGTCGGCCCCCTGCCAGCCCCAGGCGCACCTTGGTACGCGCGCCCCGCCCCTTCACAGGGGCCCCGCGAGGCACTGGTGATCGGTGCCGGGCTGGCCGGCAGCACAACCGCTGCCAGCCTGGCCCGGCGTGGCTGGCAGGTCACCGTGCTGGAGCGCCACGAAGCGCCGGCCCAGGAGGCTTCGGGCAATCCGCAGGGGGTGCTGTACCTCAAGCTGTCCGCCCATGGCACCGCACTTTCACAGATGATCCTGTCCGGTTTCGGCTACACCCGGCGCCAGCTTGAACGCCTGCAGCGTGGCCGCGACTGGGATGCCTGCGGCGTGCTGCAACTGGCCTTCGACAACAAGGAAGCTGAGCGCCAAGGCAAGCTGGCCGCCGCTTTCGACTACAACCTGCTGCACGCGTTGGAACGTACAGAAGCTGAAGCCGTCGCCGGGGTGGCCTTGCCGGCCGGCGGGTTGTTCTACCCCGAAGGCGGCTGGGTGCACCCACCTGCGTTGTGCCAGCAACAGCTGCAGCACCCAGGGATTCGGCTGGTCACCCACCAGGAAGTGCTGGAGCTGCGCAAGGTCGACCAGCAGTGGCAGGCCTGGGCGGGTGACTGCCTGATTGCCAGCGCGCCCGTGGTGATTCTGGCCGGTGCCGCCGAAGTAAGGCGCTTCGAGCCTTGCGCGCAACTGCCGCTCAAGCGTATCCGGGGGCAGATTACCCGCTTGCCCGCCACCGCCAGCAGCCGGGCGCTGCGCACCGTGGTGTGTGCAGAGGGCTACGTGGCGCCGCCGCGCGGTGATGAACATACCCTGGGCGCAAGCTTTGATTTCCACAGCGAAGACTTGGCGCCGACGCTGGCCGAGCACCAGGGCAACCTAGCGTTGCTGGACGAGATTTCCGTCGATCTGGCCCAGCGATTGGGCACGGCCGAGTTAGCCCCTGAGAAGTTGCAGGGGCGCGCGGCATTCCGTTGCACCAGCCCGGATTACCTGCCGATCGTGGGGCCGGTAGCTGATGTGCAGGCGTTTGCCGAGGCCTATGCGGTGTTGGGCCGGGATGCGCGGCAAGTGCCGGATGTAGCCTGCCCTTGGCTGGATGGGTTGTATGTGAACAGCGGGCATGGGTCGCGCGGGTTGATCACGGCGCCGCTCAGTGGCGAGCTGGTGGCGGCCTGGGTGTGTGGTGAACCGCTGCCGTTGCCCCGGGCAGTGGCAGAGGCGTGTCATCCGAACCGGTTCGCCTTGCGTAAGCTGATTCGGGGGAAGTAAGAAATCGGGGCCGCTGTGCGGCCCTTCGCGGGCTCGCCCGCTCCCACAGGCATAGCACGAGTCGGGCTTTGCCTCCGGACATTGCCCAGCGGCCGCATATAACAAATCGTTCTAAAACTCTCAAAAAGCACATCGGTCAGTTCCTTAAGGTGCCCTAATCCTGGGCACCCCCTCCCCAACGGAAAAACCGGTAAGGACTTATGTGCGGATTAGCAGGAGAGTTGCGTTTCACCCCCATCGACCAGGCCCCTCGCCCAGCCGACCTGGCTGCGGTAGAGCGCATAACGCATCACCTCGCGCCTCGCGGCCCGGATGCGTGGGGCTTCCATAGCCAAGGCCCTATTGCCCTCGGCCACCGGCGCCTGAAAATCATGGACTTGTCCGACGGCTCGGCGCAGCCGATGGTCGACAACACCTTGGGCCTGTCACTGGCGTTCAACGGTGCCATCTACAACTTCCCCGAACTGCGCCAGGAGCTGCAAGACCTGGGCTACAGCTTCTGGTCCGACGGCGACACCGAGGTGCTGCTCAAGGGCTACCACGCCTGGGGCGCGGCCTTGCTGCCCAAGCTCAACGGCATGTTCGCCCTGGCCATCTGGGAGCGCGACAACCAGCGCCTGTTCCTGGCCCGCGACCGCCTGGGCGTAAAGCCCCTGTACCTGTCGCGCAACAGCGAGCGCCTGCGTTTTGCCTCGACCCTGCCAGCGCTGCTCAAGGGCGGCGACATCGACCCGATGCTCGACCCGGTGGCGCTCAACCATTACCTGAACTTCCATGCCGTGGTGCCGGCACCACGTACCCTGCTGGCCAACGTGCAAAAGCTGGAGCCCGGCACCTGGATGCGCATCGACCGCCATGGCGAGGTCGAGCGCCAGACCTGGTGGCAGCTGAAATACGGTGCCAACCCGGATGAGCGTGAGCTGGACCTGGAAGGCTGGACCACCCGCGTGCTCGACGCCACCCGCGACGCCGTGGCCATCCGCCAACGCGCGGCCGTCGACGTCGGCGTGCTGCTGTCCGGTGGTGTCGACTCCAGCCTTCTGGTCGGTCTGCTGCGCGAAGCGGGCGTGGACGACCTGTCGACGTTCTCCATCGGTTTTGAGGATGCCGGGGGCGAACGTGGCGACGAGTTCCAGTATTCCGACCTGATCGCCAAGCACTACGGCACCCGCCACCACCAACTGCGCATCGCCGAACACGAGATCATCGACCAGCTGCCAGCGGCATTCCGCGCCATGAGCGAGCCGATGGTCAGCCACGACTGTATCGCCTTCTACCTGTTGTCGCGGGAAGTGGCCAAGCACTGCAAGGGCGTGCAAAGCGGCCAGGGCGCCGACGAGCTGTTCGCCGGTTATCACTGGTACCCGCAGGTGGACGGCGCCGATGACGCCTTTGCGGCTTACCGCGATGCATTCTTCGACCGCAGCCACGCCGAATACCGCGACACCGTGCAGGCGCCCTGGGCGCTTGAAACCGACGCGGCCGGCGACTTCGTGCGCGAGCACTTCGCCCGCCCCGGTGCCCGCGATGCGGTGGACAAAGCCCTGCGCCTGGACAGCACGGTGATGTTGGTTGATGACCCGGTCAAGCGAGTGGACAACATGACCATGGCCTGGGGCCTGGAGGCACGTACGCCATTCCTCGATTACCGCCTGGTGGAGCTGTCGGCGCGTATTCCGGCGCGCTTCAAGCTGCCCGATGGCGGCAAGCAGGTGCTCAAGCAGGCGGCGCGACGGGTGATCCCGCATGAGGTGATCGACCGCAAGAAGGGCTACTTCCCGGTGCCGGGCCTCAAGCACCTTGAAGGCGCCACCCTGGGCTGGGTGCGTGAGCTGCTGACCGACCCCAGCCAGGACCGTGGGCTGTTCAACCCGGCCATGCTCGACCGCCTGCTGAGCAACCCGCACGGCCAGCTCACCCCGCTGCGCGGCTCCAAGCTGTGGCAGCTGGCGGCGCTGAACCTGTGGCTGAGCGAACAAGGAATCTGACCGATGAAAGCCCATGAAATCGCATACGGTCAGCGCCTGCTGCGCGGCCAGGCGCCGTCCTACGAGCGCCTGCAGGCGCGCCTGGCCGGCGACGGCAGCCTGCCCCACGACCAGCCGCGTGCCGTGCACTGCGGCTGGGGCCGGCTGCTGATCGGCCATACCTACCCCGACCCGGCCAGCCTGGCCGAGGCGCTGCTGGACGAAAGCCCCGGCGAGCGCGACATCGCCCTGTACGTGGCCGCGCCGCAGCAGTTGTTGGCCCAGGCCCCGCAGCAACTGTTCCTCGACCCGTCCGACACCCTGCGCCTGTGGTTTACCGACTACCGGCCAGCGCAGCGGGTGTTCCGCGGTTTCCGCGTGCGCCGGGCGCAGAACCCCGCCGACTGGCAAGCGATCAACACCCTGTACCAGGCGCGCGGCATGCTGCCGGTCGACGCCGAGCTGCTTACGCCCCGGCACTTGGGCGGACCGGTGTACTGGCTGGCCGAGGACGAAGACAGCGGCGCGGTGATCGGCAGCGTCATGGGCCTGAACCATGCCAAGGCGTTCGACGACCCGGAACATGGCAGCAGCCTGTGGTGCCTGGCAGTCGACCCGCACTGCACCCGCCCCGGCGTGGGTGAGGTGCTGGTGCGCCACCTGATCGAGCACTTCATGAGCCGTGGCCTGGCTTACCTCGACCTGTCGGTGCTGCACGACAACCGCCAGGCCAAGCGCCTGTATGAAAAGCTGGGTTTTCGCAACCTGCCCACCTTTGCGGTCAAGCGCAAGAACGGCATCAACGAGCAGTTGTTTCTTGGCCCCGGGCCGCAAGCGGACCTCAACCCCTACGCCCGCATCATTGTCGATGAGGCCCGGCGCCGCGGTATCGAGGTGCAGGTGGATGACGCCGCTGGCGGTCTGTTCACCTTAAGCCTGGGCGGGCGGCGTATTCGCTGCCGTGAATCGCTCAGCGACCTGACCAGTGCCGTGACCATGACCTTGTGCCAGGACAAGCGCCTGACCCAGCACGCACTGGGCAATGCCGGGCTGCAGGTGCCGGCGCAGCAGCTGGCGGGTAATGCCGACGACAACCTGGCGTTTCTCGACGAACATGGCGCGGTGGTGGTCAAGCCGGTCGACGGCGAGCAAGGCCAGGGCGTGGCGGTTAACCTGACCTGCATCGACGACATCACTCGCGCAGTGGCGCACGCTCGCCAGTTCGACAGCCGCGTGCTGCTGGAAAGCTTCCATGCCGGGCTGGACCTGCGCATCGTGGTGATCGGCTACGAAGTGGTAGCCGCTGCCATCCGCCACCCGGCACAGGTGCTGGGCGATGGCAAACACAGCGTGCGCCAGTTGATCGAAGCCCAGAGCCGTCGGCGCCAGGCTGCCACCGGCGGCGAAAGCCGCATTCCGCTGGACGACGAAACCGAGCGCACCCTGCGCGCCGCGGGGTTTGGCTATGACGATGTGTTGCCTGCCAGCCAGCGCCTGGCCGTGCGACGCACCGCCAACCTGCACACCGGTGGCACCCTGGAGGATGTGACCGAACGCCTGCACCCGGTGCTGGCGGACGCTGCCGTGCGCGCTGCACGGGCGCTGGAAATTCCTGTGGTCGGGCTGGACTTCATGGTGCGCGATGCCGGGCAGCCGGAGTACGTGATCATCGAAGCTAACGAACGTGCCGGCCTGGCCAACCATGAACCTCAGCCAACGGCCGAGCGCTTTATCGACCTGCTGTTTCCGCATAGCCGGCCGTTGGCGTAACCGCTGATGGCCTCTTCGCGGGCACGCCCGCTCCCACAGGCCCGCCACAGTTCCTGAGGCCTGTGGGGTCCCTGTGGGAGCGGGCGTGCCCGCGAAGAAGTCAACGCAACTCTAAGGAGTACTCATGTCCGAACGACTCCCCGAACCCGATCTCGACTACCTCAAACGTGTGCTGCTGGAGATGCTGGCAATCCCCAGCCCCACCGGTTTCACCGACACCATCGTGCGCTACGTGGCCGAACGCCTGGACGAGTTGGGCATACCCTTCGAGCTGACCCGCCGCGGCACCATTCGCGCCACCCTCAAGGGCCGCCAGACATCCCCCGACCGCGCCGTGTCGGCCCACCTGGACACCATCGGCGCCAGCGTGCGCCAGTTGCAGGACAACGGCCGCCTGGCGCTGGCACCGGTGGGTTGCTGGTCCAGCCGCTTTGCCGAAGGTAGCCGTGTCAGTGTATTCACCGATACCGGCGTGTTCCGTGGCAGCGTGCTACCGCTGATGGCCAGCGGGCATGCCTTCAATACCGCCATCGATCAGATGCCGGTGAGCTGGGAGCATGTGGAAGTGCGTCTGGATGCCTACTGCGCCACCCGCGCCGACTGTGAGGCACTGGGGATCAGCATTGGTGACTTCGTCGCCTTCGACCCATTGCCAGAGTTTACCGAAAGCGGCCATATCAGCGCCCGTCACCTGGACGACAAGGCCGGTGTAGCGGCATTGCTGGCGGCACTGAAGGCTGTGGTGGAAAGCGGTCGCCAGCCGCTGATCGACTGCCACCCGCTGTTCACCATCACCGAGGAAACCGGCTCGGGCGCAGCCGGCGCCCTGCCTTGGGATGTCAGCGAGTTCGTCGGCATCGACATCGCCCCAGTGGCACCTGGCCAGGCGTCCAGCGAGCATGCGGTAAGCGTGGCCATGCAGGACTCGTCCGGGCCTTACGACTACCACCTGTCCCGGCATTTGCTGAAGCTGGCCGGCGACCACGACTTGCCGGTGCGCCGTGACCTGTTCCGCTATTACTTCAGCGATGCCCATTCGGCGGTGACGGCGGGGCATGACATCCGCACCGCACTAGTGGCATTTGGTTGCGACGCCACCCATGGTTACGAACGCACGCACATCGACAGCCTTGCGGCGTTGAGCCGGTTGCTGTCGGCGTACTTGTTGAGCCCGCCAGTGTTTGCCAGCGACTCGCAGCCGGCCAATGCCTCGCTGGAAAGGTTCAGCCACCAGCTGGAGCACGATGCACAGATGGAAAGCGACACGCGGGTGCCTGCGGTGGACAGCCTGGTCGGCAATAAAGGCTGATGGCCTTGGGGACTGCTTGGCAGCCCCCCAATTCCCGAACGTTTCGCGTAGCATTGCCACACTTACTTCAGAAACGACCCACCATGCTGATCCCCTACGACCAACTGCAAGCCGAAACCCTGACCCTGCTGATCGAGGACTTCGTCACCCGCGATGGCACCGACAACGGCGACGATACCCCGCTGGAGACGCGCGTACTGCGGGTGCGCCAGGCGTTGGCGAAGGGCCAGGCATTCATCCTGTTCGACCTGGAAAGCCAGCAGTGCCAGTTGCTCGCCAAGCATGACGTGCCCCGCGAGCTGCTCGACTAGCAGGCCCTGCCCCCTTCGCGGGCAAGACTGCGCAGGGATGCTGAAGGCAACATCAGGCCTCGCCTTGCTTTGCCTCCTTGATGCGCTTGTACACCTCGGCCCGGTGCACCGGCACCGAGCGCGGGGCGTCCACGCCAAAACGCACCACGCCCTCCCGGACATCCACCACCATGATGCGGATGTTATCGCCAATCACGATGATTTCCCCCACTTCACGCCCGATTACCAACATATTCCGATCCTCTTGCCAAAGGGAAAACCGGAGACTGCCTGCCAGGCATTCGGCTACTCAATAGTTCCACTGCAATTCAGAAGAGCCCTACATTTCACGGTAACTTCCCCTACAGACTATTCCTCGCGAACAGGACTTGGCGCGCACTTTCACCGGCCTATCGGCATTGTGCTGCGAAGCGGCCGGAACAAGCGGTACACCGATGGAATCTTTCGCAAGCGGCGCCGGTCCGATTTAACAAGAGGCCTGCAGTTCGAGGCCCTTGCCCTTCAACCACGCAAGGACTCCACCATGACCACGATCCTTATCATCATCCTGATTCTGCTGCTGATCGGTGGCTTACCGGTCTTCCCCCACTCGCGTAGCTGGGGCTATGGCCCGTCCGGCATTATCGGCGTGGTATTGGTGATTCTGCTGGTCTTACTGTTGCTCGGGATGATATGACCCGATGCTGACAGCCACTTCAGGCGACCGCTGAAATGAAAACGCCCCGACAATCGGGGCGTTCTTGAGTGCTGCGGTTTAGCGCATCAGCGGCCTGGGTGTTGTCGGGCGCAGGCTTGTACCACCCTGCCACCGTCAGTGCTTCTACAGCCCCTTCATCGCGAAGGGGCCTTTGCGCGCATTTTCACCGCCATATCGGCCATCTCGTCATACAGCCGCTCAGGCGCCTGGCATTTCAGCTGCCAGGCCTGGCGCCCGGCCTCGTGGGGCAGAATCAGGAACTCGCCTGCGGCGACCTGCTGGTGAATGTACCCGGCAATGTCGGCGGCGCTGATCGGCGACCCCTCCAGCAGCTTGCCCACCTGCGCCTTCATCGCCGGGTTCGGCCCGCGAAACGAGTCCAGCAGGTTGGTCTGGAAGAACGACGGGCACACTACGTGCACCGACACCTCCAGCTGGCGTAACTCCACCAGCAGGCTTTCCGAAAGCGCCAGCACGCCAGCCTTGGCGACGTTGTAGTTGCTCATGCCAGGGCCCTGCATCAGTGCGGCCATCGATGCAACGTTGATGATTCGGCCCTTGCTACGCTCCAGCAGCGGCAAAAAGGCCTTGCAGCCCTTGACCACGCCCATCAGGTTGACCGCGATCTGCCAGTCCCAGTCTTCCAGGGACAGTTCAGCAAAAAATCCGCCAGACGCAACGCCAGCGTTGTTGACGATCACGTCGATGCCCCCGAACTGCTCGGTGCATGCCTGGGCCAGGGCAGTGAGCTGGCTGTAATCACGCACATCGCAGCGCTGGATGAAGCCTTCGCCGCCGGCGGCACGGGCCAGTTCCAGGGTTTCGCGCAGGCCGTTTTCGTTGACATCGGCCAGCGCCAGGCGCCAGCCCTCGCGCGCCCAGCGCAGGGCGATCTCGCGACCGAGGCCGGACCCGGCGCCGGTGATCATGATGCGGTTATGCATGGTGGCTGGCCTTGTTCTGGCAGGTAGTGCAGCGAGTCTAATCAAGGCCTGGGGGGCTGGCAGGGTTCATCAGGGTAGTGAATGGGCAGACATGACTGTGTGGTCGGTACCGCCTTCGCGCAGCGGGGCATGCTCCGCGAGGTAGCTGGCAAGCCAGCGGTCCAGGCGCAGCATGGTCTCCTCCAGCGCTCTGGCTGCCTGGCGCACCTGTAACGCATCCGCCGGCCGTTGCATACACTGGGCCTCAAGCCGTTCACATGACGCGACCAACGCTTGTGCCCGCACAATGCGTGCGCCGCCTTTCACCCTGTGCGCCACTTCAACGAGCGCCGAGGGGTTGTCGCTGGAGTATCTGAGCTGCGCCAGATCCGCCAGGTTACTGCTGGCCAGATCGGCCAGCAGTGCCACCAGCACAGCCCGGTCATCGCATACCAGCTTACGCAAATGGGCCAGATCAACGGCAGGCAAATGCTCGTTTGGCTCGCGGGTGACGTACTGGAAAGCTTGCAACGTTTGCATGAGGGTATCCAGGTTCAGCGGCTTGAACAGGCAGTGGTCCATACCCGCAAGCCTCGCGCGACGGCGCTCCTCTTGCAGGGCACTGGCGGTGAGCCCCACCACGCGACAGCGCGGCCTGGCCCGGCGCCGTTCGTGTTCGCGGATTGCCCGGGCCAAGGCAAAACCGCCAAGCCTGGGCATGTTGCAATCGCTGATGACGACATCGAACGTTTGCTGCAACCAGAGGCGCAAGGCTTGATCGCCATCTTCGGCAACCTGTACCTGGTGACCGAGAAACGCCAACTGGTGCGCGAGTAGCAAGCGGTTGGCCGGGTAGTCATCGACCACCAGCACGCGCAGGGCAGCCAGCCTGGCAGGATCCCCCTGCGGCGTTGCCGGCTTGGCCTGCACCGGCCGGGCTGCCAGCGCAAGGTCCAGGCGGATTTCAATCCGCGTCCCTTGGCCCAGCACGCTGTGCAAGCTTAATTGCCCGCCAAGCATTTCACACAAGCTGCGGCTGATCCCCAGCCCCAGCCCGGCACTGCTGCGTGGCGACTGGCGCTGATTGCTGGCCTGGCGAAAAGGCTGCCCGAGGCTTTCCAGCTCGGCCTGGGCAATGCCTATGCCAGTGTCTGCGACTTCGAGCAATACACTGGCCCGCCCGGCTGCAGCCTGCATATTCAGGCTGATCAGGACCTTGCCCTGCGCGGTGAACTTGATTGCATTGCTGACCAGGTTGGCCAGGACCTGCTTGAAACGCACCGGGTCCAGCATCACCCAGTTTTCCACCGCCCCCTTGCACACCATGTCCAGGGCCAGCCCCTTGCCGCGTGCCTGTTGCTCGAACAACTGAACCACCCGGGCGACTTGCTCGCGCAGGCTCACCGGCACCAGTGCCAGCTGCAACTGGCCGGTTTCGATGCGTGTGATGTCGAGTACATCGCCGATCAACTCCTGCAGCCCGATAGCGGCATCCGCCGCTACTTCGATGGCCAGATGGTCCAGTTCGCCCTGCCCTGCCTTGCGTCGGGCAAGCTCCAGCATGCCCAGCACGGCATGCAGTGGCGTGCGGATTTCATGGCTCATGGCCGCGAGAAACTGCGTCTTGGCCTGGTTGGCCGCCTCGGCCTCGCGCTTTGCACGATGCAATTGCACCTGCATCCGCCGCAGGTAGCGAACCCACAGCAGGGCCAGCAACAGAAGGCTGCATGCCAAGGCGATGCCCGCCAGCATGCGCCCGCCATAACGGCGCCATAGCCCGTCGCCAACGATCATCGGGTTACACCAGCGTCGCAGCATGCTCTCCATTTCTGCCGGGGGCAGCGCGAGCAAGGCTTTGTCGAGAATACCCAGCAGCTCTTCGTCGGCATGGCTACTGGCAAAGGCGAAGTGCACCGGTGGCAACGCCAAGCTGGCAGCGATACGCAGCCTGCCGGGGAAGTGACGTGCAACCAGCGAGCATGCCTGGTCCAGTGGCAGCACGGCGGCGCCTGCCTTGCCTTGCTCCAGCGCCTGCAGCGCAGCTAATGGATGAGGCACGAGCCGCTGACGGATACCCGGGTATGACTTGGCCAGCGTCTGCGCCTGGGCGCTGCCACGTACCAGCGCCAGCGACCGCCTGCCGAGCTGCGCCAGGCTGCTGGGGGCCACCGTCTCGTTACGCGTTACCAGCACCAGCGGCAAGCTTAGAAAACTGCGGCTGAAACGCAGTTGCCTGGCGTGTGCCGGGCTGTACCCAAGCCCGGCAATCAGGTCGGCCTGGCCCTGGCGCACTTGCTCGATCATGTGCTGTGTGTCTGTGCCCCCGTGCACTTCGAAGTGCAAGCCAGTGAGGCGGCTGATGCGTTGCAGCAAGTCCATGCTCAAGCCGCGCAACTGGCCATGCTCATCGCGGTAGCTCAACGGGAGTTGGTGCTCACCGAGCAACACCTTGACCACGGGGTTTTCCGCTATCCAGCGCTGCTGGGCTTCGCTGAGTTCAACCAGGCCGGGTTTGACCGGGCTGGCAGGCTGTGGGCTCCAGTGTCCGCGAATGCGGGCATGTTGCTGTTCGGTCAGGCCTTGCAGCACGGCATCGACCAACCTGGGTAATGGGCCGCGGTCCCCGAGCATGGCAAATCCCATGGGCTGGGCTGCAAAATCGGGCTGGTCGACCCATTCCAGGCCTGGCAGTTGCCCTCGGGCCAATAGATAGCGGCTGCTCAGGGCATTGCCTAGAAACAACTCGGCTTCGCCAAGCTGTAACGCCGCCAAGGCGCTGTAGGGGGTGGGGTGCAGCTGGATCCGTGCGTTGGGATAGTTGTGCTGAAGCAGGGCCAACGGTCGATACCCCTCAACCGCTATCAGCCGCGGGCTTGCGCTGTTACCACTGACGAACCGCTCACTGGCCAGCAGCAATGGCTGGTCAACGATGTAGGGGCTGGACAGGCGCAGCTTGGCTTCCTGCGCCTGCTGTGCTGTTACCGAGCTGACCAGGTCGACACTACCCTTGCGCAGGGCCCCGAAGGCAGCGTCGTAGGTCTCGAACAGCCGCAGGCGTACTTCCAGGCCTAGCTTCTCGGCCAGCACACTGGCGTACTCGGCGCTGATGCCTTCGTAGGCGTGGCCGGTGCCGAGCATGTCGAAGGGCGGGTTGTCGCGGCCGACTACCCCCAGGGTCAGATGGCGCTTCTCCCACAGCCAGCGCAAGTCGGCGGGGGCCAGCGCCAGCGCAGGGCCCGTTTCCACGCCCCGGGTGTAGAGCTGCGGTGCGCAGAAAGCGGGTAGCGGGTTCAGGCAATACAGCAGCCACAGCAGCAGGACGCGGATTGGCACGGGTAGCGACTAGATGAGCGCATTGCGACGGGCGAAGTCCGCCAGGTCGATCAAAGAGTTGACCCGCAGTTTTTCCATCAGCCGGGTTTTGTAGGTGCTGATGGTCTTGTTGCTCAGCAGCATGGCTTCGCCGATCGCCTTGTTGCTCAGCCCGCGGGCGAGCTGCTGCAAGATCATCAGCTCACGGTCGGTCAGTGAGGCGATGCATTGCGCGTCTGTGAACTTGAGGTCCTGCTTGTGCACCGAACTCAGCACCACTTCAGGGAAGTACGTATAACCCGACAACGTGGCGCGCACCGCCTTGCCAAGTTCGTCCAGCTCATCGGTCTTGGCCACGAAACCCATTGCACCGGCCTGCATGCAGCGTAGCGAATAGGCTTCAGGCAATTGCGACGTTAGCACCAGAACCTTGGGCGGCTGCGTCATGGCCTTGATACGGGCGATTACCTCAAGGCCATCGAGCCCGGGCATGGCGATATCGAGGATGACCAGGTCCGGCGCCAACTCACGCGCCAGCCGCACCGCGTCAATACCATTGTCTGCCTGGCCGACGACATCGAGCCGTTCCTTGCGCAGCAGCATGCACACGGTGGCCCGGATGAACGGATGGTCGTCAACCACCACGACTTTGTACATAGGTTAACCTCGCGCATCATGGCGGTGGGCTAAAGCTCAGCGTCGAAAACGACGGTTACCTGGCCGGCATAGGTGGCGCCAGGGTATCGGAGCATGGCCTGCACGTCGTTGCGCTCCACCTGGAAACGCAACTGGCCAGGGCGATTGAGCGTGGGCATCGCCGATTCGAACGCCAACGCACCCGCCTGCCCGCTAGGCAACGCCAGTTGCTGAACCGGCCGGCCCTGGTGCTCGATACCTCCGGGCAAGGTAATGGCCACGGTCACAGGCACCTCGTGGCTGGCGTCGTTACGGATACCGCACGTACCTGCCGTGTAGTGCTGGCACAACTTGTAGGCTTTGAACGGGCCGGTGGACCATAGCCGGAACGGCAGGTCACGGTAGATGAGCCCGGGGGGCTGGCCACCGCCCAGCCAGGCCTGCCAGCCACCCTTGGGCTCAAGCACGGCGCGCTCCGAGCCAGGCGGGAACTCGAAGATGAAAGCGTGCTGCACATCCAGTTCGAAGTTGATCACCAACGTATCGCCGCTCAGGCCGGTGACGTTGTTGCCGAAATCAAAGTCGCCCCCAGGGCCTATGGTGTAAGTGAGGCTGCCGCGGTACATACCGGCGCGCAGGCGATACGGCGGGGGGATGTCCAGCTCGAAGGAAATGCCCGTGTCCAGTACCGTGGTGGTATCTACCTGATCATCCGGCGCCCATGAGTAGCTGATCAAACAAGGGGTCGGACTTTGCGGGTTGACCAACGAGGTGTGGTATCTGAAGCGGCTTTGGTTGCCGACGGAGTTCATGCCACGACAACCGCCGGAGGAGCTGCCGTTAAGGGGGTTATAAGGGCCACCCAGCACAGCTTCCTGGCTGATGGAGCGGACCTCGAAGGTCATCTGCCTGGGCTCACCCGTCTGTTGGTGGCGTACCTCCACTTCACGACGCCCCGGCAGTTTCACGAAATATCGATCACGCAGGTCAGGGGCACGGTTGATGCTTGTCTTCTGGTAGGTAATTGGCAGGCTCACGGTGCCAGTACTGGCGCACAGGCCAGCCCAGACCCTGCAAAAATCAGCAGGCGGCGTGGTGTTTTCGAAGCGCCCCGACCCACCCCCACGGTATTGCGCCGAGAGCGTCACCTCCAGCGCGCTGGCCAAGGGAGCGAATGCCAGCAAACCTGCGACCAGCCCGGCGCGCAAGTGACGGATGCGGGCCAAGCGCCCTGTGCTGCTGCTCATCCTTCCACCACCATGCGCTTGCGCGCTTCGCCTTCATGCAACTCAAACTGATGAACCTTGGCCGCCTGCCCTTCGAATTGCCGTGTCCGCCCCGGCAACACATGATGTTTGGTGGCAGTCTCGCAGGCCACGCCAGCCGCCTGGCACTGCCGGAACTGATCCAGCACGACAGTGGCATTGCCCTCGTTGCTGACCGTAAGGCTACCGCCCTTGCGCTGCACTGGCGTCTGGAACCGGGTTTCGCCAGGCCGAACGAACAGCAACGTGCCATAGCCGGCCAGCAAATTGACCCCAGCCTTCAGGCTACTGCGGTAACGCTCGGCCTCTCCCTCGTCCACGGCGAACCCATCACCCAGCTCGGGCAGTACCGGGACGAAGCGCAAGCGGAAATAGCGCTCTGTATCGCGCTGCCCCCGGTACACCAGGCGCACCGCCTGCATGCCCTGCGCCGGCACGATCAGCCGCGCCGGGCTGGCCACCAGGCCGCGCTGCTCCAACGGCAGGCCTTCGGTGTCAACCTCGCGGGCATTGCCATCGCTGTCGTACACCAGCTCAGCGACACTTACCTTGACGAACGCCGTGGTATCACCGCTATTGCGCACCCGCTTGAGCAAGGTGCTTTTGCCGGAATCCAGGTAATCGTACAACGCGCCGACGTTAAGCTCGGGCGCCCCAATGGCTGCCAGCGGGGTAACCAGAAAGGCCAGGGCAAGCAGACGATGGATATTCACGTTTGAAGGTTCCTTGGATAAGTGCAGCGATTGGCATACCGTAAACCGGGAGCAATCGCAGGATATGTAGGAGCCGTCTGCAACGACGGTAAGGCGGCTCTGTTACTGACCCTGAGCTAGCTCTCAACAGGCTCACCCCCGTTATCAGCGGCTTTGGCCAGACTTGCCGGCGTGCAACGCTGGTCGCCGGCCAACAGCACATCGTCTTCACGTACCAGCTGCGTAAGATTCAGCGTCAACAGGCATACGACCTGCCCTTGCTGACGCACCTCCAGGCTGGGTGTGGACTCGCTCATTTCCACCGCGAAGAACCCATCAGCCTCACTGACACTGCGACTGGCGTGGTTGATCACCTGCGCGCCCCGCAGCGGACGACCCTGGCTGTCGAGCAGGCGGCCGATGACGGTCAGCGTGCGCAATACCCGCAGCTGCCGGTAGCCAATGCCGCCACGGTTGAGGTGGTAGTCCACACTGGAAGGCTGAATCACCGCGGCGGTGGCTTGCGCGCCTTCAAGGTCGAATTGCACATGTCCGGCCTTGTAGGCGGCCACCGGGACCAGGTTGCGCCCAGGCCGCAGATTGGCAGTACCGCCATGGCGGTCGTCAGCGCGTAGTTTCAAACCTTGGATATCGGTTTCGACATCGACGATAAGCCCAGCCTGGTGCGGCAGGTACTGGCCGCTCACCGCCGCCTTGCCAGCCCCGACAGCCAGCATGCTTTCCAGGTTGAGGCCGCCGCTGAACTCACCGTTGTAGGAAGACCGCTGGAAATAGGCATCGCCGTGCAGCTGCTGGCTCTCGAACTGCGTGTCGCCACCCAGGCCGGCGCCATAGCGGTCGGCGCTGGCGGTCAGGCCAACGCTGCGCAACGGGCCCAGGTCGACGTCCTGCTGATAGGCCACCGCGGCATTGAGGTCACGCCCGCCATCGCGTGCTGTACGGCTGCCGACGCTGGCCGACAGGCGCCGCCCACTCGTGCCACCCAGGCTCATGCTCAGGCTCAGGTTGACGCCGCGGCTGCGGGCCTCACCGGTACCCGCGTTGCCCGGCCGGTCGAACAGCGACAGGCGCCAGTTGGCCTGCGACCCCAGTAACTGGCCGAAGTACGACCAGCCCAAATCCACCCCCGTACCGGCGCTGGCCCCACTGCTGTGCGACACACGCACGCTGGCGGTATTGCGCGGGTCGAGGCGATGGTTGTAAGACACCGACGTCTGGGTTTGCCGCGCCTGCCAGCGGCTCGGCTGACGGTCATCACGCAGTGACTCGGGGCGGGTCTGCCAGGTGCTGCTCTGGCTGGCCACCAATGAGCTGTTTTCACCAGCGTGGATCATTTGCAGGTCATAGCCGTTGCCGTAGCCCTGGGCCCGGAACAGGTTGCCGTAAAGTTTGAAACGGTCGCGCACATCCCAGTCCAGCGACGTGCCGTATTGCAGGGTTTGGTCGATGCGCTGCGCCGAGACGCCGAGGATAGCCCGTGGGTGCACCAGGTAATTGGCCAGCACGCCTGCCGCCAGGCTGTCATCTGCGTCACGCTGCCAGTTGCTCAACAGGCTGCTCTGCCGCCCCAGGTACAGGTTGTAGCGCCAAGGGGCATCGGTGCTGCGCCAGTTGCCGGGTTTGTAGATGAATGCCTGGCTGCGCGAGGTCACCTGGCCGTCCTCGACCAGGCGGATTTCCACTTCGTAAATGCCACCGGGCAACACTTTGCTGTCCAGCGTCTGCAGGCCGGGCTGCACCGGCTGGCTATTGATCAGTACGCCGTTGCGGTAGATTTCCGCCACGGCGGGGCGGTTGGGCGTGACATAGATGGGCGTCGCGCTGGGCGCGCCATTGTCGGTGGCCAGGCTGTCGCTGCTGCCGAACATCAGGCCCAGGGTGGTATCGGGGCTGGCACCCATCAGCCGTGGCTGGCGGGTCAGGCCTTGGGCACTGGGGGTGAAATAGCCCAGGCGATAAAAGTGGTCCTGCACCAGTCGCTCACCGTACAACTGATCAACCCGGTAGCGCGTGCCCTGTTGGCTGTCGCTGCCACGGTCAAGCTGGCCATCGGCCAGGGTCGTCCAGTTACCCAGGCTGCCCTGCCCTTGCAATGCATAGCGGCCGCTGGTGACCCGGCCATCATTGACCAGGTTGAGTTGGTTACGCACCAGCAGGCCATAGCTGCCCTGTTCGGGAAGCCGGTGATAACGCTCGTCTGCCGTTGACGCTTCGGCCTGGTCGGTAAGCAGTGACAATTGCGAATTGGCCAAGCTGTAGTGCACTGCGCGCAGGCCATCTGGGCAGTCAGCCTGGCAATCACCCAGCGGGCGCCCTTCGACCAGGCGTTCGCGCCAGCGCCGCCTCAGGCTTTCTGGCTCTCGGCTGTCGACGGTTTCGGTGAATTCCAGCAGTTGCACGCGCTGATCCCGGCTGAGCACGACCATGGCATCACCCAGATAGCGGCCGTCCAGGTCTACCCTCACGGCCAACGGCACTTCATAGAAGTGCGCTTCGAACTCACTGGGCAGGCCTTCGATGCCACCCAGCGCCGCGGTCGCAGCGTGGCCCGTAACTGGCACTGCGGCCAGGCAGGCTGCCAACGGCAAGCTCAGGTACAGCGCGGAAAGGGGGATTTGTAGGGTCATTGTCGTCGCTTGCGGGCAATACCTGCCCGCCCCGCGGCAAGCGCCGAGGGCAGGAACAGGCAACAGCGGATGAACGATGGGGGGGGTGAATCAAGGCGTGCCAGTTTCGAAGATCATGCTCACCAGGCCTTGGTAGTTGCCTGGCTCATAACCCGCCGCGGGGGCTGGGTGGGCTGCAATTTCGAAGCCGATGATCGCCCCCGGTGCGGCTTGGGTGGCGCTGACCACTTCGGCTGGGGTGGTCTGCAACACGGTGCCGCCAACCTTCACATCCAGGCCAATGTTGTGGGAACCGCTGGCAATGACTGCGGGCGAAACCAGGTAAGCGTTGATAGCACCAACGGTGCTCTTGACCTGCAGCTCCTTGCGGACCGGGTCGAGCTTGGCCTGATTGGGGTTCCAGCCCAGTTCTTGCGGGTCGTTCATCCAGTTGCCGCCGACAGGCTCGACAAAGAACGCATCGGTCGGCACCTGGGCAGTGACTTGCACTTGCTTTTCGATCGGGTCCAAGGCGTGGGCGGCACCGGCAAACAGCATGGCCAGAGGGAGGGCAAGCAGCATACGTTTCACGATCAAATCTCCTTGAGGGAATCACTGGCTGACGGGCGACTGCCCGATCAGTGGTGGCGATTATTCGTGAACGCTGGCGATTGGAAGTTAGGACCGTTCCGAGCGGATTTAGGAAATTTCCCAAGGGATGCAGTTTGCCAGTATTGCCGGGAGCAACCCCAGAATGCATAACGCCCCGGCTAGCGGGGCGTTATGCATTTCAGCGCGTTATTGCTACTGCATCAGTGGGAAACCGCCCCGCTGGCACCCAGGCCAGTCTGCGAACGCACGAACTGCGGGTAGAACAGTGCACGCTCGTCGTCGGCAGCCTTGGACTTGTCGGTGACCGAGAAGAACCAGATGCTGACGAAGGCGATGGCCATGGAGAACAGCGCCGGGTACTCGTACGGGTAGATCGGCTTCTCGTGGCCGAGGATCTGCACCCAGATGGTCGGGCCGAGGATCATCAGCGTTACCGCACTTACCAGGCCCAGCCAGCCGCCAATCATGGCGCCCCGGGTGGTCAGTTTCTTCCAGTACATGGAAAGCAGCAGCACCGGGAAGTTGCAGCTGGCAGCGATGGAGAACGCCAGGCCGACCATGAAGGCAATGTTCTGCTTCTCGAACAGGATACCCAGGCCGATCGCCAGCACGCCCAGGGCGATGGTGGTGATCTTCGACACGCGGATCTCGTCCTTGTCGTTGGCCTTGCCCTTGCGCCATACGCTGGCGTACAGGTCGTGGGACACCGCCGAGGCACCGGCCAGGGTCAGGCCGGCAACCACTGCCAGGATGGTGGCGAATGCCACTGCCGAAATGAAGCCGAGGAAGATGCTGCCACCCACGGCATCGGCCAGGTGCACCGCTGCCATGTTGTTGCCGCCCAACAGGGCGCCGGCGGCGTCCTTGAAGTCCGGGTTGGTGCTGACCAGCAGGATTGCGCCGAAGCCGATGATGAAAGTCAGGATGTAGAAGTAACCGATGAAGCCGGTGGCGTAGAGCACGCTCTTGCGCGCTTCCTTGGCATCACTGACGGTGAAGAAGCGCATCAGGATGTGTGGCAGACCGGCGGTACCGAACATCAGTGCCAGGCCCAGCGAGAAGGCCGAGATCGGGTCCTTGACCAGGCCGCCCGGGCTCATGATCGCCTCGCCCTTGCTGTGCACCTTGATCGCTTCGGAGAACAGGGTGTTGAAATCGAAGCCTACGTGCTTCATCACCATCAGCGCCATGAAGCTGGCACCGGACAGCAGCAGCACGGCCTTGATGATCTGTACCCAGGTGGTGGCCAACATGCCGCCGAACAGCACATACAGGCACATCAGGATACCCACCAGGATCACCGCAACGTGGTAGTCCAGGCCGAACAGCAGTTCGATCAGCTTGCCGGCACCAACCATCTGCGCGATCAGGTAGAACGCCACCACCACCAGCGAGCCGGAGGCCGACAGGGTACGGATTTCCTTCTGCCCGAGGCGGTACGAGGCCACATCGGCAAAGGTGTACTTGCCCAGGTTGCGCAGGCGTTCGGCGATCAGGAAGAGGATGATCGGCCAGCCGACCAAAAAGCCGATCGAGTAGATCAGGCCGTCGTAGCCAGAGGTGAACACCAGTGCGGAAATACCCAGGAAGGAGGCAGCCGACATGTAGTCGCCAGCGATCGCCAGGCCATTCTGGAAGCCGGTGATCTTGCCACCGGCAGCGTAGTAGTCCGCCGCCGACTTGTTGCGTTTGGAGGCCCAGTAGGTGATACCGAGGGTGAAGGCGACAAAAGCCACGAACATGGCGATCGCGGCAACGTTCAGCGGCTGTTTCTGCACCTCGCCGGTCAGGGCATCGGCTGCCCACACGGCGGGTGCGAAGGCTCCGCAGGCCAGTACAGCCAGGGCTTTGGCGTGGCGAATCATTGTTGCGCCTCCTTGAGGATGGCCTTGTTCAGCTCATCGAATTCGCCGTTGGCGCGGCGTACGTAGATGGCGGTCAGGACGAATGCCGAAACGATCAGGCCGACGCCCAGGGGAATGCCCCAGGTAATCGACGACTCAGGGCTGAGCTTGGCGCCCAGCAGATGAGGACCGTAGGCGATCAGGAGGATGAAAGCGCAGTACAGGCCGAGCATGATCGCCGAGAGAATCCAGGCGAACCGTTCGCGTTTGGTGACCAGCTCCTTGAAACGGGGGCTGTTTTGTATCGAGAGGTAAATGCTGTCGTTCATTGTTTTTGTCCTAGCAGCACAGGTAGGGGTGAAACCCACGCCCTTACTTTATGCGGCTGTTGGACGGCAACCAGACGACCTTAGTCTTAGATGCAACGGTGTTTTACCGAATGCGTAACAAAGTTAGGGCCCATTCGCGGGCTCGCCCGCTCCCACAGGGGCATCACAAGGCCTGAGGGCAGTGATATCCCTGTGGGAGCGGGCGAGCCCGCGAAGAAGCTGAACTGGCCCTTGAGAGTGATTACTTGCCAGTCCACTCCTTCACGCGATCAGGGTGCTTGGCAACCCAATCCTTGGCCGCCGCTTCAGGCTTGGCCCCTTCCTGGATCGCCAGCATCACCTCGCCAATCTCGTCCTTGGACTGCCAGCTGAATTTCTTCAGGAACTCCGCCACTTCCGGTGCCTTGGTGGCCAGTTCCTTGCTGCCGATGCTGTTCACGGTTTCCGCCGCGCCATACACGCCTTTCGGGTCTTCGAGGAACTTCAGCTTCCACTTGGCGAACATCCAGTGCGGTACCCAGCCAGTCACTGCAATCGACTGTTGCTTGGCATAGGCACGGCCCAGTTCCGCCGTCATCGCCGCGCCCGAGCTCGCCTGCAGCTTGTAACCGGTCAGGTCGTAGTCCTTGATCGCCTGGTCGGTCTTGAGCATCACCCCGGAGCCCGCGTCGATGCCGACAATCTTCTGCTTGAAGCTACTATCGGTCTTGAGGTCGGCGATGCTCGCCGCCTTGACGTACTCGGGGACGATCAGGCCGATCTTGGCGTCCTTGAAGTTGGCACCGTAGTCGACCACGTTGTCCTTGTTCTTGGCCCAGTACTCACCATGGGTCACCGGCAACCAGGCCGACAACATGGCATCGAGCTTGCCGGTTGCCACACCCTGCCACATGATCCCCGTGGCCACAGCCTGCAACTTCACGTCGTAGCCGAGCTTTTGCTTGATCACTTCGGCGGCCACGTTGGTGGTGGCCACACTGTCGGCCCAACCATCCACGTAACCTATGCTTACTTCTTTGGCCATTGCCTGTGCAGCGCTCATGGCCATTACCAGGGCGGTGCCCACACCCAGTAAACGTCGCATTTTTTTCAAAGTTGCCATCAAAGCATCCCCTCGTCAGGTCTTGGAGATTGCATCATCTTCCTGCAACACAGGTCGACCTGATCCAGCTGCGACCTGCACCCGCCCCATATGCGACAGCACTGTGCCATTAGCGTCATCGGCCTACACCTGCCTGCGCGATCCTTGCATGCCAAAGCTTTGGCGCCGGGCTACTATCTACCCTTTTGCGCCTGACGATGGACCGCCCGATGCCCAGTTCTGCCCGCCTGTTGCTGCCGCTGTACCTGCTTGCCTGCCTGTTGGCCCTGCTCGGGCTCGCCGGGCTCTGGTACGGGCTTGGCAAGCCGGTGCACCTGCCCGATGCGGCCAGCCCGACGCACAAGTTGCAATGCGCGTCCTACACGCCGTTCGACAAGGACCAGTCGCCCTACGACCAACCATTTCGCCTGCGCCCGGCACGCATGGACGCCGACCTGGCCTTCCTGGCTGAGCGTTTCCAGTGCATCCGCACCTATTCCGTGACCGGCCTTGAGGCAATCCCGGCGCTGGCGCGCAAGCATGGGCTAAAAGTGATGCTGGGCGCCTGGGTCAACGCTCACGCGGCCGACACCGACAAGGAAATCGACCTGCTGATCGCCACCGCCAACGCCAACCCCGATGTGGTCAGCGCGGTGATCGTGGGCAACGAAACGTTGCTGCGCAAGGAAGTCACAGGCGCGCAGCTGGCCAAGCTGATCGCCCGGGTGAAAAGCCAGGTGAAGGTGCCGGTGACCTACGCGGATGTGTGGGAATTCTGGCTGCAGCACCCGCAGGTAGCACCCGCGGTGGACTTTTTGACCATCCACCTGCTGCCCTATTGGGAAGACGATCCGCGCGGCATCGACGATGCGCTGGCCCACGTGGCCGATGTGCGCCGGGTGTTCGGCACACGCTTTGCGCCCAAGGACATCCTGATTGGCGAAACCGGCTGGCCCAGCGAAGGCCGCCAACGCGAAACCGCAATACCCAGCCGGGTCAACGAGGCACGCTTTATTCGCGGTTTCGTGGCCATGGCCGAAAGCAACGGCTGGCACTACAACCTGATCGAAGCGTTCGACCAGCCGTGGAAGCGCGCCAATGAAGGGGCAGTAGGCGGTTACTGGGGGCTTTACGATGCCGACCGGCAGGACAAGGGCGTGCTGGAAGGGCCGGTGAGCAACCTGCATGACTGGCCGCAATGGCTGCTGGCCAGTGCACTGCTGATGGCGGCCATGTTGTTGCTGGCTGGGCGCCCTGCTACGCCGATGGCGGCCTTGCTGTTGCCATTGCTGGCGGCGTTTGGCGCAGGTTGCCTGGGGTTGTGGGGCGAACTGATGCGCACTCATGCACGCTTTGCCGGGGAGTGGCTGTGGGCCGTTGCGCTGGCCGGGCTGAACCTGCTGGTGCTGGCCCATGCGCTGCTGGCGTTGGCGCAGCGGGCCGGCTGGCGCGAGCGCTTGTTCGCCTGGCTGCAAGCGCGGGCGGGCTGGCTGTTGCTGGCGGCGGGCTTTGCCGCGGCGGTGAGCATGCTGGCGATGGTGTTCGACCCGCGCTACCGCAGCTTCCCCAGCGCCGCGCTGGCCTTGCCGGCGCTGGTGTATGTGCTGTGGCCGGTGCGGGCACGGCGGGCGGAGGTGGCGTTGCTGGCGTTCATTGTCGGAGCCGGGGTGGCGCCGCAGTTGTTCGTTGAAGGGCTGGAAAACCAGCAGGCCTGGGGTTGGGCGGTGGTGAGTGTGCTGATGACAGCCGCATTGTGGCGCAGCTTGCGGGTCCGCCAGGCTTGATGCCCGAGGGCCGCTTCGCGCCCCTGTCAGCCTTGCCGCCGTCTCCTGACCAGGCGCACCCCCGCCAGCACCAGCGCAAACACGGCAATGCTGGCGGTATACAACACCAGCGCCGGCAGAGCGAACACCAATGCCAACACCGCCAGCCACCAGCCCGCGCGCGCGGGCACGAACTGCGCCAGCAGCGCCAGGCCCAGCCCGCTCCAGGCCAGCACCTGGTGGTGAATGCCCAGCCCCAGCAATGACCGCACCTCACACTGCCAATACGCCGCAGGCACCGTGCACAGCCCAACCCACTGGCCATCCTCCATCAGCCCATAGCGCACGCCATAGCTGGCAGCGAGCCACAGCCCCAGAAACAGCACCAGCAGCGCAGCCGGCAGCGAACGAGACATCCTGTTCTCCAATAGCGGTAATCGAAAGCATCCATGATCGCTTATGCCCGGTTGTAAGGCAAAATCCCAACCCTGCAGCTATGTTGCAGATAACAAGCACACCAAAGGCCACCGCGACTGGCAACTTTGCCCGGTTGGCTGTGGTCCTAGCCTGCACACTGCTCGACCTTGCGTTCTTTTGGGGGATTACATGCTTCGATCTTTGCGCCTCGCTGCCGTGCTCGGTAGCCTGCTCATGGCGGTGGCCGCTTCAGCGCGGGATATCGACGCTGCCAGCTACGGCTACCCCTTGACCAACCCGTTCGAGGCGACCATCGCCACCACGCCGCCGGACCAGCGCCCGACCCTGCCCAGCGACGATGACATCGACCAATCGGACTACAGCCTCAACCTGCGCCCGGAGCGTGAGTTCACCTTGCCCGACAATTTCTGGGCGGTGAAAAAGCTCAAGTACCGCCTGGCCCGCCAGGATCACGAAGCGCCGCTGATCTTCATCATCGCCGGCACCGGTGCACCGTACAGCAGCAGCATCAATGAATACCTGAAGAAACTGTTCTACCAGGGCGGCTTCCACGTGGTGCAACTGTCATCGCCCACCAGCTACGACTTCATCAGTGCCGCCTCGCGCTTTGCCACCCCCGGCGTCAGCCAGGAAGACGCCGAAGACATGTACCGGGTGATGCAGGCCGTGCGTGCCCAGCACCCGCGCCTGCCAGTCAGTGAGTTCTACCTCACCGGCTACAGCCTGGGTGCGCTGGACGCTGCTTTCGTCAGCCACCTGGACGAAACCCGCCGCAGCTTCAACTTCAAGCGTGTGCTGCTGCTGAACCCACCGGTCAACCTGTACACGTCGATCAACAACCTGGACAAACTGGTGCAAACCCAGGTCAAGGGCATCGACCGCAGCACTACGTTCTACGAGCTGATGCTGACCAAGCTGACCCGCTACTTCCAGGACAAGGGGTACATCGACCTCAACGACGCCCTTCTGTATGACTTCCAGCAGTCTAAACAGCACCTGTCCAACGAACAGATGGCCATGCTGATCGGCACCTCGTTCCGTTTCTCGGCAGCCGACATTGCCTTCACTTCCGACCTGATCAACCGCCGCGGCCTGATCATCCCGCCGAAGTTTCCGATTACCGAGGGCAGCAGCCTCACGCCGTTCTTCAAGCGTGCCCTGCAGTGTGATTTCGACTGCTACATGACCGAACAGGTGATCCCGATGTGGCGCGCCCGCACCGACGGCAACAGCATTCTGCAGCTGGTCAATCAGGTGAGCCTGTACGCCCTGGAAGACTACCTGCGCGGCAGTGACAAGATCGCGGTGATGCACAACGCCGACGACGTCATTCTCGGCCCGGGCGACATCGGCTTCCTGCGCAAGGTATTTGGTGACCGGCTGACCCTCTACCCCCATGGCGGCCATTGCGGCAACCTCAACTACCGCGTCAACAGTGACGCCATGCTGGAGTTCTTCCGTGGTTAACAAACTCCTCTTCGCCACTGCCCTGCTTGCCGCCGGCCACACCATGGCCGCCGAAACCGCCCCCCGGGCCAGCGTGATCGAGGCCGACCCGCAAGTGATCGGTACCGCGCCGCTGGTGCCTGAATCCGATGGCTTCATCGACCCGCTGCGCGAGCTGAAATTCAACCCGGGGCTGGACCAGCGCGAGTTCGAGCGCTCAACCCTGGAAGCGCTGAACGTGTACGACCCGCTGGAGTCGATAAACCGGCGCGTCTATCACTTCAACTACCGGCTGGACCAATGGGTGCTGCTGCCGCTGGTGAGTGGTTACCAGTATGTAACCCCGCGCTTCGTGCGCACGGGGGTAAGCAACTTCTTCAACAACCTGGGCGATGTGCCAAACCTGTTCAACAGCGTGCTGCAGCTCAAGGCCAAGCGTTCAGCCGAGATCACGGCGCGTCTGATGTTCAACACCCTGATCGGGGTGGGTGGGCTATGGGACCCGGCGACCAGCATGGGCCTGCCGCGCCAGAGCGAAGACTTTGGCCAGACCCTGGGCTTCTATGGCGTACCGGAGGGGCCGTACCTGATGCTGCCGGTGTTGGGGCCTTCGAACCTGCGCGACACCACCGGGCTGGTGGTGGACTATGCGGGCGAGCAGGCAATCAATTACCTGAACGTGGCCGAAACCAGCACCGACCACCCGGAAATCTTCGCCCTGCGCGTGGTGGACAAGCGCTATACCACCAACTTCCGCTATGGCCAGCTGAACTCACCGTTCGAGTACGAGAAGGTGCGGTACGTGTATACCCAGGCGCGCAAGTTGCAGATAGCTGAGTAAACCTGCTTCGGCCCAATCGCCGGCAAGCCGGCTCCCACAGGTCCGCACAATGCCCAAGGTTGTGGTAATCCTGTGGGAGCTGGCTTGCCGGCGATGAGGCTGGTACAGGCAACATCAAATTCCCAGGAACTGGCACAGCTCCCGCTTCTTGGCCAGGGCATCCTTGCGCCCCAGTTCGATCAGTTCACTGCAATAACTGGCCTCGAACAGCAGATAGCTCAATACCCCCGCCCCGCTGGTGCGCGTCGCCCCCGGCCCGCGCAGGAACAGGCGCAACGCCGCCGGCAGCTCGCGCCGGTGCCGGGCGGCGATCTCGTCCAACGGCTGGCTGGGCGCTACCACCAGTACCTCGATCGGCGCCAACCCCAGGCGGCGGGCATCCAGGTGCGCCGGCAACAGCCGGCTCAAGTGGTTGAGCCGCTGCAGCAGTTCGATGTCGTCTTCCAGGCTATCGATGAACGTGCTGTTGAGCATGTGCCCACCGATCTGCGCCAGGCTCGGCTGCTGCCCGCTGAACACACGCTGAGTGGGCAACGGCGGCGCTGGCCGCTGCGGGTTGCCGCTGACCCCGACCACCAGCACCCGGCTGGCACCCAGGTGCAACGCCGGACTGATCGGCGCCGACTGGCGCACCGCGCCATCGCCGTAAAATTCGTCACCCAGCTGCACCGGGGCAAACAGCAGCGGGATGGCCGCACTGGCCAGCAGATGGTCGATGGTCAATGGCGTGGGCACGCCGATGCGGCGGTGGCGCAGCCAGGCTTCGATGGTGCCGCGCCCTTGGTAAAAGGTGACCGCCTGGCCGGACTCGTAGCCAAAGGCGGTGACTGCCACCGCGCGCAACTGCTCGGCTGCCAGGGAATGGCCGATGCCATCCAGGTTCAGGTGTGCCTCCAGCAGGCTGCGCAACGGGCTGCTGTCCAGCAGCGCCACCGGTGCCTGGCCACCTAATCCCAACAGGCTGTGGCCGACGAAACGGCTGGCCTGGCGGACGACGCCGGGCCAGTCACTGCGGATGACCAGGTGGCTGCGAAAGTTCTGCCAGAAGGCGGTAAGCCGCTGAACCGCATCGTTGAAGTGGGTGGCGCCGCTGGCGAGGGTGACGGCGTTGATGGCACCGGCAGAGGTGCCGACGATGACCGGGAACGGATTGTGTGCGCCGGCGGGCAGCAGCTCGGCGATGCCGGCCAATACGCCGACCTGATAGGCGGCGCGGGCGCCGCCGCCAGAAAGGATAAGACCGGTTACCGGGAGTGGGGCCATCGCTTCCTTCCTGGATCAGCTGTTTTCAGGCCCGGCCTCTTCGCGGGCTTGCCCGCTCCCACAGGTCCGCACTCTGCCAAGGCCTGTAGCGAGCCTGTGGGCGCGGGCAAGCCCGCGAAAGGGCCGGCACAGGTAAAGTCAGTTCAGCGCTTTTTCTTGTCGTACAGCCGCGGCGCACCCTCGGGCCGCGACTTGAACCGGCGGTGCGCCCACAGGTACTGCTCGGGGCACTCGCGCAACACACTCTCGACCCACTGGTTGATGCGCAGGCAGTCGGCCTCTTCGCTTTCGCCGGGGAAGTCCGCCAACGGCGGGTGGATGACCAGACGATAGCCGCTGCCATCCTCCAGGCGCTTCTGGGTGAACGGAATCACCTGTGCCTTGCCCAGCCGGGCGAACTTGGTGGTGGCGGTTACCGTCGCGGCCGGTATGCCGAACAGCGGCACGAAAATGCTCTGCTTGGCGCCGTAGTCCTGGTCCGGTGCATACCAGATCGCCCGGCCCGAACGCAGCAGCTTGAGCATGCCACGCACATCCTCGCGCTCCACCGCCAGCGAGTCGAGGTTATGCCGCTCGCGGCCGCTGCGCTGGATGAAGTCGAACAGCGCGTTGCCGTGCTCGCGGTACATGCCGTCGATGGTGTGCTGCTGGCCCAGCAGGGCGGCGCCGATTTCCAGGGTGGTAAAGTGCACAGCCATGAGGATGGCGCCCTGCCCCGCCTGCTGGGCGGCCTGCAGATGCTCCAGCCCCTCGATATGGGCCAGGCGCGCCAACCTGGCCTTGGGCCACCACCAGCTCATGGCCATTTCGAAGAAGGCGATACCGGTGGAGGCGAAGTTGGCCTTGAGCAAACGCCGCCGTTCGTCGACCGACAGCTCCGGGAAGCACAGCTCAAGGTTGCGCGCGGCGATGCGCCGACGTTCGCCGGCAAAGCAATACATCACGGCTCCCAGCGCGGCACCGGTTTTCAACAGGGCCCGGTACGGCAACTGGACCACCAGCCACAGCAGGCCCAGGCCCAGCCACAGGCCCCAGAACTTTGGGTGAAGGAAATAGGGACGAAAACGCGGGCGTTCCATTGAAGCTTCCGGAAAGACAAAGGCTGCGCATTCTACAACGGATCAGCGTATGTTGCGGGCAACCGGTGTTCTCGTTATAAATCAGGGCACTTTTTTCGCAACAAGCCGTCTATGCAGACCATGAGCCCAAACCACACATCCGACACCGCCTCCGTGTTCCAGCTCAAGGGCAGCATGCTCGCCATCACAGTGCTGGAGCTGGCGCGCAATGACCTTGAAGCCCTCGACCGCCAGCTGGCGGCCAAAGTTGCCCAGGCACCGAACTTCTTCAGCAATACGCCACTGGTGCTGGCGCTGGACAAACTACCGGCCGGCGAAGGGGCAATCGACCTGCCAGGCTTGATGCGCATCTGCCGCCACCATGGCCTGCGTACCCTGGCCATCCGCGCCAACCGCATCGAGGACATCGCCGCCGCCATCGCCATCGACCTGCCGGTGCTACCGCCGTCCGGCGCCCGCGAGCGGCCGCTGGAGCCCGAGCCCGAGGTAGTCAGAAAGCCCGAGCCGGCGCCCGCCCCACCACCGGCCCCCGAGCCCGAGGTGCGGCCGACCCGGATCATTACTGCGCCGGTGCGCGGCGGCCAGCAGATCTATGCTCAGGGTGGCGATCTGATCGTTACCGCCTCGGTCAGCCCGGGCGCGGAACTTCTGGCCGATGGCAACATCCATGTGTACGGCGCCATGCGCGGCCGGGCCCTGGCCGGCATCAAAGGCAATACCAAGGCGCGGATCTTCTGCCAGCAGATGACCGCCGAAATGGTCTCCATCGCCGGCCAGTACAAGGTTTGCGAAGACCTGCGCCGCGACCCCCTGTGGGGCACAGGTGTGCAAGTCAGCCTGTCCGGTGATGTGTTGAACATCACCCGTCTTTAACGGATACTTGCCGTCATTTTCAGAGCAACTTTTTTAACTGTTGCCGTTTATTTGCTTTTTGCCGGGACACGTGTTCCGACTTATTTTAGGGGTGAAACACCTTGGCCAAGATTCTCGTGGTTACTTCCGGCAAGGGGGGTGTGGGCAAGACCACCACCAGCGCCGCCATTGGTACCGGCCTCGCACTGCGTGGCCACAAGACCGTCATCGTCGACTTCGACGTGGGCCTGCGTAACCTCGACCTGATCATGGGCTGCGAGCGCCGCGTGGTGTACGACTTCGTCAACGTGGTCAACGAAGAAGCCAACCTGCAGCAGGCCCTGATCAAGGACAAGCGCCTTGAGAACCTGTATGTACTTGCCGCCAGCCAGACCCGCGATAAAGACGCGCTGACCCTGGAAGGCGTCGAGAAGGTGCTGATGGCGTTGAAAGAAGATTTCGAATACGTCATCTGCGACTCCCCGGCCGGTATCGAAAAAGGTGCGCACCTGGCGATGTACTTCGCCGACGAAGCCATCGTGGTAACCAACCCTGAGGTTTCGTCGGTACGTGACTCGGACCGCATGCTGGGCATTCTGTCGAGCAAATCGCGCCGCTCCGAAAACGGCGAGGAGCCGATCAAGGAACACCTGCTGATCACTCGCTACAACCCAGAGCGCGTCGTCAACGGCGAGATGCTGAGCATCGACGACGTCACCGACATCCTGGCGATCAAGCTCAAGGGTGTAATCCCTGAGTCCCAGGCTGTGCTCAAGGCCTCCAACCAAGGTATCCCGGTCATCCTCGACGACCAGAGCGATGCTGGCCAGGCGTACAGCGACACCGTCGACCGCCTGCTGGGGAAAGACAAACCCCTGCGTTTTGTTGAAGTGCCGAAGCAAGGATTCTTCGCGCGCCTGTTTGGAGGCAAGTAAACCATGAACCTTTTTGACTTCTTTCGTGGCAGACAAAAACAGACCAGCGCGTCGGTAGCGAAAGAGCGTCTACAGATCATCGTGGCGCACGAGCGCGGCCAACGCAGCGAGCCGGACTACCTGCCGGCGCTGCAGAAAGAACTGCTGGAAGTGATCCGCAAGTATGTGAACATCGGCAACGATGACGTGCATATCGAGCTGGAAAACCAGGGCAGCTGCTCGATTCTGGAGCTGAACATTACCCTGCCGGATCGCTGATCTGGCTGAAAGCCGGGGCTGCTTTGCAGCCCATTCGCGGCACAAGGCCGCTCCTGCAAGGGATCGCGTTCCCCTGTAGGAGCGGCCTTGTGCCGCGAATGGGCCGCAGAGCGGCCCCGCTTTTTTCTCCCGATTTAACAGAGAACACGCAATGCCGCTGTCCAAAATCCAGATCCTGCACGAAGACGCCGCCATCCTGGTGATCAACAAACCGACCCTGCTGCTGTCGGTGCCTGGACGCGCCGAGGACAACAAGGACTGCCTGATCACCCGCCTGCAGGAAAACGGCTACCCTGACGCGCTGATCGTGCACCGTCTGGACTGGGAAACCTCCGGCATCATCCTGCTGGCCCGCGATGCCGACAGCCACCGCGAGCTGTCGCGCCAGTTCCACGACCGCGAAACCGAAAAGGCCTACACAGCACTGTGCTGGGGCCAACCGGCACTGGACAGCGGCAGCATCGACCTGCCGCTGCGCTACGACCCGCCAACCAAGCCACGCCATGTGGTGGACCACGAGCAGGGCAAGCATGCGCTGACGTTCTGGCGCATCGTCGAGCGCTGCGGCGACCACTGCCGGGTAGAACTGACGCCCATCACCGGGCGCTCGCACCAGTTGCGCGTGCACATGCTGTCGATCGGCCACCCGCTGCTGGGTGACCGGCTGTATGCCAACCCCGAAGCGCTGGCGGCGCACGAGCGGCTTTGCCTGCATGCATCCATGCTGAGCTTTACCCACCCGGTGTCCGGGGAGCGGTTGAAGTTCGAGTGCCCTGCGCCCTTCTGATTTTCGGCTGGCTGCCCCGGCCTCTTCGCGGGCTCGCCCGCTCCCACAGGGATGACACTGCACTGGAAATGTGTGCGGTACCTGTGGGAGCGGGCAAGCCCGCGAAGAGGCAGACACAAATTGTCGACATTGTGCGTTAAACTCGCGCCACTGCTGTCTGGAGTGAGCTATGCGCGACGAACTGAATTCCGGCCTTATCGATTTCCTCAAGGCCTCCCCCACGCCCTTCCATGCCACCGCCAGCCTGGCCCAGCGCCTGGAAGCTGCCGGCTACCAGCGCCTGGACGAGCGTGACAGCTGGACCACTGCGCTGGGCGGCCGCTACTACGTCACCCGCAACGACTCGTCGATCATCGCCATCAAACTGGGCAAGCAGGAACCGTTGCTGAACGGTATCCGCATGGTCGGTGCCCATACCGACAGCCCGTGCCTGCGGGTCAAGCCGCAGCCCGAGCTGCAGCGCCACGGCTTCCTGCAACTAGGTGTGGAAGTGTATGGCGGCGCCCTGCTGGCGCCCTGGTTCGACCGCGACCTGTCCCTGGCCGGCCGCGTTACCTATCGCCGTGACGGCAAGGTAGAAAGCCAGCTGATCGACTTCAAACTGCCGATCGCGATCATTCCCAACCTGGCCATCCACCTGAACCGCACCGCCAATGAAGGCTGGGCGATCAACCCGCAGAACGAGCTGCCGCCCATCCTGGCCCAAGTCGCGGGTGACGATCGCATCGACTTCCGCGCCCTGCTTACCGAGCAGCTGGCCCGCGAGCATGAGCTGATCGCCGACGTGGTGCTGGATTACGAACTGAGCTTCTACGATACCCAAGGCGCCGCGCTGGTCGGCCTGAACGGCGACTTTATCGCCGGGGCCCGCCTGGACAACCTGCTGTCGTGCTACGCCGGCCTGCAAGCCCTGCTGGCCGCCGACAGCGACGAAACCAGCGTGCTGGTGTGCAACGACCACGAGGAAGTCGGCAGCAGCTCCGCCTGCGGCGCCGACGGCCCAATGCTGGAGCAAACCCTGCAGCGCCTGCTGCCCAATGGCGACGCTTACGTGCGCACCATCCAGCGCTCGCTGATGGTGTCGGCCGACAATGCCCACGGTGTGCACCCCAACTACGCCGACAAGCACGACGGCAACCACGGGCCCAAGCTTAACGCCGGGCCGGTGATCAAGGTGAACAACAACCAGCGCTACGCCACCAACAGCGAAACCGCCGGTTTCTTCCGCCACCTGTGCATGGCCGAGGAAGTGCCGGTGCAAAGCTTTGTGGTACGCAGCGACATGGGCTGTGGCTCGACCATCGGCCCGATTACCGCCAGCCACCTGGGGGTGCGCACGGTGGATATCGGCTTGCCGACCTTTGCCATGCACTCCATTCGCGAGCTGTGCGGCAGCCACGACCTTGCGCACCTGGTGAAGGTGCTGACTGCCTTCTACCGTAGCCGCGAGCTGCCTTGATGTAAGCAGGCCCGGCCTCTTCGCGGGCTTGCCCGCGAAGAGGCCGGGCCTGCTCAAGGTCAATCCCGCTTCGCTTGCCAAGCGCTATGCTTGTTACATGGCCCCACTGCAAAAGGATTGCTGTCCATGTCCCCGTTTCTGTCACTGTTCGTGCCGGTGTTCCTGTTCCTGATGCTGCTGACCATCGGCTTCAGCATGCGCGAGCGCAATATCGGTGTGCTGATGATGTGGATCGGCACCTTGGGCATCTTCGGCCTCACCTGCTGGAAGATCCTCGAGAAACTGCCGACATAAACCTCTACACTCGGTCAATCGTTTGACCTGAGGTAGATTTACCCGTGCCTGCCCTCCTGCGTTACCTGTTCCTTCTCTTGCTGCTGTTCATCACTCCGGTACAGGCAGCGGGCCTGCCCGGCCTGCTGGGCGGCAGTGCGCCCGCGCAACCGGAGGCCACCGAGCCACTGGGCAAGTCGCTGGACGAAGTGATCAAGAACCTGGAAAACGACCAGCAGCGGGCCAAGCTGCTGGCCGACCTGAAAAAGCTGCGCGACGCCACCAAGCAATCACAACCCAGCGTGGAACAGGGTGTGCTCGGCCTGATCGGCGGCGCCCTGCACGACTTCGAAAAACAGTTCAGCGGCGAGGCCAGCCCTTTCCACCGCTGGTCTACGGAAATCGAACAAGCCCAGGCCGAACTGACCGAACTGGTGGTGCCGGTGCACCAGTGGCCGGCGATCCTGTTCGGCTTTGCCGCCGTCATTGCCGTGTGGAGCGTGCTGGCGTACGCCTTCAACTGGGTCGGCCACCGGATACGCATGCGCTTTGGCCTGAGCGAAGAACTGCCCCAACACCCGCGTACCTGGGACCTGGTGCGCTTTGCCCTGCGCAAGCTTGGCCCGTGGTTGGTGGCGCTGGTGTTCACCGTGTACCTGAGCTTTGTGCTGCCGCCGTCGCTGGGTAAGTCGCTGGCCATGGTGCTGGCCTACGCGCTGGTCGTCGGCACCTGCTTCTCGGCCATCTGCGTAATCGCCTTCTCGCTGCTCGACGGCCCGCACCGCCACCGCGCCCTGCACATTTTGCGGCACCAGGCATTCCGCCCGCTGTGGCTGATCGGCAGCTTCGCAGCGTTTGGCGAGGCCATGAGCGACCCGCGCATGCTGGTCGCACTGGGGACCCACCTGGCCCATGCCTTGGCGACCCTGGCCAACGTCATCGCCGCGCTGTGCACCGGGCTGTTCATTCTGCGCTTCCGCCGCCCGATCGCCCACCTGATCCGCAACCAGCCGCTGGCGCGACGCCTGACCCGCCGCACCCTCAGCGACACCATCGAGATCCTCGGCAGCTTCTGGTTCATCCCGGCGTTGATCCTGGTGGCCATTTCGCTGTTCGCCACCTTCGTCTCGGCCGGCGACACCAGCACCGCCCTGCGTCAGTCGCTGATGTGTACCGTGCTGGTGGTGGTGTGCATGGTGCTCAACGGGCTGGTACGCCGCCACGCCGCCAACCCCAAACGCGCCAACAAGCGGCAGGCCGTGTACGCCGAACGCCTGCGCAACTTCGGCTACCTGCTGGTGCACCTGTTCATCTGGCTGGTGTTCATCGAACTGGGCCTGCGGGTGTGGGGCCTGTCGATGATCAGCTTCGCCGAGGGCGACGGCCACGAAGTCAGCCTGCGCCTGATGGGCCTGGCCGGCACGCTGATCGTCGCCTGGCTGGTGTGGATCCTTGCCGACACCGCCGTGCACCACGCCCTGGTGCGCTCGCGCCGGGGCCTGGCCAACGCCCGCGCACAAACCATGATGCCGTTGATCCGCAACGTGCTGTTCGTGGTGATCTTCATCATTGCGGTGATCGTCGCCCTGGCCAACATGGGCATGAACGTCACCCCGCTGCTGGCCGGTGCCGGTGTGATCGGCCTGGCCATCGGCTTTGGCGCGCAATCGCTGGTGGCCGACCTGATCACCGGGTTGTTCATCATCATCGAAGACTCGCTGGCCATCGACGACTACGTGGATGTGGGCGGGCACCTGGGCACGGTGGAGGGGCTGACCATCCGTACCGTACGCCTGCGGGACATCGACGGCATCGTGCACACCATCCCGTTCAGCGAGATCAAGAGCATCAAGAACTACTCGCGGGAGTTCGGCTACGCCATCTTCCGTGTGGCCGTCCCGCACAACATGAACATCGACCAGGCGATCACGCTGGTTCGCGAGGTGGGGCAGAAGCTGCGTAATGACCCATTGATGCGCCGCAACATCTGGTCACCGCTGGAGCTGCAGGGGGTGGAGAGTTTCGAGTCGGGGTCGGCGATCTTGCGGGCCCGGTTCAAGACCGCGCCGATCAAGCAGTGGGAAGTGTCGCGGGCGTTCAACCTGGCATTGAAGCGGCAACTTGATGAAGCAGGCCTGGACCTGGCAACGCCGCGGTTGTCGGTACAGGTGGTGACTGCTGGTGGAGGTGGTATAGCGGAATCCGGTTCCTCCAGTTAGGTCCCTGTCGACAGCAAGCCAGCTCCCGCAGGTACTGCACAGGGCCTGAAGCCAATGCAATCAAGGTGGTAACTGGCTTGCCGGCGATGGGCTGCAAAGCAGCCCCAGAATCGAGGATCAACCGGCCTGTGCACGGATGCGGATGGCATCGTGCCGCCAATACTCCAGGTCGCAGTCGATCAGGTGCCCATGCTGGTCGCTGTTGACCCGGGTGATGTGCAACCCCGGGCTGCCCACCGACACCTTCAATGCCGCCGCGGCCTCCACCGGCAACGCCGTCGGCAGGATTTCGAAGCACACCTGCCCATACCGGATGCCATACACCCGTCCATAAATCTCGGTCAGCGACTCCGCCAGGTCGTGTTCGAGTATGTCCGGAAAGTACCGGGGGTTGAGGTAATGCTCGGCATACAGCACCGCCCGCCCGTCAATCCGCCGTAACCGGCAGATACGCACCACACTGGACAACGCCGGTAACTGCAAGCGCGCACAGATGGCCGCCGAGGCCGGTTGCAGCCGTGCCGAGAGCAGTTCGGTAGTGGCCACACGCCCCTGGTCACGCACCATGGCATGGAAGTGACTGCGCTCGATCAGGTCGTAGGTCAGCCGCTGGGGCGCGACGAACCAGCCGCGGCGCTCTTCGCGGTAGATCAGGCCTCGGGCCTCCAGCTGCGCCAGCGCCTCGCGCAGGGTGATGCGCGTGGTGTCGAACACCTCGCTAAGCTTGCGCTCGGCCGGCAGCTTGCCGCCCGGCGCCAGCAGGCCGTGCTCTATCTGCTCCTGCAAGGCATGGCAGATGGCTGTTACCGCACGCGGTGGCATCGGCTGCATCAAAGGTTACCTATCTGGACTAGTCCAGCCCCAGAACAGGGCACTTGGAGATTAGTGCAAGCCTAGGCAGGGCTGATGAACATCCTGTGACAAGGCTGCCGAGAAGGCACTGCCAGAATCGGGCCAGCCCCGCAAAACCGGGGGTTAACCATGGTCTACGCTGTATTGCCAGGGGCCCATAGCCACCTGCACGGCCCCCTCCCTACATCAAATTGTCACGCAAGCGGCCTACCTTGGCTCAAGGTTTGCTGACCTAGACCAAAGGTTCCAGGCAACGGCTTCACTCATAACAACGATCGGTTAAAGGCACCCACCCAAGGAGCTACGGATGAAAAAGTTGTTCATGGCGTCACTGCTCGGTTCGGCCATCGCGTTCTGTACCTCGGCCATGGCCGAGGACCTCAAGGCCCTGGAAGATGCCGCCCGCAAGGAAGGCACCGTCAACAGCGTGGGCATGCCCGATGCCTGGGCCAACTGGAAAGGCACCTGGGAAGACCTGGCCAGCAAGTACGGCCTCAAGCACAGCGACACCGACATGAGCTCGGCCCAGGAAATCGCCAAGTTCGAAGCCGAGAAGGACAACGCCAGCGCCGACATCGGTGACGTGGGTGCCGCCTTCGGCCCCATCGCCGTGACCAAGGGCGTGAGCCAGCCGTACAAACCAAGCACCTGGGACCAGGTGCCGGAGTGGGCCAAGGACAAGGACGGCCACTGGGCGCTGGCCTATACCGGTACCATCGCCTTCATCATCAACAAGGACCTGGTCAAGGAAGAGGAACGGCCGAAAACCTGGCATGACCTGGAAAAAGGCAAGTACAAGGTCGCCATCGGCGACGTCGGCACTGCCGCCCAGGCCGCCAACGGGGTGCTCGCCGCCGCCATCGCCTACAAAGGCGACGAAAGCAACGTGGCGCCGGGCCTGCAACTGTTCACCAAACTGGCCAAGGATAAGCGCCTGTCGCTGGCCAACCCGACCATCCAGACCCTGGAGAAAGGCGAGGTGGAAGTCGGCGTGGTGTGGGATTTCAACGGCCTGAGCTACCGTGAACAGATCGACCCCAAGCGCTTTGAAGTGCTGATCCCGTCGGATGGCTCGGTGATCTCCGGCTATACCACGGTCATCAACAAGTACGCCAAGCACCCCAACGCGGCCAAACTGACCCGTGAATACATCTTCAGCGATGCCGGGCAGATCAACCTGGCCAAGGGGCATGCCCGGCCGATCCGTGCCGAGCACCTGAAGCTGCCGGCAGATGTGCAGGCCAAGTTGCTGCCTAACGAGCAGTACGGTGCCGCCCAGCCGATCAAGAATGCCGAAGCCTGGGAAGCCACCTCGAAGAAACTGCCGCAGATGTGGCAGGAGCAAGTGATCATCGAGATGGAGTAAAGGGCTAGCTTGCCTAGTGCCTGACCCGGCCCCTTCGCGGGCACGCCCGCTCCCACAACCACCGTGCAAAACCCTGTGGGAGCGGGCATGCCCGCGAAGAAGCCAACGCGGTTTATGACTGGAGCCACCATGCAACACAACGTCATCCTGGTCCTGCTAGACGGCCTGAACTATCAGGTCGCCCACCACGCCATGGGCCACCTGCATGCCTATGTCGAGGCCGACCGCGCCGCGCTGTACCGCGTGGAATGCGAGCTGCCGTCGCTGTCACGGCCGCTGTACGAATGCATCCTCACCGGCGTGCCGCCGATCGACAGCGGCATCGTGCACAACAACGTCAACCGCCTGTCCAACCAGCGCAGCGTGTTTCACTACGCCCGCGAAGCCAACCTGGGCACCGCAGCGGCGGCCTATCACTGGATGAGTGAGCTGTACAACCGCTCGCCTTTCGACCCGCAGCGCGACCGCCACACCCACGCGCCAAAGTTGCCGATCCAGCACGGGCTGTTCTACTGGGACGACCGTTACCCCGATTCGCACCTGCTGGCCGATGGCGAATACCTGCGCCGCCGCCATGCCCCCAACTTCCTGCTGGTTCACCCGATGAGCATCGACGATATCGGCCACCGCCACGGCCTGGATAGCAGCCAGTACCGCAACGCCGCCCGCAGCGTCGACATCCTGCTGGCCGACTACCTGCCCGGTTGGCTCGAAGAGGGCTATCAGGTGCTGGTCACCGCCGACCACGGCATGAACAACGACCGCTCGCACAACGGTTTGCTGGCCGAGGAGCGCGAAGTGCCATTATTCGTCTTCGGCGACGCGTTCAGCCTGGACCCCGCGGCCAAGCCGTTGCAGACCGAGCTGTGCGGCACCATGTGCGAGCTGCTTGGCGCTGCCCACGACAAGACCGTGTGCCGGGAGCTGCTGAAGTGACTGCACCCAAGCGCAGCGGCGCCCGTGGCCGCTACCTGGCCCTGCTCTGCCTGCTGCCGTTTGCCGTGTTCTTTGTCGTCTTCCAGATTGCCCCGCTGGCTTGGGTAGCGATCAACAGCGTGCAATCGGAAGCGGGCTGGGGCGTCGAAAATTTCAGCAAGGTATTCAGCTCGAAGTTCTACCTGCAGGCCCTGCAACGCAGCCTGGAAATCAGCTTCTGGTCGAGCCTGTTCGGCATCGTCATCGCCACCCTTGGCGCTTATTCGCTGCGCCAGGTGGACTCGAAACTGCGCGACTTCGTCAGCGCCTTCGCCAACATGACCAGCAACTTTGCCGGAGTGCCGCTGGCCTTCGCCTTCATCATCCTGCTCGGTTTCAACGGCGCGCTGACGCTGCTGCTGAAGCAGATCGGCCTGCTGGAAGACTTCAGCATCTACTCCAAAAGCGGGCTGATCCTGGTGTATACCTACTTCCAGATCCCGCTGGGCGTGTTGCTGCTCTACCCCGCCTTCGACGCCCTGCGTGAAGACTGGCGCGAGTCGGCCGCGCTGCTCGGTGCCAATCACTGGCAATACTGGCGGCATATCGGCTTGCCGGTGCTGACCCCGGCACTGCTGGGCACGTTCGTCATCCTGCTGGCCAATGCCCTGGGCGCCTACGCCACCGTGTATGCGTTGACCACCGGCAATTTCAACGTACTGCCGATCCGCATCGCTGGCCTGGTGGCCGGCGACATCAGCCTCGACCCCAACCTGGCCAGCGCCCTGGCGATGGTGCTGGTGGGGCTGATGACGCTGGTCACGGTGGTGCATCAATGGCTACTGAAACGGAGCTACCATGCGCGCTGACACCCGTTCCGGCGGCTGGTACCACCGCATCGTGGTCTACCTGCTGTTCCTGATCCTGCTGTTGCCACTGGCCGGCACCCTGCTCTACTCGCTGGCCACCAGCTGGTCGGCCAGCCTGCTGCCCAGCGGCCTGACCCTGAAATGGTACGTGGCGCTCTGGAGCGAGCCGCGCTTCCTGGCCGCCTTCGGCCAGTCGCTGCTGGTGTGCCTGGGCGCGCTGCTGCTGTCGGTGGTGCTGATCCTGCCGCTACTGTTCGTGGTGCACTACCACTTCCCGCAGCTCGACGCGCTAATGAACATCCTCATCCTGCTGCCGTTCGCGGTACCGCCGGTGGTGTCGTCGGTGGGGCTGCTGCAGCTGTATGGCAGCGGGCCTATGGCCATGGTCGGCACGCCCTGGATCCTGATCGGCTGCTACTTCACCATCGCCCTGCCGTTCATGTACCGGGCCATTACCAACAACCTGCAGGCGATCAACCTGCGCGACCTGATGGACGCCGCCCAGTTGCTCGGCGCCAGCACCTGGCAGGCCGCGCTGCTGGTGGTGCTGCCAAACCTGCGCAAGGGCCTGATGGTGGCGCTGCTGCTGTCGTTCTCGTTCCTGTTCGGCGAGTTCGTGTTCGCCAACCTGCTGGTCGGCACCCGCTACGAGACCCTGCAGGTGTACCTGAACAACATGCGCAACAGCAGCGGCCACTTCAACAGCGCACTGGTGATCTCGTACTTCGCCTTTGTGCTGGTACTGACCTGGGTCGCCAACCGCCTGAACAAGGACAAGACCTGACATGAGCTTCGTCAGCGTACAGAAACTGCAGAAAAGCTACGCCGGCAGCCCGGTATTCGAGAACATCGACTGCCACATCGAACGCGGCGAGTTCGTTACCCTGCTAGGCCCGTCCGGCTGCGGCAAGTCCACCCTGCTGCGCTGCATCGCCGGGCTTACTCCGGTAGACAGCGGGCAGATACTCCTCGACGGCCACGACATCGTGCCGCTCAGCCCGCAAAAGCGTGGCATAGGCATGGTGTTCCAGAGCTACGCGCTGTTCCCCAACATGACTGTGGAACAGAACGTAGCTTTTGGCCTGCGCATGCAGAAGGTCAAGGCCGACGAAAGCCAGGCCCGGGTGCGCGAGGTGCTGGCGCTGGTGGAGCTGGGCAACTTTGCCGGGCGCTACCCGCACCAGCTGTCTGGCGGCCAGTGCCAGCGCGTGGCCCTGGCCCGCTCGCTGGTTACCCGCCCTCGCCTGCTGCTGCTCGACGAGCCATTGTCGGCACTGGATGCGCGTATTCGCAAACACCTGCGCGAGCAGATTCGTGCCATCCAGCGTGAACTTGGGCTGACCACCATCTTCGTCACCCACGACCAGGAAGAAGCGCTGACCCTGTCCGACCGCATCTTCCTGATGAACCAGGGGCGTATCGTGCAGAGCGGCGATGCCGAAACCCTCTACACAGCGCCTGCGGACCTGTTTGCCGCCGGCTTTATCGGCAACTACAACCTGCTCGACGCCGACAGCGCCAGCCGCCTGCTGCAACGCCCGGTGGCCAGCCGCCTGGCGATCCGCCCGGAGTCGATCACCCTGGGCGTGAATGGCGAACTGGACGCAGAAGTACGCAGCCACAGCCTGCTGGGCAATGTAATTCGCTACCGAGTGAACGTGCGCGAGGTGGAACTGGTGGTCGACGTGCTCAACCGCTCGCCAGCCGACCTGCACGCGGACGGAAAACGCGTTAGCTTGTCCATCGACCCGACAGCGCTGCGGGAAGTGGCTTAAGGAGATTCAACGCAATGGCACTGGCAATTTTCGATCTGGACGAAACCCTGATCCACGGGGACTGTGCGTCGCTGTGGAGCGAGCAGATGGCCCGGCTGGGCTGGGTCGACGGCAAGGACTTCCTGCGCCGCGACCGTGAGCTGATGGAGGCCTACGGCAAGGGCCACCTGCAGATGGAGGACTACATGGCCTTCAGCCTGGAGCCGATCGCCGGGCGTACCCTGGAGGAGGTCGAGCATCTGGTTGAGCCGTGGGTCGAGGACGTGATCGAGCCCATCATCTACGGCGACGCCTGCCGCTGCATTGCCGAGCACCGCCAGCGTGGGGACCGCATTCTGATCATTTCCGCTTCGGGGACGCACCTGGTCGGGCCCATTGCGGCGCGCCTGGGGGTGGATGAATACCTGGCGATCGAGCTGGAGGCGGTGAACGGGGTGTATACGGGCAAGACTCACGGGGTACTGACCTACCGCGAAGGCAAGATCACCCGGCTGCTGGAATGGCTGGATCAGGAGCAGGAGAACCTTGAGGGAGCGAGTTTCTATTCCGATTCACGCAATGACCTGCCGCTGTTGCTGAAGGTGGATCACCCGCATGTGGTGAACCCGGATGCGGTGTTGCGCGAGCATGCCCAGACCAATGGCTGGCCAATCCTTAGCTGGTCCTGAGGATTTGTGTGGGCCTCTTCGCGGGTACGCCCGCTCCCACAGGTATCACCACACGCTCGGACATTGTGGGGTCCCTGTGGGAGCGGGCGTGCCCGCGAAGGGGCCGGGCCTGCTTACACCAGGCTTGGGTCGATCACCATTACCAGCTTGCCCGACACCTGGTTGGTCTCAAGCTCGGCATACGCCGCCTGAGCGAACTCGACAGGATAAGTATCGACCAGCTGCGGCGACAAACGCCCTTCGGCGAACAGCGGCCACACCTGCTGTTGCAGCTCGCGCAGCAGCTCGGCCTTGAAGCCGTCGTCACGGTTGCGCAGCGTAGAGCCGGTAATCTCAAGGCGCTTGCCCAGCACCTGGGCCAGGTCCAGCTCAAACTTGCGCCCACCCATCAGGCCGATGATCACCCAACGGCCGTCACGGGCCAGCAGCTTGAGGTTGAGCTCACCGTAGCTGGCGCCCACCGGGTCGAGAATGACGTCGAACGGCCCGAAACCTTCCAGTGCATCCAGGTTCTCGTTACGTACCACCCCCCCCGCAGCGCCCAGCGCCTCGCAATAGGCCAGGCGATCCGGCGAGCCGACGCTGACCCACACCGGGCTGCCGAATGCCTTGCACAGCTGGATGGCAGCCGAACCAACGCCACTGGCGCCAGCATGCACCAGCACCTTCTCACCGGCCTTCACACCCCCTAGCTGGAAGATGTTCAGCCAGGCGGTGGCATACACCTCCGGTAACGCTGCCGCTTCATGCAGGCTGAGCCCTTCGGGCACCGGCAGTACATGACGGGCATCGACCACCACTTCCTCGGCCATGGCACCGCTGGCCAGCAGTGCGCACACACGGTCGCCCACGCGCCAGTCGGCACCGGCGCCCACTTCCTCGACCACACCGGCGCATTCCAGGCCCATGTACGGGCTGGCGCCCGGCGGTGGCGGGTACAAACCTTTCATCTGCAGCAGATCGGCGCGGTTCAGGCCCGCAGCAGCCACGCGAATGCGCACTTGGCCCGCGTCACAGGCCGGGCGTTCGGCCTCGACCCACTCCACATGTCCGTCAACGCCTTGCAATGCCTTCACAGTGCCTCCATAGTTGAATCATGACTGGGCCTGGGGAACGCACACCCCAGGCTTTTTGCAGTATTTGCCCGGTTCCATGGAACCGGCAACGGAAAAGACGGCCTACTATGCGTGATCAATTGCCTCCACGTCGAATCAGCATGAAGCATTTCCTCCCAAGCACCGCCCTCGCTGTAATGATCGGCCTGGGCAGCCTCGCGCTCGGCGGCAATGCAGCGGCCGCCAACAAGTGGGACGGCCTGCAGCCGGACCGCGACGAGATCGTAGCCAGCCTCAACGTGGTGGAATTGCTCAAGCGCCACCATTACAGCAAGCCGCCTCTGGACGATGCCCGTTCGGTCATCATCTACGACAGCTACATCAAGCTGCTGGACCCGGCGCGCAGCTACTTCACCGCTGCCGACATTGCCGAATTCGACAAGTGGAAAACGCAATTCGACGATTTCCTCAAGAGCGGTAACCTGGACCCGGGCTTCACCATCTACAAACGCTACCTGGACCGCGTCAAGCAGCGCCTGGACTTCGCCCTGGCCGAGCTGAACAAAGGCGTGGACAAGATCGACTTCACCGCCAAGGAAACCTTGCTGATCGACCGCAAGGACGCCCCGTGGATGAAGGACCAGGCCGAGCTCGACGACCTGTGGCGCAAACGCGTCAAGGACGAAGTGCTGCGCCAGAAGATCGCCGGCAAGGAACCCAAGCAGATCCAGGAAACCCTGACCAAGCGCTACAAGAACCAGCTGGCGCGCCTGGACCAGACCCGCGCCGAGGATATCTTCCAGGCCTACATCAACACCTTCGCCCAGTCCTACGACCCGCACACCAACTACCTGTCGCCGGACAACGCCGAAAACTTCGACATCAACATGAGCCTGTCGCTCGAAGGCATCGGCGCGGTGCTGCAAAGCGACAACGACCAGGTCAAGATCGTGCGCCTGGTGCCGGCAGGCCCGGCAGCCAAGACCAAGCAGGTAGCCCCGGCCGACAAGATCATCGGCGTGGCCCAGGGCAACAAGGAAATGGTCGACGTGGTCGGCTGGCGCCTGGACGAAGTGGTCAAGCTGATCCGTGGCCCGAAAGGCTCGGTGGTACGCCTGGAAGTCATCCCGGCCAGCAATGCGCCGAGCGATCAGACCAGCAAGGTCGTGTCGATCACCCGTGAAGCGGTAAAACTCGAAGAGCAGGCGGCGAAAAAGTCGGTGCTCAAGCTCAAGCAGGACGGGCGTGACTACAAGCTGGGCATCATCGAGATCCCGGCCTTCTACCTCGACTTCAAGGCCTACCGCGCCGGTGACCCAGAGTACAAGAGCACCACGCGTGACGTGAAGAAACTGCTCACCGAACTGCAGAAGGAGAAAGTCGACGGCGTGGTCATCGACCTGCGCAACAACGGCGGCGGCTCGCTGCAGGAAGCCACCGAACTGACCAGCCTGTTCATCGAGAAAGGCCCGACCGTACTGGTGCGCAACAGCGACGGCCGCGTCGACGTGCTGGAAGACGAAAACCCGGGCGCCTTCTACAAGGGCCCGCTGGCCCTACTGGTCAACCGCCTGTCGGCCTCGGCGTCGGAGATCTTCGCCGGCGCCATGCAGGACTACCACCGCGCGCTGATCATCGGTGGCCAGACCTTCGGCAAAGGCACCGTGCAGACCATCCAGCCGCTCAACCATGGCGAGCTGAAGCTGACCCTGGCCAAGTTCTACAGGGTTTCCGGGCAGAGCACCCAACATCAGGGCGTGCTGCCGGACATCGACTACCCGTCGATCATCGACACCAAGGAAATTGGCGAGAGCGCCCTGCCCGAGGCCATGCCCTGGGACACCATTCGCCCGGTCGTCAAGCCGGCGGCCGACCCGTTCAAGCCTTACCTGGCCATGCTCAAGGCGCAACATGAAGCGCGCAGCGACAAGGATGCCGAGTTCACCTACATTCGCGACCGCCTGGCCCTGACGCAGAAGCTGATGACCGAAAAAACCGTCAGCCTCAACGAGCAGGATCGCCGTGCACGCCACGACGAAATCGAAGCCAAGCAGCTGGCGCTGGAAAACATCCGCCGCAAGGCCAAGGGTGAAGAGCCGCTCAAAGAGCTGAAGAAAGAGGACGAAGACGCGTTGCCGGTCGAAGATGAAAACACCAAGCCGGAGGACGACGCCTACCTGTCCGAAACCGGTCGTATCCTGATCGACTACCTCAGCGCCAGCACCAAGGTGGCCAGGAAGTAAGCCGCAGCGGCAGTGATGGCAGAATAATGTGACCTGTCATCAAACAGTCATCGCGCTGTCGTGAAATACGGGGGCCGGGCATGCAGATGCCCGGCCCTTTCATTTTCAGGAATACGTCATGACCGTCGCCGAACAGCTCAGTGCCTTGAGTGCCATCCTGGCTCAACGCAGCATTCACAGTCTGTTCCAGCCGATCATTTGCCTGAGCGAACAACGGGTTTTCGCCCATGAAGCGCTGAGCCGCGGGCCGTCCAACAGCCCGCTGCATGCACCGCTGAACCTGTTCAGTATCGCCCGCCAGGCCGGCCGCCTGACCGAGCTGGAAGCCGCCTGCCGGGAAAGCGCCTGCCGGCGCTTCAGCGAGCAACAGCTGCAGGGCAAGCTGTTTCTCAACATCTCGCCCGAATCGTTGCTGGAGCCACACTACCCGTCCGGCCTTACCCTGAAGCTGCTGGAGCAGGTCGGCCTGCCGCCCAGCCGGGTGGTGATCGAGCTGACCGAGCACACCCCGACCGACGATTTCCAGCTGCTGTCCAATGCCCTGCATCACTACCGCGACATGGGCTTTTCGATTGCCCTCGACGATCTGGGCGCGGGTTACTCGAGCTTGCGCCTGTGGTCGGAGCTGCGCCCCGAATACGTGAAGATTGACCGCCACTTCATCGACGGCATCCACCGCGACCCGCTCAAGCGCGAGTTCGTTGGCTCGATCTTGCAGATTGCCAGGGCATCGAAGGCACAGGTGATTGCCGAGGGCATCGAGCTGGCGGAGGAGCTGGCGGTGCTGACCGATATGGGTGTGGATCTGGTGCAAGGCTACCTGCTGGGGCGGCCGCAAGAGCTGGGGGTGTGGGAAAGCAGGCCTTTACCGACGCCGATGAGCGCGCCACTGGCTGGACAGCCGACGGTGCGTCTCAATGCGACGCTTGGGCAGTTGCTGGAGCTGTTCGAGCGGCATCAGCATCTGGAGGCATTGCAGGTGGTGGATGCTGATGGCAGGGGTTGTGGGGTGGTCCACCGGCATGGTTTGCCTGCCCTGGCCCTATCGCCGGCAAGCCAGCTCCCACAGGTTCACCACAGGCCTTGAGCCTTGGCTGTATCTGTAGGAGCAGCACAAGGCTGCTCCTACAGGCCGGTGGTATACCGGCAGGAGGAAGCGCGCTGATGCTGACAATCAGGCTGTTTCTGGGTAGCTGTACTCGAACACCCGAACCACCTCGGAAGCATGCCACGACGCCGCCTCCATGCCATCGACCGGCCCGGCAAAGCGCCCCAGCCGTTCGACACATTCAAAGAAGCCGGTACGCGGCAAACGGCTGGCGCCCTGGCTGATCACCAAGGAGCTGCGCAACGGCTGCTCGGCACGGGCATCCAGTACCGCCAGGTACTCCAGCGCAGCGGTCAGCGTCTGCATGGCAGGGCTAGGCAGTTGCAAACGCTCAATCAGCGCTCGGTAGGTCAGCAAGTGACGTTGACGACGGGCCAGGTCAAGCTCGCCCAGCAGGTTATCCCAGTGCTGACGGCTGATCCTGACCTGGCTCATGATGGCTCGCTCCAGCCAGCCACCCCCAGATGCCAGGCCAAGGCGCGGCGGATGGCAGCATCCGGCTGGCGTTCGCCCGACTCGATCATGGCCAGATACGCCGGGCTCACCCCGACATTGCGCGCCAGTTGCTCAGGGGCAATCCCTTTGGCCTGGCGAATCTGCGCCACTTCGCTGAACGCCGGCAATGGCGCCACGGCAGCTGAGCCAGGCTCTTCGCTGACGACCGCCTCGGCAGGCGCCTGCCCCGCCGCCTTGAGCAGTGCCTGGTACTGCTCCCAGGGAACGACGGCGTACTCGGGTTGACCGTCCCGGCTAATGACCTGAATACCCATTACAAACCCCTTAAAAAAGGATTACAGCATGTAATCCGTAGGCATAACCCTTATGCCAATTATATTACCAACTCCGGGGTCTGTCCGGTTGAGTGCAGTTCAGGCTGTTTTCATTGCGTTTTGCGCTCCAGCCCCAGCGCTTGCGGGGTAGCCGGCAGGCGCTCGACCACGCGCAGCCGCTCGGGTGCCTGGCTGTCGCGCCAAACCTTGAAGCGCGCCAGTTCGTCGGCCACGGTCTTCAGCACCCAGCCCAGCACCGCGATGTCATCGAGAAAGCCCACGCCCAGCAACCAGTCGGGTATGGCATCGATGGGGCTGACGAAATACAACAGGCCGGCCACGATGGTGACCAGGGCCTTGGGGCTGATGGCGCGGTATTCGCCACGCCACCACGCCAGGCACAGCGACTGCAGCAGTTTCACGTCCTCACGCAACCGGCCGATGCGTGGGCCTTTGCGGGCCACTGCAAACAGCAGGGCCGGCAGCCGACCACGGCTGAGCAGGCGCTCGGCCAAGGGCAGGAAACGGGCAAAATTCCAGGGTGCGCTCATGGAGCCTCCAGGCGGAACAGGTTATCCACATTTATTGTGGATAACCTTGTGAACAGGGTCGCGTTTCTGAGCCCAGGTGCCTGCCAGGCAAGGCCCACGGTCAGATCGGGCGTTTTTTACACAACCGTTTCAAGCCGTGGGTACCTGGTCGCAAACGATTTGCGCCAGAAACATCCTACATCTACTAGCTGCATTTCCTCGGACAGTATCAGTTGTTGCTGGTTCGTCCAATCGCCACAAACGAAAACGCCCCGTCAGGACGGGGCGTTTTGCAAGAACCAACCAGTGTTACTTGGCAGGTGCTTCAGCAGGCGCTTCAGCTGGAGCCTCGGCTTCCGGCTCGCCACCCTGCAACTGGGCCGGATCCTTGATGGCGATCAGTTCCAGGTCGAACACCAGTACCGAGTTCGCCGGGATCAGCGGGCTTGGGCTTTGTGCGCCGTAGGCCAGTTCAGCCGGGATGAAGAGCTTGTACTTCTCGCCAACGTGCATCAGCTGCAGGCCTTCGACCCAACCCGGGATCACACCGCTGACCGGCAGGTCGATCGGGCTGCCACGCTCGACAGAGCTGTCGAACACCTTGCCATCGATCAGCTTGCCTTCGTAGTGGACAGTGACCACGTCGGTCGGCTTGGGCTGCGGGCCATCAGCTTTCTTGACCACTTCGTACTGCAGGCCCGAGGCAGTGGTGACCACGCCTGGCTTCTTGGCGTTTTCTTCGAGGAACTTCTTGCCGGCGGAGGCGGCTTCTTCGCTGGCCTTGGCCAGGCGCTCCTCGGCGCGTTTCTGCAGGGCGGTGAACGCCTCTACCAGCTCTTCGTCCTTGATGCGTTGTTCTTTCTTGCCAACGGCGTCTTCGATACCGAGGGCGACCGATTTCGAATCAAGGTCTTCCATGCCTTCCTGAGCCAGGCTCTTGCCCATGTTCAGGCCGATACCGTAGGAGGCTTTCTGCGCCGGAGTCTTCAGCTCGGGGCTGCTGGCTTGTTGATCACAGCCAGCCAGTACCAGGCCTACCAGGGCAACCGCAGCCGCCAAACGATGCTGTTTCATGCTATTTCCTTGTTCATGCGCCATAAGGGCAATCAGGGTAAAGCCGCGAGCTTAGCAGGCGGCCATGACCAATGGCTACCGGCATAGGAGCGGGTTTTGGTAAGGAAGTTCAGTAGTTAAACGGTAATTCATGCTGGGCTTGCAGCCACTGGCCAGTATTGACCGGTTGTGCCGTTTTTGCCCGGTTCTACAGGGGATTTATTTCGCTGGACTCTGAAAGGCCTGCACTCAGGGGTAGTTGCCGTCCCGGTACTCCCCTGCCACCTCGCGCAACACCTCGCACACCCACTGCCCAGGCAGGCTCTGCGGCAAGGCGGCATTGCGGCAGATCCCCACCGAGCCGCCCGGCTCGCGCACGCCCAGGTCGAGCTCGACCAGCTCACCACGGCGCAGGTCGAGCAGCACCGCGTCGCGCGGCGCTACCCACAACGCATCGCTGCCCAGCAGGTAGCGCCGGCTCAGGGCCAACGACAGGGTTTCCAGGCGCTGCGCCGGCATCTGGATGCCGCATTGCACAAACAGGCTGTCGGCATGCTGGCGGATGGTGGTGCCCGCCGGCGGCAACACCAACGGGTAACGCCCGACCTTGGCGCGCTCGACCGGCGTGGCGGCCAGCAGCGGGTGGCCCGGGCGTACCACCAGGCTCATCGACTCGCTGTACAGGTGCTCGAACGAAAGGCCCTGGATCTGTGGGCTGTCGGTCATGCGCCCGACCACCAGTTCCAGCTCACCCAGACGCAGTTGGCCGAGCAGCTGCGCGCTGACCCCCGTGGCCACACTGATGACCAGCGCTTCATGGCGCTGGTGCAGGCGGCACAGCACCTCGGGCATGAGCAGGCCCTCGACCGTCGACAGCACGCCAACGCGCACCTGCGACGGCGCCCGCGCTTCGCCGCGCAAGCTACTGACGCCATCGCGCAGGGCCTGCACGCTGGGCCCGGCATAACGCATGAAACGCGCCCCGGCCGGGGTCAGCTCGACGCCTTGGCGGCTGCGCGCGAACAGGCGCGCTTCCAGCAGGCCTTCGAGTTCCTTGAGGGTCTTGGAAATTGCCGGCTGGCTGATCGCGAGCACGTCGGCAGCCCTGGCCAGGCTGCCCTGCCGGGCAATCTCCAGGAAGCACAGCAGGTGGCGGTATTTGATGCGGGTGTCGAGGTTCATGGCAGCAAGCTTACCGCATCGCTACCTGCGGCGTATCCAGGTCTGCCGCACCGTACTCACACCTGCCCTTGCATACCTAGGCCGGTGACACACCTGTCACTTCTGCCAGTAGCCGATCCAGGCCAAGCATCGCTCAATAGGCGTTCAGCGGTTTAATTGTGAATGGAGCCCAACGCCATGATCCGACCCAAGAAGCACTTCCCTTCTACCCAGGCAGTGCCGCCCTCTCCCCAGGCTCTTCAGCAGCAACCCATGGCCCCCATCGATCTCAGTTATGGTGACAAAGGCCATGCCCACTTCACCCAAAGCGGCCGCGGCAACCTGGGGGGTACGACCAGCGTACTGAGGAGCAAAGTGCGTCCGGCCCGGTTCTATGTGACTGGGTATCAAACCGATCCCGATGGGCTACACAGTGTTTTCATCGCCTGCCTGGACGCAAATGGAAAGCTTGACACCACGTTCAATGGCAGCGGCATGTTCAAGTTCACCACAGAGACCACGGACCGCTACCTGAACGCCACTGGAGTAGTAGAGGACGTGACGGGCAATCTGCTGGTGACTTTGGAGCTTTTTGGGGAAACCACTTCTCATTTGTGGAAGCTGATTGCGAAAGGCGAACCCGATCCGGGCTTTGGTCAAGGAAAGGGTTATATCGACACACGTGCGTTGTTCGGTGCAGATCTTGTGCTGGACAAAGTGGCCTGCCACCAGGAAGGTCTGGTGGCGACCGCGGCTCGATACGAAGCAGGGGATTCCAACGCGGTAGTTGTCGCCCTGGACAGCAATGGTAGAAGGGACCCCCAATTCGGTGAAAATGGGCTGCTGGCGTTGAGCGATCTGATTCCCGAAGGTTCACAGCACAGCCTTGAAGGCATTGCCGTCATCTCCCCAACTGCAGGGATGCAGCGCATCGTGATCTGCACTTACGTGGAAAGCGATTCGGGCTGGTATTCAGTAACGAGTGGCTTGTCGCTGACGGGGCGTCTCGATGACAAATTCGGCGAGGTGGGCCACCACTGGTCAGACGAGGGGATCATCAATAGCGGCTTCACGGTAGAAGACAGCAGCCAACGCATCACATTGTACGGCCAACACTACTCGGTCGACGACGATCGCAGCCAACCGACCATCTACCGGCTGGACTATGCTGGCGAACCTGCCCGCGAGTTCAACCAAGGGCAGGTCGTGCGTTTCCTCGTCGACGGCGGGTGGGCCCATATTGAAGAAACCGAGGGGGGGCTAATGGGGTACGGTGGCTTCTTTACCTTCAACATGGCAGTGCGCTACCAATCAGACGGCCAACTCGACACCCGCTTCGTCTCCCCGCACGGCTACGGTCAGTTTGGCGCGTTTTCGCAGGAGGATGGTTTCTATACCGCCGAGAATTCGGTAGTAGTCGATACCGTGAACCAGCGCATGGTGGTGAGCGGAGAAGACGTACAGCAGGGCTACCGACTTCCCTGCCTGCTCGCCCTCTCTCTGAAAACCGCTTCTGTAGTGCGTCACGACTGAAGCGGGCAGGCTTGAAGCATTGCTGCGTGCGTCAGGTGCAGAGGGATACCTGATCAACATCGCACGCGGCAAGCTGGTGGATGAGCCGGCGTTGATCGCGGCTGAAGCCGCTCCCACAGCGAAGAGGCTTGGGTAGGCAGCAAATGGTTATCAGGCCACAGCCAGCTCTACTGCCTCCCCCTTCAACCGCACCGGCCACACTCGCAACCTCTGCCCGGCATCCTCCAGGCACTCCCCACTCAGCAGGCTGAAGTGCTGTTTGTAGAGCGGCGCTGCCACCACCAACTCACCTTGCACGCTGCCCACCAGCCCGCGACCGATGATGTTGGCGCCGGAACGCGGGTCGCGGTTGTCCACCGCATACAGCGGCTGCGCCTGCCCTGGCAGGTAGAACAGCGCCACCTGAGCCCCGTCGAGCCACACCACCACCCCGGAATCGGCCACCAGGTCTTGCGCCTGGCACACCGCCTGCCAGTTCTCACAGGTTTTCACAGCAGCATTGGACAGGTTCATCAGACAGACTCCTCGACAGTTGGGATCAGGTGCAGTGGCGCAGCAGGCCGGCGTTGTTCGCGTTCACGCACGAAGTGCACGTCCGGGTCAGCGCGGCGATCGTTGACAAAGGTACGGAAGCGCTTGAGCTTCTCGGGGTCGTTGAGGGCGTTGGCCCATTCGCATTCATACTGGTCGACCACATGCTGCATCTGGCTTTCCAGCTCGCTGGCGAGCCCCAGGCTATCGTCGATCACGACCTGCTTCAGGTAGTCCAGGCCGCCTTCCAGGTTCTCGCGCCACACCGAGGTGCGCTGCAACTTGTCGGCCGTACGGATGTAGAACATCAGTACGCGGTCGATCAGGCGTACCAGGGTTTCGTCGTCCAGGTCGGTGGCGAACAGCTCGGCATGCCGTGGGCGCATACCGCCATTACCGCACACGTAGAGGTTCCAGCCCTTGTCGGTGGCGATCACGCCGATGTCCTTGCTCTGCGCCTCGGCACACTCGCGGGTGCAGCCAGACACCGCGAACTTGAGCTTGTGCGGGCTGCGCAGGCCCTTGTAGCGGTCTTCCAGGCGCAGGGCCATGGCGACGCTGTCCTGCACGCCGTAACGGCACCAGGTGCTGCCCACGCACGATTTCACCGTGCGGGTCGACTTGCCGTAGGCGTGGCCGGTTTCGAAGCCGGCCTCGATCAGCTCGCCCCAGATCAGCGGCAGCTCGTGCAACTGGGCACCGAACAGGTCGATGCGCTGGCCGCCAGTGATCTTGGTGTACAGGTCGTACTTCTTGGCCACCTGGCCGATGACGATGAGCTTGTCGGGGGTGATTTCACCACCCGGAATACGCGGCACCACCGAGTAGGTGCCGTTCTTCTGCATGTTGGCCATGAAGGTGTCGTTGGTGTCCTGCAACGGCACCAGCGCCGGGTCCATGATCGGCTGGTTCCAGCAGGAGGCGAGGATGTTGCCCACCGCCGGCTTGCAGATGTCACAGCCAACGTGGCCCTTGCCGTGGCGTGCGAGCAGCTCGCTGTAGGTGCGGATGCCCTCCACCCGCACCAGCCCGTAGAGCTCCTGGCGGGTGTAGGCGAAGTGCTCGCACAGGCTCTTGTCCACCGCTACGCCACGTGCGGTCAGTTCGTGCTCGAACACCTGCTTGAGCAAGGCCGCGCAACCGCCGCAACCGCTGGCGGCTTTGGTGCAGCCCTTGACCGCAGCAAGGTCGCTGCAACCGCTGTCGATGGCGTCGCACACCGCGCCCTTGCTGACGTTGTGGCACGAGCAGATGGTCGCGCTGTCGGGCAGCGCATCGGCGCCCAGGGCCGGTGCACCACCGCCTTGCGGCAGGATCAGCGCTGCCGGGTCGGCTGGCAGGGCGATGCCGTTCTGGGCGTATTGCAGCAGGGTGTCGTAGTAGCTGTTGTCGCCGACCAGCACTGCGCCGAGCACGTGCTTGCCGCTGGCGTCCACCACCAGCCGGCGGTAGGCGCTGTTGGCTTCGTCGATGAAGCGGTAGCTGCGTGAACCGGGGGTGGCGCCATGGGCATCACCAATCGAGCCGACATCCACGCCCAGCAGCTTGAGCTTGGTCGACATGTCGGCGCCGGTAAACGCTACCGCCGCTTCCCCCATCAGCAAAGCCGCCAGGTTGCGCGCCATGCTGTAGCCTGGGGCGACCAGGCCGAACACGCTACCGTTCCACGAGGCGCACTCGCCGATGGCAAAGATGCGCGGGTCGCTGCTGCGGCAATGGTTGTCGATCACCACGCCACCGCGGGCGGCGATGTCCAGACCGCAGCCACGGCCCAAGGCATCCTGCGGGCGGATACCGGCGGAGAACACGATCAGGTCGGTTTCCAGATGCTCGCCACCGTCGAAGTTCATGCGGTAGCGGTAGGCTTCACCGGCGCTGATCGACTGGGTGGCGCGCGACAGGTGCACGCCCACACCGAGCGCTTCAATCTGTGCCTTGAGCGCGGCACCGCCCTCGCTGTCCAGCTGAACCGGCATCAGCCGTGGGGCGAACTCCACCACGTGGGCTTCCAGGCCCAGCGACTTGAGGGCGTTGGCTGCCTCCAGGCCGAGCAGGCCACCACCGACCACCACGCCACGGCGGGCACCGGCTGCGGCAGCGCGAATGCCATCGAGGTCGTCGAGGGTACGGTAGACCAGGCGGGCATTGCCGCTGGAACCTTCGATCGGCGGCACGAAGGGGTAGGAGCCCGTGGCCAGGACCAGCTGGTCGTAGCCGTAGCGCCCCTCGGCGGTGACTACTTCGCAGCGCTCACGGTCGATTTCCAGCACGGCCTCACCGAGGTGCAGGTGCACGCCGTTGGCGTTGTAGAAATCGTGCTCGCACAGGGCCAGGGTCTCGGCACAACTGCCGCCGAAGTATTCGGACAGGTGCACGCGGTCGTAGGCGCGTTGGCGCTCTTCGCCGAAAACCTGCACCTCGAAGCGCTGCAGGGCGCCGCGGCTGACCAGTTGTTCGACGCAATGGTGGCCGACCATGCCGTTGCCGACGATGACCAGTCGCTCTCGTTGCCCGCTGCTCGCTGTTGCCTTCATAAGCCGATCCTCGATCAAAAAAAAAGCGCCTGGAGCCGAAGCTCCAGGCGCCTTTGCCTGTATTCATCACGGTGTGCCCCCGGGTTGATCGCCGTTGATCAGTGGGGCTTGTTGTATTGGAGGTGAAGCAGGGACTGTGCCAATCCTTTTTCCTGTGCTGGCCCTATCGCCGGCAAGCCAGCTCCCACAAGGGCCGCCACAGGTTTCGAGGTTTGTAAGATACCTGTGGGAGCTGGCTTGCCGGCGATAGGGCCAGCACAGCAATTGCACATTCCAAGTGCATCACTCCCCATCCCGGTGCACTTCAGTACACATCCCGCAGATAACGTTTGGCCTTGCTCAAACCTTCCACATAGGCAGCCGCCGCCACCACATCCATCCCGCCATGATCAGCCACGACCGCCCGCAACGCCGCATCCACATCCCTGGCCATGCGCTGCGCATCCCCACACACATAGAAATACGCCCCCGCTTCCAGCCACTGCCACAACTGCGCGCCCTGCTCCAGCATGCGCTGCTGCACATAGATCTTCTCGGCCTGGTCGCGGGAAAACGCTGTATTCAGACGCAAGTGGCCGCTTGCCTGCCAGGCCTGTAGCTGCTCCCGGTAATAGAAGTCGGTAGCGGCGCACTGTTCGCCAAAGAACAGCCAGTTGCCCCCTCTCGCCCCCCGCGCCTCCCGCTCTTCGAGGAACGCCCGGAACGGTGCAATGCCGGTACCGGGGCCGACCATGATCACCGGCACGCTGTCGTCCGCGGGCAACCGGAAGTGCCTGGACGCCTGCGGGAAAATTGCCACCTTCAACGCTTGGGCGCGGTCGGCGAGGAAGGCCGAGCATACGCCCTTGCGCTCGCCATAACGCACGGTGGAGACGGTCAGGTGTACCTGGCCTGGATGCGCTAACGGGCTGGAGCTGATCGAGTACAGACGCGGCTGCAAGGGCTTGAGCAGTTCAAGCCAGCTGGCCAGCGGTAGCTGCTGGGGAAAGGCCCGCAGCACATCGACCAGTTGCCGGCCCCACAGCCAGTCCTGCAGTTCGGCCTTGCACTCGGGCTGCAGCAGACGTTGCAGGCCCGGGGCGCTGCCCGCGAAGGCTTGCAGTTGCTGCGTGGTGACCTTGGCGATTTCCAGGTGCGCGTGCAGGGCTTCGGCCAGTGGCATGGCAGGTTGGCCCTTCAGCTCGACCATGGCCTGGCCATCAAGCTGCATCAGCGCCAGCAGTTCGTCGACCAGCGCCGGGCAATTGCGCGGCCACACGCCCAAGGCATCACCGGCGGCATAGCTGAAGCCGCTACCGCTCAGGTCGAACACCAGTTGCCGTGTTTCCTTGCTGGCACCGGGGCCGTTGAGCAGGTGGTTTTCCAGCAAGGTGGCGGGCCAGGGTTGTTGTTTGCTCCAGCCCGCCATGGATGCAGGTTCACTCGCCGGTGGTGGCGCAGCGGCCCTGCCCAGCAAGGGCAGCAACGCGTCAAGCCAGCCTGCGAACGCTTCGTCAAAGTCTGGCTCGCAGTCCACCCGTTGCAACAGGCGCCGGCCACCCAGTTCGGTCAGACGCTGGTCCAGCTTGCGGCCAAAGCCGCAGAACTGATCGTAACTGGAGTCGCCCAAGGCCAGCACTGCATAGGGCAGTTCGGCGCAGCAGGCGCCCTCCTCGCCCTGCAAGGCGTGCCAGAACGCCGCTGCGCTGTCGGGCGCATCGCCATCGCCAAAGGTGCTGGCGATCAATACCACGCTGGCGGCGCCCTGCAGCTGGCTCGGGCTGACCGCCTCCATGCAACTGAGCTGCACATCCAGGCCGGCACCGCGCAGGCGTTCGGCACAGCGCTCGGCCAGCTGCTCGCCGTTGCCCGTCTGCGAGGCCCACAGCACCTGATGCCGTGGCGCCGCCAACGCCGCAACGGGCAGTGCCGCAGGCTGGGAGAACAGCCCGGCCAGCAAGCCGTCGATAAACAGCCGGTGGTTGGCCGCCAGTGGCGCACTGGCCGGCAGGCTGGGCACGCCCTCGGCGCGGGCCTGGTTCAGGCCCAGCAGGAAACCTTGCAGGTAATGGCGCTCTTCTTCTGCCAGCACCGGGGCTGGCAAGGTGTCCAGGCCAAGCAGACGGGACAGGGTGGCAGTGGGCATGCGGGCTGGCTCCGAAATGGCAGCGTTCAGGTCTAGGGCGTCGATACGCTCGCCTGCGACCCGTTGCAGGGCCACGGCGCAGTGTTTGAAAGCGGGTTGCAGCGACAGCGGGTCGACGGCATCGCAGGTGACGGCATTGATTGCCAGTTGCTCGCCGACCAGGTCGTTCCAGTGGAACGGCGCAAAGCAGTTGCCTGGCATGACCCGGTCGCTGATTCGCGCCGGCAGTACGGCTTGACCGCGCCGTGAGCGGACGGCCACCTGATCCTTTTCAGCGATGCCAAGCCGTACGGCGTCGTCTGGGTGAACCTCGACGAAGGGGCCAGGCTCCAGCTTGTTCAGCGCCGGCACCTTGCCGGTCTTGGTAAGGGTGTGCCACTGATGCTGCACGCGGCCGGTGTTCAGCACCATGGGGTAGTCGTCATCCGGCAACTCCGGTGCCGGCAACCAGGGCCGGGCGAAGAAGCGGGCCTTGCCGCTGGAGGTGGGGAACGCCAGCGCCGGGCAATCGCCCTGGGCATCGTGCAGCAGCGCCTGGCTGCTGCCGTCGTTCAGGTAGCGTAATGGGCTGCGATCGCTGCCATGGCCTGGCGCACAAGGCCACTGGCGTGGTTGCTGACGCAGCTCGGCGTAACCGATGCCGCGCAGGTCGTAGCCGGTGGCGGGGTTATGGAAGCGGCGGATTTCTTCATATACCGCTTCGGCATCGGGGTAGTCGAAGGCTTCGGCATAGCCCATGGCGCAGGCCACCCGGGCGATGATCTGCCAGTCGGGCAGGCTCTGCCCTGGCGGCTCTACGGCGCGCGGCATCAGGGTGAGGTTGCGTTCGCTGTTGATCATCACGCCCTCGCCTTCGGCCCACAGCGCGGCCGGCAACAGGATGTCGGCGTAGCGGTTGGTTTCGGTGTCGAGGAAGGCATCCTGGGTAATCACCAATTCGGCCTGGCACAGGCCATCGATCACCTGCTGGCGGTTGGCAACGCTGGCTGCCGGGTTGCTGCAGATGATCCAGCACGCTTTTACTTCACCCGCGTTCATCTGCTCGAACAGTGCCACCGTACCCTCGCCGCCTTCGCTGCGAAGGCGGCCGGGTGGCAGTTGCCACTGCTGCTCGACAAATGCGCGATCGCCTTCCACCAACGCCGAGCGCTGGCCTGGCAGGCCGGGGCCCATGTAGCCCATCTCACGGCCGCCCATGGCATTGGGCTGGCCGGTCAGCGAAAACGGCCCGCTTCCGGGGCGGCAAATGGCGCCCGTGGCCAGGTGCAGGTTGCAGATGGCGTTGCTGTGCCAGGTACCGTGAATGCTCTGGTTCAGGCCCATGGTCCAGCAGCTCATCCAGTCGTTGGCGGTGCCGATCCATTCGGCGGCCTTGATGATGTCGGCCTCGGCCAGCCCGGTGATGGCGGCTACGCGCTCGGGGGTGTAGTCATCGAGGAAGGCGGGTAGCTCAGCCCAGCCTTCGGTGTGGCGGGCGATGAAGTCGGGGTTGGTGTGGCCATTGCGGTGTAGCAGATACAACAAGCCGTTGAGCAAGGCCATGTCACTGCCGGGGCGTACTTGCAGGAACAGGTCGGCCTTGTCGGCGGTGGCACTGCGCCGTGGGTCGACGACGATCAGCTTCGCGCCGGCCTTGACCCGATCGAGCAGGCGCAGGAACAGGATGGGGTGGCAGTCAGCCATGTTGGCGCCGATCACCAGGAACACGTCGGCGTGCTCGAAATCCTGGTAGCTGCCAGGCGGGCCGTCAGCGCCGAGCGACAGCTTGTAGCCGCTGCCGGCGCTGGCCATGCACAGGCGCGAGTTGGACTCGATGTGGCGGGTGCGGATAAAGCCTTTGGCCAGCTTGTTGGCCAGGTACTGCGCCTCCAGCGACATCTGCCCCGACACGTACAGCGCCACGGCGTCGGGGCCGTGCTGGTCGATGATGCCGCGCAGGCGTTTGCCGGCGTCGGCGATGGCCTGGTCCATGCCGGTGCGCGCCGGTTGCTGGTTGCGCTGCTGGCGCACATAGGCGTCTTCCAGGCGGCCGGCGGCGGTCAGCGGCACGTGCGCAGTGAGGCCTTTGGTGCACAGCCGGCCGAAGTTGCTGGGGTGCTGCTTGTCGCCGCTGACCTTGACGACCTTGTCATCGGCAACGCTCATGACGATGCCGCAGCCAACGCCGCAGTAGGGGCAGACGCTGCGTACTTCGCTGTTGGCCATGGGCGGGCTCCTGTGGGAAACGCAAAAAGGCGCCGGCTGCCCCGACTTGCTGAAGCAAGCGGGGCAACACGGCGCCTTTGTCGTGAAGTTTTGTGGGCTGTCGACGTTGATAGCCCGGGATGAAGGTAGATCAGCAATTTATGGGCCAGCTATACCGGCCCTTTCGCGGGCACGCCCGCTCCCACAGGCCTATCGCAAGGCCTGAGGGGCGTGCCGTGCCTGTGGGAGCGGGCGTGCCCGCGAAGAGGCCGGCACAGGCTACGCACCATGCGGTGGCAACCCGGTACCCGCTGGCGCTATGCTGGGGCAAATTACAGCATGAGCAACTGCCCTCCCCCTATGTCCCAGGTGATTCTCAAGACCCCCGCCCAACTCGACCTGATGCGCCGCGCAGGCCAACTGCTGGCCCAGGTTTTCGCCGACCTCGACGGTTTCATCCGCCCCGGCGTGACCACGATGCAGATCAACGACCGTGCAGAAGCATTCATCGTCGACACGCTCAAGGCCCGGCCGGCGAGCAAAGGCCAGTACGGCTTTCCTTATTCGCTCAATACCTCGGTGGACCATGTGGTGTGCCATGGCATGCCCAATGCCGATGAAGTACTGAAGGAAGGCTCGATCATCAACGTCGACATCACCCTGGAACAGGGCGGCTACATTGCCGACTCGTCGAAGATGTACAGCATCGGGCACATCAGCGATGAAGCCCGACGCCTCGTCGACACCACCTACGACGCGCTGTGGAAGGGCATCGAGCAGGTGCGCCCCGGGGCCACGCTGGGCGATATCGGCCATGCCGTCCAGGCCCATGCCGAGGCGGCAGGCTATAGCGTGGTGCGCGAGTATTGCGGGCACGGCATTGGCCAGCAGATGCATGAAGGGCCTGAAGTACTGCACATCGGCCAGCGCGGCATGGGCATGAAGCTGAAGCCGGGGATGGTGTTCACCATCGAGCCGATGATCAACCAGGGTGGGCGCGGTACGCGTACATTGAAGGATGGCTGGACAGTGATTACCCGCGACCACAGCCTGTCGGCGCAGTGGGAGCATACCGTGGCGGTGACCGAGGACGGGTTCGAGGTGCTGACGTTGCGAGAAGAAGAGCGCTGATACAAAAATTGCAGACACAAAAAAAGCGACCCTAAGGTCGCTTTCTCTGTTACTCCCAGGTGTTCAGTGGGCCTGGAAGCGGAATATGGCGCAGCGGACGGGACTCGAACCCGCGACCCCCGGCGTGACAGGCCGGTATTCTAACCGACTGAACTACCGCTGCGCTATACATCGAGTGGTGGGTGATGACGGGATCGAACCGCCGACCCTCTGCTTGTAAGGCAGATGCTCTCCCGGCTGAGCTAATCACCCATGTCTCTCGGTGTGGCGCGCATTCTACGGGCGACTTTGCACTCTGGCAAGCACTTATCGAAGTTTTTTCAAACTTCGTTCAAACACCAAAATTCAGGCACAAAAAAAGCGACCCTAAGGTCGCTTTCTTTGTTACTTCCAGGTGTTCAGTGGGCCTGGAAGTGGAATATGGCGCAGCGGACGGGACTCGAACCCGCGACCCCCGGCGTGACAGGCCGGTATTCTAACCGACTGAACTACCGCTGCGCTATACATCGAGTGGTGGGTGATGACGGGATCGAACCGCCGACCCTCTGCTTGTAAGGCAGATGCTCTCCCGGCTGAGCTAATCACCCTTCGTCTCGGTGTGGCGCGCATTCTACGGACGACCCCACACCCTGGCAAGCACTTTTTAAACTTTTTTCAAAAAAAACTTCATTCCTTTCAAAGGCCTAGCGTTGCCGGGTGTTTCTTTCACGCATAAGCCACTGCTGGCCCTCTGACAGGGTTGGCCTCAGAGCTCCGCTCGGAGAATAATGCCCGCCTTATGCATTAAGGAGAGTTACCCCACATGTGGTTCAAGAACCTGCTGACCTACCGCCTGACCCAGGAAGTCCCGTTCGAGCCTGAAGCGCTGGAAGCCGCACTGGCCAGCAAACCGGCCCGCCCCTGCGCCAGCCAGGAGCTGACCACCTACGGTTTCGTCGCGCCGTTCGGCAAAGGCGAAGACGCTCCCCTGGTGCATGTCAGCGGCGAGTTCCTGCTGATTGCCGCACGCAAGGAAGAACGCATCCTGCCGAGCAGCGTGGTCAACGACGCGGTCAAGGAAAAGGTCGAAGAGATCGAGACCGAGCAGATGCGCAAGGTCTATAAAAAAGAACGCGACCAGATCAAGGACGAGATCATCCAGGCTTTCCTGCCGCGTGCGTTCATCCGCCGCTCGATGATCTTCGCCGCCATCGCCCCGCGCCTGGGTGTGATCCTGGTCAACTCGGCCAGCGCCAAGCGTGCCGAAGACCTGCTGTCGACCCTACGTGAAGTGATGGGCTCGCTGCCGGTGCGCCCGGCCACGGTGAAGATTGCGCCAACCGCCACCATGACCGACTGGGTCAAGTCGCAGCAAACCGCCGAAGGCTTCTATGTACTGGACGAGTGCGAACTGCGTGACACCGCCGAAGACGGCGGTATCGTGCGCTGCAAGCGCCAGGACCTGACCGGCGAGGAAATCCAGCTGCACCTGAGCACTGGCAAGGTGGTAACCCAGCTTGCCCTGGCCTGGCAGGACAAGCTGTCGTTCATTCTGGACGACAAGATGGTGATCAAGCGCCTGAAGTTCGAAGAGCTGCTGCAGGAGCAGGCCGAGCAGGACGGTGGCGATGAGGCGGCGCAGCAGTTCGATGCCAGCTTCCTGCTGATGATGATGACCTTTACCGAATTCCTGCCGGCGCTGTTCGAGGCGCTGGGTGGAGAGGAGATTCCGCAAGGGGTCTGATGTGTCTTGAGATGCCAGTGCAGGCCTGAAGGCCATTTTGCCTGCACCGGTCCTGTCGCCGGCAAGCCAGCTCCCACAGGTACGCCACGGTTTTCAGAACCTGTGGGAGCTGGCTTGCCGGCGACAGGGCCCTGGAAATTCACAAAGCTATAAGTAGAAAAGGAATTGCCCCATGCGTGCCCTCGCCGCCTTAAGCCGCTTCGTCGGCAATACCTTCGCCCTGTGGGTGCTGGTGTTTGCCGTGCTGGCCTTTCTGCAACCGCAATGGTTCATCGCCCTGAAGGTCGCCATTGTGCCGCTGCTGGGGCTGGTGATGTTCGGCATGGGGCTGACCCTCAAGCTCGACGACTTCGCCGCCCTCGCCCGCCAGCCGTGGCGGGTGATGCTGGGGGTGGTTGCGCACTTCGTGATCATGCCCGGCATGGCCTGGCTGCTGTGCCAGCTGTTCCACCTGCCGCCGGAAATTGCCGTGGGCGTGATCCTGGTCGGCTGCTGCCCGAGCGGCACCGCCTCGAACGTGATGGTCTGGCTGTCGCGTGGTGACCTGGCGCTGGCCGTGGCGATTGCTGCAGTAACCACGCTGCTGGCACCACTGCTGACCCCAGCGCTGATCTGGTTCCTGGCGTCGGCCTGGTTGCCGGTGTCCTTCATGGACATGTTCTGGTCGATCCTGCAGCTGGTAATGCTGCCGATCGTGCTCGGCGTGCTGGCCCAGCGCCTGCTCGGTGCCCGGGTGCAGGCGGCGGTGCAGGTACTGCCGCTGGTGTCGGTGGTGAGCATCGTGATGATCGTTTGCGCGGTGGTGGCGGCCAGCCAGGCGAAGATCGCCGAATCGGGGCTGTTGATCATGGCGGTGGTGATGCTGCACAACAGCTTTGGTTATTTGCTGGGGTACCTGACCGGCAAGCTGTGCAAGTTGCCGCTGGCCCAACGCAAGTCGCTGGCGCTGGAGGTGGGGATGCAGAACTCCGGGCTGGGGGCGGCGCTGGCGGCGGCGCACTTTTCGCCATTGGCGGCAGTGCCCAGTGCGTTGTTCAGTGTTTGGCACAATATTTCCGGGGCACTGCTGTCGACCTGGTTCCGGCGGATGGATGAGCCTGCGGTTGAACCTGAAGAAGCGGAACCGGCCAGGCACTGATGGTGCCTGTGCTGGCCTCTTCGCGGGTAAACCCGCTCCCACAGGGATCAGCACAGACTTGCCCTGAAGGCTGCAGATAGGCACCATATTGCCCACTGTGAGGACGGCCTCACGACGCACCGCGTGACCATTCCGGGGACGGCCCCATCATTCAAACGATGGAGACACACTCATGTCCTGGATCATCCTGTTCTTCGCCGGCCTGTTCGAGGTCGGCTGGGCCGTAGGCCTTAAATACACCGACGGCTTCAGCAAACCGATCCCCACCGTACTCACGGTCGGCGCCATGGTCATCAGCCTGGGCCTGCTGGGCCTGGCCATGAAAGAACTGCCGCTGGGCACCGCCTATGCCATCTGGACGGGTGTTGGCGCAGTCGGCACAGTCATCGCCGGGATCATCCTGTTCGGCGAGTCCATGGCCCTGGTGCGGCTGGTCAGTGTGGCGCTGATCATCTGCGGCCTGGTCGGCCTGAAAGTCAGCGCCAGCTAACCCCCTCCCCTATCGCAGGTCACCGCGCAGGCGGCTGACCTGCTCGCGCAACAGCTCAGGCTGCGCTGCCTCCACCGGGATGGCGGCGCCCGCCACGATGGTTACCCGCGACCACAGGCGCTTGAAGAAGCCCTTGGCCGGGTCGCGGCTGAAGAAGCTGCCCCACAGCCCTTGCAAAGCCAGCGGAATCACCGGCACCGGTGTTTCTTCGAGGATGCGGTTGACGCCACCCTTGAACACATCGATCTCACCATCGCCAGTCAACTTGCCCTCCGGGAAGATGCACACCAGCTCTCCATCGGCCAGGTACTTGGCAATGCGTGCGAACGCACGTTCGTACGTGGCGGGGTCTTCGTTGCGACCGGCAATCGGGATGGCGCCTGCGGTGCGGAACACGAAGTTGAGCACTGGCAGGTTGTAGATCTTGTAATACATCACAAAGCGGATTGGCCGGCGGATTGCTCCTCCCAGCAGCAATGCATCAACGAACGACACGTGGTTGCACACCAGCAGCGCCGCGCCTTCGTCGGGGATGCGCTCAAGGTCGCGGTGCTGCACGCGGTACATCGAATGGCTGAGCAGCCAGATCAGGAAGCGCATGGTGAATTCGGGCACGATCCTGAAGATGTAGGCGTTGACCGCGATATTTAGCAGCGACACCACCAGGAACAGCTGCGGGATGCTCAGCTCGGCAAGCCCCATGAGGATGATGGTAAGCACCGCCGACACCACCATGAACAAGGCATTGAGGATGTTGTTGGCCGCAATCACCCGGGCGCGCTGGTCTTCGGCCGTGCGTGCCTGAATCAGCGCATACAGCGGCACAATGTAGAAGCCACCGAACACACCAAGGCCCACGATCGACAGCAGGATCCACCAGGCCTGGCCTATGCCCAGCAGCGCCAGCCAGTCGTGCGGCGCAGCTGCAGCCGGTACGTCGCCGGAGTGCCACCACCACAGCAGGCCGAACAGGGTCAGGCCGAACGAGCCGAACGGCACCAGGCCGATCTCTACCTTGCGCCCGCTAAGCCTCTCGCACAGCAACGACCCCAGGGCAATGCCCACCGAGAACAGCGTCAGCACCAGGGTGACCACCGTGCCATCGCCGTGCAGCCAGTCCTTGGCGTAGGCCGGGATCTGCGTGAGGTAGATGGCACCGACAAACCAGAACCACGAGTTACCCACGATCGAGCGCGATACGGCGGGCGGCTGCCCCAGGCCCATGCGCAGGATCGCCCACGACTGCCTGAAGATGTTCCAGTCCAGCGGCATGCTCGGCGAGGCGGCCGCGGCCCGCGGGATCCAGCGGCTGGCCAGGTAGCCGAGCACAGCAGTGCCGACCACGCCGCCGGCCACCACCGTGGCATAGCTGTCGGCCGACATCATCACGCCGGCGCCGATGGTGCCGGCCAGGATGGCGAGGAAGGTGCCGGTTTCCACCAGCCCGTTACCGCCGACCAGTTCCTCCTCGCGCAGGGCCTGCGGCAGGATCGAGTACTTCACCGGGCCGAACAGCGCCGAGTGGGTACCCATGCCGAACAGCGCCACCAGCATCAGCGCCAGGTGGTTGGTGATGAAGCCAAGCGCACCGATTGCCATGATGACGATCTCGGCCAGCTTGATCGCACGGATCAGCGCGTCCTTGGCGAACTTCTCGCCAAACTGCCCGCCCAGCGCCGAAAACAGAAAGAACGGCAGGATGAACAGCAAGGCGCACAGGTTGACCCAGATCGAACGGTCACCGTCGCCCAGGCTGAGCTTGAACAGGATCGCCAGGATCAGCGATTGCTTGAACAGGTTGTCGTTGAAGGCACCCAGCGACTGGGTGATGAAAAACGGCAGGAAGCGCCGCTTGCCGAGCAATGTGAATTGCGAGGAGTGACTCATCGTCCTTGGTCCTGAAGGCTTTTCAATTGGAGGCGCGCCGGGCACGTCAGGCCACAAATCTGCATGGGAAATGCCTTGGCTGGCAAGCCTACACGCTTTTTGCAGAAGCAGCCGAGGCGCTCCTGCAGGTGCCCTATGTGGCTTATGCTTGTGCTCGGCAAACCAGAACAACAAGGACGTGGTAATGCTCGCCGCCCTGAAACGCTACCCGCACACCGTACGCCTGCTACTGCTGACCACCTTCACCCTCACGGTCGCCCGCGCCCTTACCCTGCCCTACCTGGTGGTGTACCTGGCCGACAACTTCCAGCTGCCGATCAGCCAGATCGGCCTGCTGATAGGTGGCGCGCTGATCATCGCTTCGCTGCTGAGCCTGTATGGCGGCCACCTGGTCGACACCTTGCGCAACCACACGCTGGTCAGCGCCAGCACCCTGCTGTTCGCCCTGGCCTTCGTCGCCGCGGTCGTCAGTGAATCGGCGCTGTTGTTCTTTTTGTGCCTGGTGCTGATCAACCTGGCGCTTGCAGTGGTCGACATCGCCGCCAAGGCAGGCTTCTGTGCCTTGCTGCCAGTGGAAGAGCGGGCCGAGGTGTTCGCCATCAAGTACACCCTCAGCAACGTCGGCTACGCCGCCGGCCCGCTGCTGGGGGTCGCCATGCTGGAACTGGACGACCACATGCCGTTCATCGCCTCGGCCCTGCTTGGCCTGGGCATGTGCCTGGCCTACTGGCGCCTTGGCGACCGTGACCTGCAGGTGAGCGCACCGGACAAGCCTGCGGCCGGCTTCGGCCAGGTGGCGCTGGGGCTGGCGCGTGACCGCCGGCTGGTGTATTTCACCCTGGGCGGGGTGCTGAGCGCGGTGGTGTTCGGCCAGTTCACTGCCTACCTGTCGCAGTACCTGGTGGTAACCAGCAGCCCGACGGAAGCGGCGCGGCTGGTCGGCTACCTGGTCACCACCAACGCGGTGACGGTGATTGCCCTGCAGTACCTGATTGGCCGACGCATCAGTCGTCAGCACCTGATGCCCTGGTTGCTGGCCGGCATGGCCCTGTTCATCGCAGGGCTGCTGGGCTTTTCGTTGGCAGGCTCGGTGCTGGCCTGGTGCCTGGCAATGCTGGTGTTCACCCTGGGGGAGATCATCGTGATCCCTGCCGAATACATGTTCATCGACCTGATCGCCCCGGAGCACTTGCGCGGGGTGTATTACGGCGCGCAGAACCTGTCCAACCTGGGGGCGGCGCTGGGGCCGGTGATGGTGGGGTTTGCCCTGGTGCACCTGTGGCCGGGGGCAATCTTCTACCTGCTGGTGTTGTCGGTGTTGCTGGCGGGGGTGTTTTATGGGTTGGGCACCCGAAAAAATTGATGTTTTGTTTCAGATCAATCGCGAGCAAGCTCTCGCCTACAACCATCGTCTGCGCTGACGAAGCGGCGCCTGCGTGCCAGACTGGTTGATCGGGACCGCGTTATATTTTTTGCTTCGGAGTCTTCATGTCGTTGTCCAGCGGGCTGATCGCCGTGGTCGCCCTGGCCTATATGGCCGTCATGTTCGCCATCGCCTTCTATGGTGACCGCCGCAGCACGCCGTTGCCGCCAAAACTGCGCGCCTGGGTGTACAGTCTGTCGCTGGCCGTTTACTGCACCAGCTGGACCTTCTTCGGCGCCGTCGGCCAGGCCGCCGAACAGCTCTGGGCATTCCTGCCGATCTACCTGGGCCCGGTGCTGCTGATGGTCTTCGCGCCCTGGGTGCTCCAGAAGATGGTGCTGATCAGCAAACAGCAGAACATCACCTCAATCGCCGACTTCATCGCCGCACGCTACGGCAAGTCGCAAACCCTGGCGGTGGTGGTGGCGCTGATTTGCCTGGTCGGTGTGCTGCCGTACATCGCCCTGCAGCTCAAAGGCATCGTGCTGGGCGTCAACCTGCTGATCGGGGCCAACGCCGACGCCACTGGCACCCGCGTGCAGGACACCGCGCTGGTGGTGTCACTGGTGCTGGCACTGTTTGCCATCGTGTTCGGCACCCGCAGCCTGGACGTGACCGAACACCACCGGGGCATGGTATTGGCGATTGCCTTCGAATCGCTGATCAAGTTGCTGGCCTTCCTGGCCGTGGGCATTTTCGTCGTCTTCAACCTGTATGACGGCTTTGACGACCTGTTCAGCCAGGCTCGCCAGTCGATCCACTTGCAGGACTATTGGCAAGAGACCATCAACTGGCCGTCGATGGTGGTGCAAACCGCCGTGGCGATGATGGCGATCATCTGCCTGCCGCGACAGTTTCACGTCACCGTGGTGGAAAACATCGAGCCCCAGGACATGCGCCTGGCGCGCTGGGTGTTCCCGATGTACCTGGCGCTGGCCGCGCTGTTCGTGGTGCCGATTGCCCTGGCCGGGCAGATGCTGCTGCCGGGCACGGTGATCTCCGACTCCTTCGTCATCAGCCTGCCACTGGCCGAAGCGCACCCGAGTCTGGCCCTGCTGGCATTCATTGGCGGCGCTTCGGCAGCCACCGGCATGGTCATCGTCGAAGCGGTGGCGCTGTCGACCATGGTGTCCAACGACATGCTGCTGCCCTGGCTGCTGCGGCGCAACAACGCCGAGCGGCCGTTCGAGGCGTTCCGCCACTGGATGCTCTCGGTACGCCGGGTAACCATCGTGGTGATCTTGCTGCTGGCCTACGTCAGCTACCGCCTGTTGGGCTCCACCGCCAGCCTGGCAACCATCGGCCAGATCGCCTTCGCCGCCGTCACCCAGCTCACCCCGGCCATGCTCGGCGCGCTGTACTGGAAGCAGGCCAACCGCCGCGGCGTGTTTGCCGGCCTGGCGGCAGGGATCTTCCTGTGGTTCTACACCTTGGTCCTGCCGATTGCCGCGCATAGCCTGGGCTGGTCACTGCAACTGTTCCCAGGGCTGGCTTGGCTGCATGGCAACCCGCTGGGACTGCCGATCAGCCCGCTGACCCAAGGGGTGGTGCTGTCGCTGGCAGGCAACTTCACCCTGTTCGCCTGGGTTTCGGTACTGTCGCGCACACGGGTTTCCGAACACTGGCAGGCCGGGCGCTTCATCGGCCAGCAGACCAGCGCTCGCCCCAGCAGCAAGCCACTGCTGGCGGTGCAGATCGATGACCTGCTGACCCTGGCTTCGCGTTTTGTCGGTGAGGAACGTGCCCGGCAGAGCTTCATCCGCTTCGCCTACCGCCAGGGCAAGGGCTTCAACCCCAACCAGAATGCCGACGGCGACTGGATCGAACACACCGAACGCCTGCTGGCCGGGGTGCTCGGGACCTCGTCGACCCGCGCCGTGGTCAAGGCCGCCATCGAAGGCCGCGACATGCAGCTGGAAGACGTGGTACGCATTGCCGACGAAGCCAGCGAGGTGCTGCAGTTCAACCGCGCGCTGCTGCAAGGCGCCATCGAGAACATCAACCAGGGCATCAGCGTGGTCGACCAGAACCTGCACCTGGTGGCCTGGAACCGTCGCTACCTGGAGCTGTTCAACTACCCCGACGGGCTGATCAGCGTGGGCCGGCCGATTGCCGACATCATCCGCTACAACGCCGAGCGCGGCCTGTGCGGCCCGGGCGAAGCGCAGGTGCATGTGGCGCGGCGCCTGCACTGGATGCGCCAAGGCCGCGCGCATTCTTCCGAACGGCTCTTCCCCAATGGCCGGGTGATCGAGCTGATCGGCAACCCGATGCCGGGTGGCGGCTTCGTCATGAGCTTCACCGACATCACCCCGTTCCGCGAGGCCGAGCAGGCCCTGCGCGAGGCCAACGAAGGCCTGGAACAACGGGTGGCCGAGCGCACCCACGAACTGTCGCAACTGAACCAGGCGTTGTCCGAAGCCAAGAGCCAGGCCGAAGCGGTCAGCAAGTCCAAGACCCGCTTCCTGGCTGCGGTCAGCCACGACCTGATGCAACCCCTGAACGCCGCCCGGCTGTTCTCCGCCGCCCTGTCGCAGCAGGCGGAGGGCATGAACGAAGAGGCCCAGCAGTTGGTGCAGCACATGGACAGCTCGCTGCGCTCGGCCGAAGAACTGATCAGCGACCTGCTGGACATCTCGCGCCTGGAAAACGGCAAGATCACCCCAGACGCCAAGCCCTTCGCCCTCAACGAACTGTTCGACACGCTGGGTGCCGAGTTCAAGGTGCTGGCGGCCGAGAAAAACCTGGAGTTCCGCCTGCGTGGCAGCCGCCTGCGGGTGGACAGCGACATGAAACTGTTGCGCCGGGTACTGCAGAACTTCCTTACCAATGCCCTGCGCTACGGCAAGAGCCCGATCCTGCTGGGCGCGCGCCGCCAGGGCGAGCGCCTGTGGCTGGAGGTGTGGGATCGTGGCCCAGGCATCGCCGACGACAAGCTGCAAGTGATCTTCCAGGAGTTCAAGCGCCTGGACAGTCACCAGACACGCGCCGAGAAAGGCCTGGGCCTGGGTCTGGCAATTGCCGACGGCCTGTGCCGGGTGCTGGGGCACCCGCTGGAAGTGCGGTCGTGGCCGGGCAAAGGCACGGTGTTCCGCGTCAGCGTACCGATTGCCCGCCAGGCCGCCCCGGCGCCGAGCGCCCCCGCTGAACAACAGGGCGGCCAGCCGCTGGCCGGGCTGCAAGTGCTGTGCGTGGACAACGAAGACAGCATCCTGATTGGCATGAACAGCCTGCTCAGCCGCTGGGGCTGCCAGGTATGGACCGCTCGCAACCAGGCCGAATGCGAAGCCCTGCTGGCCAAGGGCATGCGCCCGCATCTGGCACTGGTCGACTACCACCTGGATGACGGAGAGACCGGCACCGGGCTGATGGGCTGGCTACGTGCGCGCCTGGGTGAACCGGTGCCAGGCGTGGTGATCAGCGCCGACGGCAGCAAGGAAACCATCGCCATGGTGCATGCGGCAGGCCTGGATTACCTGGCCAAACCGGTCAAGCCGGCAGCCTTGCGCGCCATGCTCAATCGCCATCTGAGCCAGGTTCAGTAACTGCGGGGTCCGGCACCTCATCGGACAGCGCCCGCTCCAGCAAGTCTGCCGGCAGGCTCTTGCTGGCGCGGGCGCCCAGCAGCTTCAGCTGTTCACTGCGGCTGACCAGGTTGCCGCGCCCTTCGCACAGCTTGTTACGGGCAGCGGCATAAGCCTTGTCCACCTGTTGCAGGCGGCTGCCCAGCTCGTCCAGGTCCTGGATGAACAGCACGAACTTGTCGTAGAGCCAGCCGGCGCGCTCGGCAATTTCCCGGGCGTTCTGGCCCTGGCGCTCCTGTTTCCACAGGCTGTCGATCACCCGCAGGGTAGCCAGCAGGGTGGTAGGGCTGACGATCACGATATGCCGGTCGAAGGCTTCCTGGAACAGATTCGGCTCAGCCTGCAGGGCTGCCGAGAAGGCCGCTTCGATGGGCACGAACAGCAGCACGAAATCCAGGCTGTGCAGGCCTTCGAGGCGGTTGTAGTCCTTGCTCGACAAGCCTTTGACGTGGCTGCGCAGCGACTGCACGTGCTGTTTGAGCGCGGCCTCGTCGTTGTTGGCGACAAACTGCTGGTACGCCGTAAGGCTGACCTTGGCGTCCACCACCACCTGTTTGTCGCCGGGCAGCATGATCAGCACGTCGGGCTGGAAACGCTCGCCGTCAGCGCTCTTGAGGCTGACCTGGGTCTGGTATTCGCGGCCTTTTTCCAGGCCAGCATGTTCCAACACCCGCTCGAGGATCAGCTCGCCCCAGTTGCCCTGGGTTTTTTGGCCTTTGAGGGCCTGGGTCAGGTTGGTGGCTTCGTCGGACAGGCGCAGGTTGAGCTGTTGCAGGCGCTCAAGCTCTTTGCCCAGGGAAAAGCGTTCGCGGGCTTCCTGCTGATAGCTTTCTTCGACGCGTTTTTCGAAGGACTGGATACGCTCCTTGAGCGGGTCGAGCAACTGGCCCAAGTGCTGCTGGCTGGTCTGGGCGAAGCGTTGCTCGCGCTCGTCGAAGATCTTGGTGGCCATGTCGGCGAACTGGGCGCGCAGGGTGTCGCGGGCTTCCTGCAGGTCTTCCAGGCGCTGCTGATGGCTTTCTTGCTGCTCACGCAGTTCAGCCTCCAGGCGCGCACCCTGAGACTCCAGACGACGCAGCTCGGCTTCACGGTTGGCGCGCTCCAGGCTCCAGGCGTGGGCAGCGTCACGGGCGTTGTCGCGATCGATCTGCAGCAGTTCCAGTTCACGGCCCTGGGCGGCCAGTTGGGCCTGCTTGATGGTGTTGGCTTCGCTGAGGTCGCTGACTTCGTCGCGGCTGGCCTCAAGCTGCGCCTGCAGGCCGGCCTGGGCCAGTAGGGCTGCGTTGAGGCGCTCTTCGAGCAAGGCCTGCTCGCCTTGCCGTGCGCCCTGCCGGCGCTGCACCTGCATGACCCAAAAAAGACAGGGTAAAGCACCTGCCACCAAGCCCAGCAGAATGCTGGCCAGATCCACTGTCATGCTTACCCCGATCACGCTGATGTAAATTGAATGCAGCTTATCAGCCTGGGGCTTGTCGGAGCATTACTTCGCCTGGTCCGGATCGTTTTGCTGGCACAGCCGCGCATACTCCAGCTGTGCCCGCCGGTCACCGGCGCGGGCTGCCTGGCGCAGCAGTTCGTGGCCAATACGCCGGTCACGGGCGTTGCCACAATCGCGGCACAGCATCTGCCCCAAGCGGCTCTGTGCCACCACCACGCCCTGACGCGCGGGCTGCTTAAGCAAGCGCCCGGCCAGGTGCTTGACCTGGGGCTTGTCGCCCAGGCGCGGGCTATCGAGCAGCCACAAGGCCACTTTCAAGGAAAAGCGCTCGGACGGAGGCGTCGATGCTGCAGGGCTGGCGAGGTGTTTACCGCGAAACTTCATGAGCAACAGGTTTGGCAACTCGAAAGGCGCGCCACTCTACTCTTTTTTTTTCGCTGTGAACTGTCGATTTACGGAGAATTGAAAAAATATTTCAACGATCTTTTCTTGACGTTTTCGAGTGGATGACCAACCGGTCTGTCGGGGCATGTCGATTGTCGGACAGTTCACTGCACTGCTGGCACGCCCGTTCTAGAGCAAGCGCCCGAGACAATCCACAGTTCCTGTGGATAACTCAGTGGACAAACCCCTTGCACACCCCGCAAAGCCCCGTGAATTGGGGCTTTGTCTCAAACTGACGATTTTTTCACCAGCTGAAAATAGTGTTTTTTTTCATTGACTTAACCGCCTAGTCAAGGCATTGGCGAGGCTGTTGCAGCCTGTTGCCGCCCTGTTACAACCCTTGCCCCGAATGTGAACAAGTGCACCATGATCCCTCATATGAGTGCCCGAAATGGGCACATCCGCCTGTGTGCGCGCTATTTGCCCCCTCTTCACAGCGGTACAAATACGCGCCATACTGCTCGGCTCACCTGAATAAACGTCGTGCTTGCCAAGCGCCGGTATTTCCGGTAAGGTGCGCCTCGTTAGTACCAAGCTGAAAGTCAATTCGGGCCACAACATCCTTGCAGACCCACTTTCCCGAGAGTGCGCTGCTGAAGCAGGATTGCCCATTCGATGATTCACTCGCCAGCCTCAGGCTGCTCAAGCACGAATCACGTGACAGATTGATCAGGATTCCACCCGACGGCCTAGAACCTTGGCCCCGACGTGCTGCCTGCCTTCCGAAGTACCTACCAGTCAGCCCAAGCGCCCACTTTTGATTGCGCTCTCTCTGGCTGCTTTGTTCCAGTCAGGTTCGTTCGTCCCTTAATAAAGGCGTCACTGGAACGTTTCTATCATGCACGGATCATATCTCCCGTGTTTAAAGCAGGAACCTCCAACAATATGCAAACTCATCATCAGATTCAGGCTGCCATTGGCACCCTCTCCCAGGCCTTCTCGCCGTTGAAGTGCCTTATCGTTGCCCCACGCAAGGGCAGCTTCAGCTTCACTCTGGTAGACGAACACGGCGTCGCCTGCCACACCGAGCGCCTGTACCATGAACAGTACAGCCGCAATGAACCGCTGCAGGCGGTCATCGCCCGGACTCGCCAATCGCTCACCGCGTGAGTGGCGAATGCCGGGGCATTCAAGCGCTGAATCATCCCATCGCAAGCCTGCCTGAACGTTCTTGGCGTAATTGCCTACGGGCATATAGCCCGGTACGTCAGGCAGCAATCGATTTAAAAACAGCTCTTTACACCACGATTATCACACTACACTTCAACTCGAGCGGTGCTTGCCGCTTCCGGCGGGCCTGATCATTCACCAGCTGCCAAGCTCCAGCGCCCGTCCGGCCCTTAATTGCTCGAGGGCATCATGGGTATTGCGGCGAATGAATTGTGTCAGTATGTGATCCGACCCACCCTGGTCTACCTGAACCGTCACTGTGCCAGCGCGGAAGCCCTGCTATTGGGCATTGCCGCCAGCCAGTCGGCGCTCGGGTCCGCCTTGCATGACCGACGCGGGCACGGCCTTTACCGCATTGGCGAACACCGTCACCAGGCGCTCTGGGATGATTACCTGGCCCGCGACCCCGACCTGGCCAGCCTTGTGCGCGGCCTGGCGAGCCAGCACGCCTTCCTCGGCGGCCCGCACCTGGAACTCACCGTAAACCTGCGCTATTCCACAGCCATTGCCTGGATGCTCATCGAAGAGCAGGCCACACCACTGCCTGCCGCTGACGACCTGTTGGCATTGGCACGGATATGGCGTCAGATTTTCCACCCCCAAGGTCGCTTGCGCGACTTCACTCATGCCTGGCAGACCTGCATAGATCAGAGATTGCGACAGGTATCTTAGGAATCGTCCTACAGCATTACCGGAAAAAAGGGAATTTTGGTCGGATTGTCCTACAAAACCGCTCTATCTTCTGCGATTGAGGCTATGGCGCGGTGCGTGATTTGTTGGTAGCTTTTCGCCCCGGAGATCCCAAGGAGTTTTCTAATAATGAAAAAAGTAATGCTCAAAACCTCCCTCGCCGTCGCTGTTGCCGTGGCATCCAGCCAAGTGTTCGCTGCAGGCTTCGCCCTGAACGAACAAAGCATCAGCAGCATGGGGACAGGTTTCGCGGGACGATCTTCTTCTGCCGAAGATGCCAGCACCGTGTTTGGCAACCCGGCCGGCATGTCTCGCCTCAAACGCGAACAATTCACCGTGGGCGGCGCTGCCGTCATCGCCAAGTCCGACATCTCGGGCCGGGGCAGCAACCTCGGGGGGGAAACCGATGGTGACATGGTGCCTCTCGTTGGTGTCCCCATGGGTTACTACGTCAAGCCGATCGACGACCACTGGAGCGTCGGCTTTGGTGTCTATGTACCGTTTGGTCTGGTAACCGACTACGGCAGCGATGATGCCGCACGCTACTGGGGCAAGAAGAGCCACGTCGAGGTAGTCACGTTCCAGCCAACCGTCAGCTACGCCTTCAATGACAAGGTCTCGATCGGTTTCGGCCCTACCATCAACCGCATCAAGGGTGAACTGGGTTCGAGCCTGATCAACCCGTTCACCCCCGGCCGCAACGATGGCGAAGTGAAAATCAAGGGCGACGATACCGCCGTTGGTTACAACATCGGCATCCTGGTACAGGCTACCGACAGCACCCGCCTCGGTCTGACCTACCACTCGATGGTCGACTACAAGCTCGAGGGCAAGACCCGCGTCAGCACCCCGCTGATCGGGCCGTTCAACGGCAACAAATTCGACGCCTCGCTGAAGATCAAGACGCCGGAATCGGTCGACTTCTCGGTTACCCACGAACTCGACGACCAGTGGACCCTGTATGCAGGCAGCACCTGGACCCGCTGGAGCCGCCTGAAAGACATCACCGTGCAGAACGATGTCCCGGCGCCATTGGCAGGTTCGGCGTTCCAGACCATCACCGAAGAACAGAACTGGCATGACACCTGGGCTCACGCCATTGGTGCGTCGTACAAGGTCAACAAGGAGTGGGTGCTGCGCACCGGCTTCACCGTCGACCAGTCGCCGACCAACAACCATGACCGTTCACCACGTATCCCGACGGGCGACCGCAAGGTGTTCAGCCTGGGCGCCGGCTGGAGCCCGACCGACGATATGACCATCGACGTGGCCTATTCCTACCTGTGGGAAGAAGACACCAAGGTCAATCAGGTAAGCGCGACCAAGGGCAGCTACCAGGCCAAGTACGAAAACAGCGCTCACGGTATCGGTGCATCCCTCACCTACCGCTTCTGATTCGTACGTACCCCATTGAAAACCGCCCTCGTGGCGGTTTTTTCATGCCTGCACCTGCCAACTGTCCCCCAGGCATTCACGCAGGTAGTCCATGAACACACGCACTTTCGCGGTCATGGCGAAACGGTCGGCAAGGCACAGGTAGATGTCCATTGGTTCGGTCTGGGCGTAGGCCTGGCCACTGTCGCTGTACTCGAACAACGGCACCAGCGCACCGCTGGCCAGGTGCGGTCGCACCATGAACTCGGCCAGGCGGGTGATACCGCCATCGTGCAGCGCCATCTGGGTCAGGGCGTCGATGTCGTCGCTGATCAGTACACTGCCGAACTCCGCCTCAAAACGCAGCCCATCGCGCATGAAACCCCAGCGCAGAAACCGCCCATCCACCGGGTAACGGAACACCAGGCAACGGTGATCGCGCAATGCCTCGGGCGTACCCGGCACCCCAGCGCTTTGCAAGTACCCGGGCGAGGCACAGCAAATGAACGGGATCCGAGCGATATGCCTGGCCAACAACTGGTCTTCCAGCTGCGGGGCAATGCGCAGGCTGACGTCGACGTCTTCACGCGCATGGTTGACCCGACGATCAGTCGTTACCAACTCTATCGAAAGCAGTGGATAGCGGGCATTGAAGGCGGGGATCAGTGGCGCCAGTACGTGGCGGCCAAACGCGGATGTAGAGGCGATGCAAAGCCGCCCTTGGGGTTCACTGTCTGGCGTAGTGATGGCCTGCTCAGCCAGGGCCAGGTCACGTTCGATATGCCTGACACGCTCGTAGTACTGCGTACCCGCCGGCGTCAGCGCCATGCTGCGAGTGGTACGGCTGAGCAGGCGCACCTGCAGATGGCCCTCCAGGCGTGCCAGGTTCTGGCTGACCGCTGCCGGGCTAAGGCCCAGGGTACGGGCGCCGCCGGCGATGCTGCCGGCCTCGACCACCTTGATGAAGCTGCGGATGGCGTTGAGCAGGTCCATGCGAGAGCTCTTGCATTCGTAAGAATCTCTTTATAAAGAACTCAGCGAGGCTGGTCTACAGCTGCGGCTGAGGGGATTGTTAACCTGCGCGTCCACTCACCTTTCAGGAGTTCACATGAGCAACCTGTCCCAGTCGCGCAGCCGACGCAAATTGCACCCGGGCGCTACGCCCTACGTTTTTGCCTTTTTCATGTCTTCAATCATGGCGCTGCTAATGTGCTTCGTGATCACCGCGGCGAATGCCGGGGTTACTGCGCAGTACCTGAGCAATGTGCTGAAGGCCTATCAATTGGCGATGCCAGTGGCGTTCGTTTGCGTGTTGATGGTCAGGCCGGTGGTGGTGCGGTTGGTGGCTATTATGGTGCATGCGAAATGAAATAATCCGATGCCGAGCCACGCCATCGGCTCCGGCTCCGGCTCCGGCTCTTGATCTTGATCTTGATCTTCGCGACTTCAGGAGGCCGAACGCAGGCCTTGCGAAGGGAGGTGACGGGCATGGATGCCCGTCAAGCGCTGGGCCCCAGGATGGGGCCTGCAGCGCGGTCCTCCCGGGAGCGAGGCCGGAGTGAGGGAACCCCGGAGCG
>NZ_SSOI01000066.1:0-239644 GCF_029873175.1 Pseudomonas sp. BN505
CCACTATCAGTGGAACTGCTCTTCCTCGGTCGAGCCGGTCAGCGCAGTCACCGACGATGCGCCACCCTGGATCACGGTGGTCATGTCATCGAAGTAACCGGTGCCCACTTCCTGTTGGTGCGCCACGAAGGTGTAGCCCTTGCTGGCGTCAGCGAATTCCTGCTCTTGCAGCTTCACGTAGGCGGTCATGTCGTTGCGGGCGTAGTCGTGCGCCAGGTTGAACATGCCGTGCCACATGTTGTGGATGCCCGCCAGGGTGATGAACTGGTGCTTGTAGCCCATGGCCGACAGCTCGCGCTGGAACTTGGCGATGGTGGCGTCGTCCAGATTCTTCTTCCAGTTGAACGAAGGCGAGCAGTTGTACGACAGGATCTGGTCCGGGTACTCCTTCTTGATCGCTTCGGCGAAGCGACGGGCTTCGTCCAGGTCCGGCTTGGCGGTTTCGCACCAGATCAGGTCGGCATATGGCGCGTAGGCCAGGCCGCGGGAGATGGCCTGGTCGAGGCCGGCGCGGACCTTGTAGAAGCCTTCACGGGTACGCTCGCCAATCACGAACGGCTGATCGTACGGGTCGCAATCGCTGGTCAGCAGGTCGGCGGCGTTGGCGTCGGTACGGGCCAGGATGATGGTCGGTACGCCCGACACGTCAGCTGCCAGGCGCGCGGCCACCAGCTTCTGTACGGCTTCCTGGGTTGGTACCAGCACCTTGCCGCCCATGTGGCCGCATTTTTTAACCGAGGCCAGCTGGTCTTCGAAGTGCACGCCAGCGGCGCCTGCTTCGATCATGTTCTTCATCAGCTCGTAGGCGTTCAGTACGCCACCGAAACCGGCTTCGGCGTCTGCCACGATCGGCGCGAAGTAGTCGATGTAGCCTTCGTCGCCCGGGTTCTTGCCGGCTTTCCACTGGATCTGGTCGGCGCGGCGGAACGAGTTGTTGATGCGCTTGACCACGGTCGGTACCGAGTCAACCGGGTACAGCGACTGGTCAGGGTACATGGACTCGGCCGAGTTGTTGTCGGCGGCAACCTGCCAGCCGGACAGGTAGATGGCCTGGATGCCAGCCTTTACCTGCTGTACTGCCTGGCCGCCGGTCAGGGCGCCCATGCAGTTGACGAAATCTTTTTCTGGGCGGAAGGACGGGTGGGCACCTTGGGTGACCAGCTTCCACAGTTTTTCTGCACCTTGGCGTGCCAGGGTGTGCTCTGGCTGAAGGGAGCCACGCAGGCGAACGACATCAGCGGCGGTGTAGGTACGGGTCACGCCTTTCCAGCGCGGGTTCTCGGCCCAGTCTTTCTCGAGGGCTGCAATTTGCTGTTCGCGTGTCAGTGCCATGGAAATAAACCTCGTCGCATCGATCTTGGGTTAATTGTGCTGATGCTCGGGTGCAGATCAGGGCGCTTGGCGGCTGTCCTGTTCGCAGGAGTGCGGCGGCGAACGCGAAGGCTCGAAGGGGGAAGGGTGGGCAGACCAGGCGAAGGTGTGCTCCAGCAGGTCGGCTCGTGGTTGCCTTGCTGCGGTGCTACGCGATTGCCAGTACTGCGGTGATGCGCTTCCGTCCCTCGGGACAACTTCTTCGTTGCAGTCGCAATCCCGTCGAACCGCCTTGTGGGCCGTATAGACACGAGGCGCCTCCAGGGGTGGGAGGAGCACGCCTCGAAGGCCCTTGCCAGGGCCCCTGATTAGCGGGAGCGAGGCCATCATGCCCTTGGGAAAAAGACCCTGTCAAATGTTTTGTAGTGACTTTTTTCACTTACTACATCTTTGGTCTAATGCGACTTGGCGGTCAGTTTCTAGGCCTTTGGTCGAGGCCTTGAGTTGCCTGGGTTCAGTCGAGAAGGTCGACTTTTACACGCAAAGTCATGTTTTCACCGCGCTGGGTGCTGTAACTGCGGCTTGACGCGTTGCGGTCGGCTTGGCTCTGCTGGTTGTAGCCGGCCAGGGTGATCCATTCGCCGAGCTTGCCGGTGATTGTCGTGTCGGTACTTTGCACGTTCACTACATCTGCACGTTCCTGGCTGATGCGGTCATTATTGGTGCTTATTTGCAGACGAACCGTGTCACCGCTCAAGCTCGGCGTGACGTAGAAGCCCTGGGTCACATTGCGGTATTCGGTGTTGCTCTGTATGCGCCCATAGCCGTCGGTGCTGGTGCTGGTAATCGGGATACTCTGGCCAACCTGAATGAGCGCAGGCTGGCCTTCGCTGGCCTGCACCTGCTGCATGCCGCCGTCGCGGTTGCTGGTGCCGTAGTGGATGATGCGTGCGTTGCCGCGGTTGTCCTGGAAGTTGCTGTCGTTGTTGTCGACGCTGATCAGCAGCCGCTTGGGAGCGGTGTCCAGTTGCTGCAGCAAGGCGCGCAGGTCGTCGATGCGCTCGGGGCTGGCGTTGACGATCAGCTTGTTCTCGAAGGCGTTCACCGTGCCGTCCTTGCCGATGAATGCCTGCGCGGCAGGCAACAGTTCGGCGATGGCGCGGTGCTGCAGCGGCAACACCTCGGTGGCGGCCTGGGCGGCGAGGCTGGCAACCAGCAGCAGGGAAGTGAAAAGGGGGCGTAGCGGCATGTCCATGATCTCCGCAGGTGGAATCAACATGATGGCAAATTTGCCGGCTTCCTGCCGGATCTGGATCACGCCGGCGCTGTTCAGAAGGTCGTAATATCCTTATTTATCTTGTAGGCTATAAATTATAGTAGGAAAGATAATTTAGGATAATGACATGGCTCCTGTTCGTCCGCTCCTGCGCCGTGATCAACTCGCCAACGCTCTGGCCCAAGACCTGGCGGGCGAGTCGCTGATCGATTACAGCGCTGGCATGTTCCTGGCCGCGCCCCGGCGCACGGGCAAGAGCACCTTCCTCAACAACGACTTGATACCGGAATGCGTACGGCGCGGATGGCGACCGGTTTACGTGGACCTGTGGTCGGACCGCGACGCGGCCCCGGCGCAGCTCATCAGTGGCGCCATCGGCACTGCGCTGGCCAGTTTCGAAGGTGCGCTGGCCAGGACCGCGAAAAAGGCCGGTATCGAAAAAATAAACCTGCTGCGCACCCTGAGCTGGGATTTCACCCGCCCGCAACTGCCTGCGGGTACTACCTTGGCGCAGGCACTTTCCGTGCTGCATCAAGTGTCAGGGCAGATGGTAGTGCTGATCATCGACGAGGCTCAGCACGCCCTTAACAGCGAAGATGGCGTCAATGCCATGTTCGCGCTGAAAGCCGCGCGTGACCACCTCAACCGTGGCGACCGTCCGGACGGCTTGCGCCTGGTGTTCACAGGCTCCAGCCGCGACAAGCTGGCCAACTTGGTACTCAAGAGCAAGCAGCCGTTCTTTGGTGCCAGCATCACGCCATTCCCGTTACTGGGGCGTGAATATGTCGAATTCATCACGGGCTTGTGGAACCGGCGCCTTGCCGATAGCAATCAGTTCAAGGTAGAGGACCTGGCGTACGCTTTCGAGCGGGTCGGCCGCCGCCCGGAAATGCTCAACAAGCTGTTGGCCGAAGTCAGCGTCGGCCTGGGTGAGGCGGGCAACTTGGGCGATCTGCTGCGAACTGGGGCACTCAACCATCAGGCTGGTGTCTGGAGTGACTACGAAAGTGCCTGGAACGAGCTTTCGCCGTTGCAGCAGGCGGTGCTTGAGGTAATGGCTGAACGCACGCTAAGCCGACATTCATTTTCGCCGTTCACAGAGCAGACCTTGATCGACATCAGACGCAAGCTGGAGCAGGCCCAAGCAGAAGTCAACGCTAATACGCCTAACGTACAGAAGGCCCTCGATGCTCTGCGCGACAAGGAGCTGGTGTGGAAGGCCAATCGTGGCGAGTACGCGCTGGAGGATGCTTCCATGGCTGAATGGCTTGCACGCGACAAGGCAGTTGCTGGCCGTAGATGAACCTTTGAGTTGTCCCGCCAGTCGCACTCACAGGGAACGCGTGGGGTGATTGCATGAGGGGTGGTCTGATCCTGCTGTTATGGCTTTGCAGCCTTGGTGCACAGGCTGCACCGGATACGCTGCGCATCAAGCAACTGCAGCGTTGCGGCGACCTGTCCGGCGAAGGCGGGCAGCAATGGTGCCTGCGTGCCGAGGGGCTCGGTGCAGATGTGCCAAAGGTATGGCTTGGCGGTGTGCGACTGCCAGCAGCCGATATCGAGCGCAAAGGTGACCGGCTTACCCTGAACCTGGCGAAAAAAGCCCAGCGCAGCGCGCCTCTTTGGCTGGAATTTGATGGCCGCACCAGCAACCCGATATGGCTGACCCGCCAGCGCAGTCATGTTGTCGCCGCAGGGCCTGATGAAGTGGCGAAGAACATGGATGGCCTGACTACCTATGTCGACCTGGTCAGCCTGTTGATCGAAGAACAACACGACGGCCTTGGCGAGGCCCGGCGCATTGCCGGTAAATACGGCGCCCAGGTTGTCGGTGCAATACCGCCGCTCAATGTCTACCAGCTGCGCTTGCCGGTGGACGACCTGGTACAGCGTGACGCGATGATCCTGCGCATGGGTAGTGAGGTCAGCGTGGATGCCGTAATTGTCGAGGAGTCCGCCCCGGAGCGTGAGGAAGAGGGAAGTGGGCGTGACACTCGCGCCATCGACCAGGCAGACGAATGGGCCGCCAACCGCTTCATGGACGCCCTGTATTTCTACCAGCGACGGATTGGCGCTTCGCGCTTGCCGGTGCAGCCCGTGCGGGTTGGGGTAATCGAGCGTGAGGTGGACTTTGATGCCCCTGGATTCAGCCAATACCGAGGCGGCTGCGAGCAGGGCCAGACATGCCTGTACGCTCGCGACGGGGATCGCGCGACAAGCCATGGCAGCCATGTCGCAGGCATTCTCGCCGCGCACGGTGAGGGATTTTTGCCGGGGCTGGGCAAGCACAGCCCTGGCTTCGAGGTGATTGTAGAGCGCAACTCGGATGCAGGTATCACCGCCAACATCGCTGCATCGGTGAACCTGGTCGAGGATGGCGTGCGGGTGCTGAACTGGAGCTGGGGCATCCACCGGGTCGGCGCACGCGACGTCAACGGTGATGAGGTCGATTCGCTGGTGCGTTCCGGCCTGGCGATGAGTGGCTACGAGGAGTTGCTTGAGGAGTTCTTCCTCTGGCTGCGCAAAGAGCACCCGGACGTGGTGGTGGTGAACTCGGCGGGCAACGGTGCGTCGTGGTCAGGTACCGATGAATACCGCCTGCCGTCGTCGTTCATCACCGAACAACTGCTGGTGGTGGGCGGGCACCAGCGTAGCGACAAGGCGACGGCGGTCGAAGCCCCCGATCATGTGCGCAAGCGCCACAGTTCCAACATCGACATGCGCGTGGATGTCAGTGCCGCTGCCTGCGTGCGCCCGGCGACCGCCGCGGCTGCGCATTGCGGCACATCGTACGCAACACCCCTGGTGACTGCCACCGTGGCGGCGATGCTGTCGATCAACCCGGCCCTCACCCCGGAACAGGTGCGCATGCTGTTGCGGCGCAGTGCCCTGACCCTGGGTACCGAGCAGGATTTCGAGGCGATGGATGCCGAAGACCTGACGGCGCCGATCCTGCCTTCGGAGCGTGGTGGGCGCCTGAACCACCCCGACTTGGGGCGTTCGGCGCGCCTGGACATGCAGCGCGCGCTGGACCTGGCAGTGCAAAGCCGGGAGCGGGTGCGCTGAACGGTGGCCGCTGTCAGACAAATTCCGTAACATCGCGTCCCTCGTTTTTGTAACGTCCGCCCGTACTGCCCCACAGGAAACCCATGAAACCCGCCCGACTACGCGCCGACCTGCTCGCCGGCCTGACCACCTCGTTTGCCTTGGTGCCCGAGTGCATCGCCTTTGCCCTGGTGGCGCACCTTAATCCGCTAATGGGCCTGTATGGCGCGTTCGTCATCTGCACCCTTACGGCGCTGTTTGGCGGTCGACCGGGGATGATTTCCGGCGCGGCCGGCTCGATGGCGGTGGTGATCGTGGCACTCGTTGTGCAGCACGGCGCGCAATACCTGCTGGCCACGGTTTTGCTGGGTGGCGTGGTGATGATCCTGTTCGGCTTGCTACGGCTGGGCAAGCTGGTACGCCTGGTGCCGTACCCGGTCATGCTCGGCTTCGTCAACGGCCTGGCCATCGTCATTGCCATGGCGCAGCTTGAGCACTTCAAGGCGGGTGAGCACTGGCTCAGCGGCGCGCCGCTGTACCTGATGATCGGCCTTGTGGCACTCACCATGGCGGTGGTCTACGTGCTGCCGAAACTGACCCGTGCGGTGCCGCCAGCGTTGGTGGCGATCCTTGGCGTGGGCCTGCTGGTGTACCTGCTCGACCTGCCCACCCGCACTTTGGGCGACATGGCGCATATCGCCGGTGGCCTGCCGGGGCTGGCACTGCCGGATGTGCCCTGGAACCTGGAAACCCTGAAGATCATCGCCCCCTACGCCGTGCTGATGGCTATGGTCGGCCTGCTGGAAACCTTGCTCACCCTCAACCTGACCGATGAAGTGACCGAGAGCCGTGGCTTCCCGGACCGCGAGTGCGTGGCATTGGGCGCGGCGAACATGGTTTCGGGCCTGTGCGGTGGGATGGGCGGTTGCGCAATGATCGGCCAGACGGTGATCAACCTCAGTTCCAATGGCCGCGGCCGGCTGTCCGGGGTAGTGGCCGGGGTGATGATCTTGCTATTCGTGTTGTTCCTGTCGCCGCTGATCGAGCGTATTCCGCTGGCGGCGCTGGTCGGGGTGATGTTCGTGGTGGCTCAGCAGACCTTCGCCTGGGCGTCGCTGCGGGTGCTGCACAAGGTGCCGGTGAACGATGTGCTGGCGATCATTGCAGTTACCGTGGTCACCGTGTTTACCGACCTGGCCATGGCGGTGCTGTTCGGCATCATCATCGCGGCGCTGAACTTTGCCTGGCAGCATGCGCGGGAACTCTATGCAGACAGCCATGAGGATGCGGAAGGCGGCAAGCGTTATCAGGTACATGGCACGCTGTTCTTTGCCTCGACCGCCTCGTTCCTCAACCAGTTTGACCCGGCCCAGGACCCGGACCAGGTCACGCTGGATTGCCAACATTTGAGCTTTGTCGACTATTCGGCGGTTGCGGCACTCAAGACCCTGCGTGAGCGGTATGCGAAGGCGGGCAAGCATTTGCGCGTGGTGCATTTGTCAGAGCGGTGCAAGAAGCTATTGAAGCGGGCAGGTGAGCAGCACTGAGCCTGATTGTGGCCTGTACCGGCCTCTTCGCGGCTAAAGCCGCTCCCACAGGGGTATGCGATCCCTTGTGGGAGCTGCTTTAGCCGCGAAGGGGCCGGTACAGGGGAGCCGCTTACTCCCCGCGGTTTTTCTTGACGATCCCATCGGCAATGCTCGCCGGGGCTTCGGCATAGCGGGTGAACTCCATCGAGAAGCTGGCCCGGCCCTGGGTCATCGAGCGCATCGAGGTGGCGTAGCCGAACATCTCGCCCAACGGCACTTCGGCACGGATTACCTTGCCGGCGGGTGTTTCGTCACCGTCCTGAATCATCCCGCGGCGCCGGCTGAGGTCGCCCAGAATGTCGCCCTGGTATTCCTCCGGCGTCACCACCTCCACTTTCATCACCGGTTCCAGCAACACCGCGCCGCCTTTCTGCGACAGCTGCTTGGTGGCCATTGAAGCCGCGATCTTGTAGGCCATTTCGTTGGAGTCGACATCGTGGTACGAACCGTCGAATACGGCGGCCTTGAGGCTGATCAGCGGGTAGCCGGCAAGCACGCCGTTCTTCATCTGCTCTTCGATACCCTTCTGGATCGCCGGGATGTACTCGCGCGGTACCACCCCGCCGACAATCTCGTTGATGAACTCCAGGCCCTCCTTGCCTTCGTCGCCAGGGGCGAAACGGATCCAGCAATGGCCGTATTGGCCACGGCCGCCGGACTGGCGCACAAAACGCCCCTCGATCTCGCAGGTGTTGCGGATTTTTTCCCGGTAGGCCACCTGCGGCTTGCCGATGTTGGCTTCGACGTTGAACTCGCGGCGCATGCGGTCGACGATGATGTCCAGGTGCAACTCGCCCATGCCCGAGATGATGGTCTGGCCGGTTTCTTCGTCGGTACGCACGCGGAATGACGGGTCTTCCTGGGCCAGCTTGCCCAGGGCGATGCCCATTTTTTCCTGGTCGGCCTTGGTCTTGGGCTCCACGGCCACGGAAATCACCGGGTCAGGGAAGTCCATGCGTTCGAGGATGATGGGTTTGTCCATGTCGCACAGTGTGTCGCCGGTGGTCACGTCTTTCATGCCGATCAGCGCGGCAATGTCGCCGGCGCACACGTCCTTGATTTCGGCACGCTGGTTGGCATGCATTTGCACCATACGGCCGATGCGTTCCTTCTTGCCTTTAACCGAGTTGAGTACCGCGTTGCCTGAGCTGAGCACGCCGGAATAAACGCGGGCGAAGGTGAGGGTGCCGACGAATGGATCGGTGGCAATCTTGAAAGCCAGGGCTGAGAACGGCTCTTTGTCGTCGGCGTGCCGTTCGAGGTGCTTGTTTTCATCGTCCGGGTCGGTGCCGCGAATGGCGGGGATTTCCGACGGGGCGGGCAGGTAGTCGATTACCGCATCGAGCATCAGCGGTACGCCCTTGTTCTTGAAAGAGGAGCCGAGGATGGTCGGAACGATTTCGTTGGCGATGGTGCGTTTGCGCAAACCGGCCTTGATCTCGTCGATGCTCAGCTCTTCGCCTTCGAGAAACTTGTTGAGCAGTTCGTCATTGGCCTCGGCGGCTGCTTCTACCATGTGCGCGCGCCATTCGTCGGCAAGCGTCTGCAGTTCGGCGGGTATGTCTTCTTCGCGGTAGCTGGTGCCGTGGTCAGCGTCGTTCCAGTAGATGGCTTTCATCTTCACCAGGTCGATCTGGCCGATGAAATTCTCCTCGCTGCCGATGGCCAGCTGGATCGGTACCGGGTGGTGCCCCAGGCGTTGGTCGATCTGCTTGACCACACGCAGGAAGTCGGCACCCTGGCGGTCCATCTTGTTGATGTAGGCCAGGCGTGGCACATGGTATTTGTTGGCCTGGCGCCAGACCGTCTCGGACTGTGGCTCTACCCCGTCAGCACCGCTGAACACCACCACCGCGCCATCGAGCACGCGCAACGAGCGCTCCACCTCGATGGTGAAGTCGACGTGGCCGGGGGTGTCGATGATGTTGAAGCGGTACTTGTGCTCAAACTGCTTGGTCGAGCCTTGCCAGAACGCCGTGGTCGCCGCCGAGGTGATGGTGATGCCGCGTTCCTGCTCCTGGGCCATCCAGTCCATGGTCGCGGCGCCATCGTGCACCTCGCCCATCTTGTGGTTGACCCCGGTGTAGAACAGGATCCGCTCGGTAGTGGTGGTCTTGCCGGCGTCCACGTGGGCGACGATGCCAATATTGCGGTACAGCTCGATGGGCGTTGTGCGGGCCATGGCGGACTACCTGCGAATGGGCGGATTCCACCACGTTAGCAGACCGGTGGAATCCTGCCCTGCCGCCGGGCCGTCAGTCGGCCTGGGCTTGCAGCATCCACTGGCCATCCACTTCACGGGCCAGGCCGCTGGCCGTCAGCAGCGCCAGCAGACGCGAGTGCAGGGCGGCTTCGGTGAAGGTCTTGAGGGTGGTCAGGTCCAGTGTGCCGACCAGGTTGAGGTCGGCCTTGGTGTACGACAGCCAGGCCTTTTTCAGTACCTGGGCGACATCGCTGCCCGAGGTGCTGGCGAAGCGGCGGTGGCACTGGCCGCTTTCGAAGGTGAAGGTGTGGGCGTGGCTGTAGGTGCTTTCGTCGCCACCTTCAGTGCAGCGGTGGCAGCGGCACGGGCCTTCGCCGAAGGCGTTGCGCAGGTAGCTGTTGAAGTCCACGACGGGCTTGAGGGACAGGCGTTTGTCGACATCGAACAGGTCGGCGATCAGGGGTTCTTCGGCGCTCACTCGGGATCCTCGTGTGGTGGGGCGTGCATCGGCGGGCACCCTAACAGATCGGGGCATTCAGATCACCTGTAGAGACAACAGAGACCGCCTGCCGTACTCTACGCGCCCTTACGCCTATACACCCACTGAGGTAACCCCGCTTGAGCACCAAGTACCCGTACACCGCCACCGTGACCATCAGCGCCGAAGACCGTGGCGGAGATACCGAAGCTTCGGAAAACCCCAGCATGCGCGTGGGCCTGGAAGCGGTGACCGAAACCCTGAAGAAGGTGCATTTCGTCGGTACGCTCGCGGCTCCTGAGAAGCCGGCCACGCACATCTGCGTGACCCTGGAGAACGGCCTGACCTACTACGGCCCGATCGTCAACGGCCATGCCGAACTCGAAGGCGGCTGGATCGCCTTCGAATCCGAAATGCTGACCCCCGAAGAGCTGGGCCTGTAAGCCTCAGTTCAGTTCCACCAGGCACTGCTCGAGGATATCCAGCCCTTCCTCGAGCACCTCGGCTTCGATGGTCAACGGGGCCAGCAGGCGGATGATGTGCCGCGCCTTGCCGCTGGGCATCAGCAGCAAGCCCTTGGCCCGTGCCGACTCCATTACCTTGGCCAGTTGCGCCGGCGCCGGGCTGCCGTCGGCATTGACGAATTCGATGCCGCGCATGGCGCCCACACCCGTCAGGCGGCCGATGTACGGGCTCAGGCCCGACGCCTTCCAGCGCTGGTGGCGGCTGACGATGGCCTGCTCCTGGCGCTCACCCCAGGTGGCGATGTTCTCGTCGGTCATCTGCGCCAGGCTGGCCAACGCCGCCGCACAGGCAATCGGGTTGCCCGAATAGGTGCCACCGAGGCCGCCCTTGGGCAGTGCTGCCATCAATTCCTTGCGCCCGACCACCGCACCCAGCGGCATGCCGCCGGCAATGCTCTTCGCCAGCAGCAGCAGGTCGGGCTCGAGCCCTAAGCGCGGGAAGGCGAAGCGCTGGCCGGTGCGGCCGAAGCCGGACTGGATCTCGTCGATGATGATCAGGATGCCGTGTTGGTCGCAGAAGCGGCGCAAGGCTTGGGCGAAGGCCGGGTCGAGGGCGAGGAAACCGCCTTCGCCCTGCACCGGTTCAAGGATGAACGCTGCCACGTCTTCCACGGCCAGTTCGACGCTGAACAGGCGCTCCATGGCCTTGAGCGCCTGCTCGCAGGTAACCCCGGTATCGGCGCCAGGGTAGGGCAGGTGGTACACCGGCCCGGGCAGCTCGCCGACCCGTTGCTTGTACGGTGCCACCTTGCCGTTGAGGTTCAGGGTGGCCAGGGTGCGGCCATGGAAACCGCCGTCGAAGGCAATGATGGCGCGCTTGCCTGTAGCACCGCGGGCAACCTTCAGGGCGTTTTCTGCCGCTTCCGCACCGCTGTTGGTGAGCATGCCGGCCAACGGGTAGCTGACCGGTACGAACTGGCTCAGCTGTTCCATCAGCGCCAGGTACGGGCCATGGGGCGCGGCGTTGAAGGCATAGTGGGTCAGGCGGGTGGCCTGGGCCTGGATCGCTGCGACCACGGCGGGGTTGCAGTGGCCCAGGTTGAGCACGCCAATACCGCCGACAAAATCGATGTAACGTTTGCCGTCGGTGTCCCAGACTTCGGCATTGCGGCCATGGGAAAGTGTGATCGGGTGAACGATGGCGATGGATTGGCTGATACTTTCCTGGTTCATGGGCACGCGGGACCTTTGTTCAAGTTTCTTATTATCCAAGCGTGCTGAGGGGTTATTCCGCAAACGAATTATTCGATTGCGGTCATTCCCTGAATTCGTGAACTGGCCGGAATGTGTGTTGCCTGTGCGGGCCTCTTCGCGGGCTTGCCCGCTCCCACAGGTTAAGCACATTGTTCGAACCTGTGATGATCCTGTGGGAGCGGGCAAGCCCGCGAAGAGGCCCGCACAGGTCAAATCAGTCCCCCTCAGCCACCCGCTCCCGAATCCACTGCACAAAGGCCCTGATCTTGGGCACTTCGGCCGCATGCTCGGCATGCGCGATAAAGTGCTTCCCATTGCTCGCCACCGGGTGGTCCCAGGCCACCACCAGCTTGCCCTCGCTCAGCTCCTCGGCCACCAGGTAGCGCGGAATCAGGGCGATACCGCAGCCGGCAATCGCCGCGCGAATGCACAGGTAGAACGTGTCGAAACGCGGCCCGTGGTAGCTGTTCTGGCTGTGCAGCCCCAACCCCAGGAACCATTCATGCCAGGCCTCCGGCCGTGACACGCACTGCAACAGGCGGTGCTCGGTCAGCGCCTGGGCGCTTTCAAAGGGGTGGTTGGCCAGCAACTGCGGGCTGCACACCGGCACCACTTCTTCGCTGAACAGCTCGATGCAGGTTGCCCCAGGCCAAGTGCCCTGGCCGAAGAAAAAGGCCACGTCGGCCTTGGCCTGCACCAGGTCGAATGGCTCCAGTTCGTTGCGCACATCCAGGTGGATACGTGGGTAGCGATCGCCGAAACCCTTGAGTTTGGGCACCAGCCAGCGCGCACCAAAGGTGGGCTGGGTGGCGATGCGCAGTACTTCGGTTTCGTCGCCGTAGCTGAGGATGTAGCGGCTGGAAATATCGATCTGGGTGAGGATCTTGTTCACTTCGGTGAGGTACAGCGCGCCGGCCGGTGTCAGGTGCAGGCGCCGGCGAATGCGCTGGAACAGCGAGTGCGAAAGCATGTCTTCGAGCTGCGCGACCTGCTTGCTGACGGCGCTTTGGGTCAGGTGCAGTTCCTGGGCCGCGCGGGTGAAGCTGAGGTGGCGGGCGGCCGCTTCGAAGCACTGAAGGGCGGTGGTCGAAGGCATCAGGCGTTTGGACATGACAGGCAAATACCGAGCAAAAAAGGAAGGAGTTCATTCCAAAGCGGAATCATGTGGTTCGAAAAGGTCGTTTGTTGACCCCGGCCTATAGATTAATACTGACCTGGATCAACGATTACAACCGGTCATGTGAAGAGGAGGTCTGTACCCGCTTCCGGCATCTGCAAAACAACAAAAACGACTATCAGAAATTTACAAGAATTCTGCTCCGACCTTCAGCCGCCTCAAAGCGGCCGACCCATTCGAGGGTTCTTCATGGCTTCGCAAGACAACAAGAAACAGCGTTCCCTGCAGCACGGCCTGACCTCCCGTCAGGTTTCCATGATCTCCATTGCCGGCATCATCGGCGCCGGCCTGTTCATCGGCTCGTCGAACGCCATCGCCACCGCCGGCCCGGCCATCCTCATTTCCTACGCCATGACCGGCCTGCTGGTATTGCTGGTGATGCGCATGCTGGGCGAAATGGCCATCGCCAACCCTAACAGCGGGTCGTTCTCCACCTATGCCTCCGAGGCAATCGGCCCTTGGGCAGGCTTTACCATCGGCTGGTTGTACTGGTGGTTCTGGGTGCTGATCATTCCGGTCGAGGCGATTGCCGGCGCCGACATCCTGCATGCTTACTTCCCAGGCGTACCGTCCTGGTTGTTCGCCTTCCTCATCATGCTGGTGCTGTCGGGTACCAACCTGATCAGCGTGAAGAACTTCGGTGCCTTCGAGTACTGGTTCGCGCTGGTCAAGGTGGTGGCGATCATCGCCTTCATCGTGGTCTGCAGCCTGGCGGTATTCGGCTTCTGGCCGCTGGCCGAGGTGTCCGGGGTCAGCCGGCTGTGGGAAAACGGCGGCTTCATGCCCAATGGGTTCGGCACTGTGCTCGGTGGCGTGCTGATCACCATCTTCTCGTTCTTCGGCGCCGAAATCGTCACCATTGCCGCTGACGAAACCGCCAACCCGAAAGACAAGATCCGCCGTGCCACCAACCTGGTGGTGTACCGCATTGCCATCTTCTACCTGGCGTCGATCTTCCTGGTGGTGTCGCTGGTAGCCTGGAACGACCCCGCGCTGAAAGCGGTCGGTTCGTTCCAGCGCGTACTGGAAGTGCTGAACGTGCCGGGCGCCAAGCTGCTGGTCGACCTGGTGGTGCTTGTGGCGGTGACCAGCTGCATGAACTCGGGCTTGTACACCGCGTCACGCATGCTCTATTCGCTGGGCGCGCGCGGCCAGGCACTGAGCATGACCAAGCGTATCTCCGGTTCGGGCGTGCCGACCGTGGCGGTCATCTTCTCGACGCTGGCCGGTTTTGCCGGGTGCCTGGTCAACTATGTGTTCCCGGGTAAGGTCTTCGGCTTCTTGCTGTCCACCACCGGCGCCATCGCCTTGCTGGTGTACTTGGTGATTGCCGTGTCGCAGCTGCGCATGCGTGCCCGCGCCGACCGTGAAGGGCGCCCGCTGGAGCTGAAGATGTGGCTGTTCCCATGGCTGACCTGGCTGGTGATCGGCACCATCGTCATGGTGCTGGGCTACATGCTGTTCAGCGATGCCTACCGCTATGAAACGCTGATGACCGCTGGGGTGACTGCGTTCATCCTGCTGGTTTCGCTGACCCAGCGGCATGCCAAGGTGGTTGCCCAGACGGCCTGATGTATCTGCTTTAATGGGGGCGTTGCGCGCCCCCATTCCAACAAGCACAGGAAGCGTATGACTGACCACCCACTTTCCCTTCAGGCCCTCGCGGCGCCGGAAGGCACCTGCTACGGCTGCGGTTGTTCCCACCCCAGTGGCCTGCACCTGCAAAGCCACTGGGACACCGATGGCATCCACCTGGTATGCCGCCATGCACCCGACAGCACCTTTATCGGCTGGCCTGGCCTGGTCTACGGTGGCCTGCTGGCGATGCTGGTCGATTGCCATTCCAACTGGACGGCCATGGCCTACCACTACCGCAACGAAGGCCGCGAGCCGGGCAGCCTGCCGCGTATCGACTGCGTTACCGGCACACTCAACCTGACCTACCTGAAACCCACGCCGATGGGCGTCGAGCTTTTGCTCAAGGCCCGAGTGGAAGGGGAAGTGGGGCGCAAGAGCCGGGTGCTTTGCGAAGTCTGGGCCGAGGATGTGCTGACCGTGACCGCCGACTCGGTGTTCGTCCGTGTCGATACCGAAAAGCTCAAGCTCAAGGCCCACGGCCAGGCTTGAGTGACCCGGGCTGATGAGTGGTCGGTGATGGTCAGCGGCCGGGGATGTCTCTAGAGTGACAGGTCCATTCCCCAGGCAAGGTTGATCATGACCGATCTCAGTGCTTTCCCTGTTACCCGCAAGTGGCCCGCCAAACACCCCGAACGCCTGCAGCTGTACTCGCTGCCGACGCCCAACGGCGTCAAGGTGTCGATCATGCTCGAAGAAATCGGCCTGGCCTACGAGGCGCACAAGGTCAGCTTCGACAACGATGACCAGTTGAGCCCTGAATTTATCTCGCTCAGCGCCAACAACAAGATACCGGCCATCCTGGACCCCAACGGCCCGGGCGGGCAGCCGTTGCCGCTGTTTGAGTCAGGGGCCATCTTGCAATACCTGGCGGAGAAAAGTGGGCAACTGCTCAGCCAGGAGCCTGCACAGCGTTACCAGACCCTGCAGTGGCTGATGTTCCAGATGGGCGGTATCGGGCCGATGTTCGGCCAGGTCGGGTTCTTCCATTTCTTTGCTGGCAAGGACTATGAAGACAAGCGTCCGCGTGACCGTTATGTCAACGAGTCCAAGCGGCTGCTGGGTGTGCTGGACCGGCACTTGAAAGGCCGGGAGTGGATGGTGGACGATTACAGCATTGCCGACATCGCCATCTTCCCCTGGGTGCGCAATTTGGTGGATCGCTACAATGCCCGTGAGTTGGTGGGCTTTGACCAGTTCAAGGAAGTGCAGCGGGTGCTAGCGACGTTCCTCGAACGGCCAGCGGTGCAGCGCGGCCTGAAAATCCCGAGCTGATAACGCAGAGCCAGCCACGTACACCGCTCCCTGTAGGAGCGGCCTTGTGCCGCGAAAGGGCCGCTCCTACAAAGGGCGCAGTACAGGTTTAGAAAATGTGGCTCAGCAACCAGTACAGGCTGCCAGCCAACAGCATCGCCGCCGGCAGGGTCAGCACCCAGGCCATCAGCAAGTTGAACAGCGTGCGCTTCTGAATCCCCGACCCATTCGCCACCATGGTCCCCGCCACCCCCGAGCTCAGCACGTGGGTGGTCGAAACCGGCAACCCGAACATGTCCGCTGCGCCAATGGTGCACATGGCAACGACCTCCGCCGAGGCGCCTTGGGCATAGCTCAGGTGGGTCTTGCCGATCTTCTCGCCCACGGTCACCACGATGCGCCGCCAGCCAACCATGGTCCCCAGCCCCAGCGCGATGGCCACGGCCACCTTGACCCACAGGGGAATGTAGCGGGTGGCGTCGTCCAGTTGGGTCTTGAACAGTTGCACATGGCTGTGGGTGTCGGCGTCGAATGCCACCAAACGGTTCTTCTCGATCAGGCGAATGGCTTCGCTGGTCAGGTACATGTCATTGCGTACGTTGGCCATGGCTTCGGCGGGTATGCGCTTGAGTGAGCCGTAGCCTTTGACCTCTTCACCGATCATCCCGGTCAGCGCGGCCAGCGCCGGTACCAGTTGCGGGCTGGCCTTGGGTTCGCCAATGAATGCGGTCAGCGTCTGGCGTGGGTCGGCCGGAGGCGCTTGCGGGTTGCTGCGCACCAGCGCCTGTCGGGTCACTTCGGCGACGGCGGAAAACTGCAGGGCCTGCTCATTGGGCATGGTCTTGTTCAACGCATACGCCATTGGCAGGGTGCCGACCAGAATCAACATGATCAGGCCCATGCCTTTCTGGCCGTCGTTGGAACCATGGGCGAAGGACACCCCGGTGCACGTCAGGATCAGTACGCCACGAATCCACCAGGGAGGCGGTGTCTGGCCTTGCGGCGCCTGGTATAGCGCTTGACGCTTCACCAGAGCTCGAAGGGCGAGCAACAACAGGGCGGCGCAGGCAAAGCCGATCAGGGGGGAGAACAGCAAGGCGTAGCCCACCTTGCTGGCCTGGGCCCAGTCCACGCCGCTGGTGCCGTCACGCCCATGCATCAGGGCATTGGCCACACCCACACCGATGATCGAGCCGATCAGGGTGTGCGAGGATGACGCCGGCAGCCCCAGCCACCAGGTACCGAGGTTCCAGATGATCGCCGCCAGCAGCAGGGCAAAGACCATTGCAAAGCCGGCCGAGGAGCCCACCTGTAGAATCAGTTCCACCGGCAGCAGGGCGATGATGCCGAATGCCACTGCGCCACTGGAGAGCAGCACACCGAGTAAGTTGCATAGCCCGGACCACACCACTGCGATCGGTGCCGGCAGCGCGTTGGTGTAGATCACGGTGGCCACCGCGTTGGCGGTGTCGTGGAAGCCATTGACGAATTCGAAGCCCAGGGCAATCAACAGTGCCAGGCCCAACAGCAGAAACGGCGTGACTGTGGTGATCACCGTGCCGCTGGCGTTTACATCCTGCTTCAGGCTCCAGGCGGTGTAGGCGATACCGGCCAGCAGCAGGCCGAAGAACAACACGAGGGTGGCGCGCCCAGGCTTGTGGGCAAGCTGCGGGCGGGCGTCGCGCTGGGCCAGGTGCGGCTGGCTGGCCAGTGACGGGGTTGCCATGATGGCTCCGGTTGGCGTTGGGCAAGTTGCCGAAGGCCTTGAGCATAGAAACAATTCGCAACCCGACCGTGACCTCGATCAATGAATTATCTAGGCTCAAGACGGACGGTAAAAGCAGGAGAAACCCATGATCCGCTGCAAGCGTGTCTACGAAGCAGCCGCAGCCGACGATGGCCAGCGTGTGCTGGTAGACCGCCTATGGCCGCGCAACCTGCGCAAGGAAAACCTCCACGCGCAGTGGTTGCGCGAAGTGGCACCCTCGGATGATTTGCGTAAGGCGCTTCACCAAGGGGAGGTGGACTTTGCCGGTTTCACCCAGCGCTACCAACGAGAGCTCGCCGCTCACCCCGAGTATTGGTATCCGCTGCTGGACCTCGCCGGGAAGGGCCCGCTGACCCTGCTTTATGCAGGCAAGGACACCGAGCACAACAATGCCCGAGTGCTGGCCGAATGGCTGGAAAGCGAACTGGACCGGCGTGGGCCTTGCAGTTCACCCGTGTGCTATGCCCAATGAGTGATGTGGTAATGCCCCTGCAACTGATTGCCGCCAACGACAGTCACCGTACGTTCGCCCGCGACCTCACGCGGCGCGCCATGCTGCCGTATTACCGTGAATTTGACCTGCTCTGGATCGAGGACGCCTTCGACCAGGCCTGGGGTTGGCGCGAGCAGTGGCTGATCCGCGAAGGCGACAGCCTGTTGGGTTTCTGCAGCCTCAGCCAGGACCACCAGGCACTGTTTATCCGCGAGTTGCACCTGTTGCCCGAGCATCGCGGGCGCGGTGTCGGCAGCTGGGTGTTGGAGGAGCTGGCGCTGTGGGCCGGGCAGCGGCGCCTGCCGTTGCTGAGGCTGATGGTGTTTCGCAGCAACCCGGCGCGCGGGTTGTACCAGCGCCATGGCTTTGTCGAAATGGGTGAGGACGCGTGCTTTGTGCGCATGCAGCGCACGATTGGCTAGTATCGCAATGATGGCTTGTCGCGATTGGAGCGCAGGGGCATAGTAAACCCAGCGCTCACAGTCGCCCGCAGACGGGGCGGCGGGGGATGAGCGTGATCAGGGGATAAGGAGATGCCCACAATGAACGGGATTGGTCCGCGGCTGCGGGAAGAGCGTGAGCGCCTGGGCATGACCCAGCGCGTGTTTGGCGATATCGGTGGGGTCGAGCCCAATGCCCAGGGCAAGTACGAAAGCGGCGAGCGCACGCCACGGGTCGATTACCTGGCAGCCCTCGCCGTCAGGGGGGTGGATGCACTGTACGTGCTTAGCGGCATCCGCACGCCGGCCCCGCTGGAGGGCCTGAGCACGGATGAGTCGGGACTGCTGGGCGCCTTCCGGCAATTGCCCATCGACGACCAGGCGGCCATCTGGCACCTGCTGGGCCGCTTGAGCAGCGATAGAAAACCAAGGCAAACAGTGAGGCCTGTCACTGTTGAGCGTCAGGCGTTTCTTACAGAAGCAATGCGTTAGCCCCGTTTGGAAAAATTTTGTTAAGGTGGCGGGATCCAATCGCCCTGTTGACGAGGTGTGTGCTTGATTAGGGTCTTAGTGGTCGACGATCACGATCTGGTACGAACCGGTATCACCCGCATGCTGGCCGACATCGATGGCTTGCAGGTGGTGGGTGAGGGGGACTCGGGCGAGTCCGCGCTCAAGCTGGCTCGCGAGCTCAGGCCTGATGTGGTGCTTATGGATGTGAAAATGCCCGGCATCGGCGGCCTTGAGGCCACCCGCAAACTGCTGCGCAGCCACCCGGACATCAAGGTAGTGGCTGTGACAGTGTGCGAGGAAGACCCGTTCCCCACCCGCCTGTTGCAAGCCGGTGCGGCCGGTTACCTGACCAAAGGCGCAGGCCTTGACGAAATGGTCCAGGCCATCCGCCTGGCGTTTGCCGGCCAGCGCTACATCAGCCCGCAAATCGCCCAGCAGCTGGCGCTGAAACCGTTCCAGCCGCAGGGGTCACCGTTCGACACATTGTCGGAGCGGGAAATCCAGATTGCCCTGATGATTGTCGGCTGCCAAAAAGTGCAGATCATCTCTGACAAGTTGTGCCTCTCGCCCAAGACCGTCAATACTTACCGTTATCGGATCTTTGAAAAACTCTCGGTCACCAGCGACGTCGAACTGACCTTGCTGGCCGTTCGCCACGGTATGGTCGACGCAAGCCTGTAAAACCTCATGTCCCAAGCTTTTGATGCCAGCGCATTCCTGGCGACCTGCAGTGGTCGCCCGGGCGTTTACCGAATGTTCGACGCCGAAGCCCGTCTGCTTTACGTGGGCAAGGCCAAGAACCTCAAAAAACGCCTGGCCAGCTATTTCCGCAAAACCGGCCTGGCGCCCAAGACCGCCGCGCTGGTAGCCCGTATCGCCCAGGTTGAAACCACCATCACCGCCAACGAAACCGAGGCGTTGCTGCTGGAGCAGAACCTGATCAAGGAATGGCGGCCGCCGTACAACATCCTGCTGCGCGACGACAAATCCTACCCCTACGTGTTCCTGTCCGACGGCGAGTTCCCGCGGTTGGGGATTCACCGTGGGGCGAAGAAGGCCAAGGGCCGCTACTTTGGCCCATACCCCAGCGCCGGGGCCATCCGCGAAAGCCTCAGCCTGCTGCAAAAGGCCTTTTCGGTGCGCCAGTGCGAAGACAGCTACTACGCCAACCGCACCCGGCCGTGCCTGCAGTACCAGATCAAACGCTGCAAAGGGCCCTGCACCGATCTGGTCACCGCCGAGGAATACGCCGACGACGTGCGCCATTCGGTGATGTTTCTTGAAGGCCGTAGCCAGCAATTGGGCAACGAGCTGAATGCCGAGATGGAGAAGGCCGCCATGGCCCTCAATTTCGAAAAAGCCGCCGAGCTGCGCGACCAGATTGCCCTGTTGCGCCGCGTGCAGGACCAGCAGTACATCGAGGGCGGCAGCGGCGACGTCGATGTCATCGCCGCCTTCGTGAACCCGGGTGGTGCCTGCGTGCACCTGATCAGCGTGCGTGGTGGCCGGGTGCTGGGCAGCAAGAACTTCTTCCCGCAGGTGGGCATCGAGGAGGATGTGGCCGAGGTCATGGCCGCATTCCTCTCCCAGTACTACCTGGGCAACGCAGAGCGCGAACTGCCCGGCGAGCTGATCGTCAACGTTGTTCACGAAGACTTCGACGCCATCACCGAAGCACTGCACACGCTGCGGGGCCGCGAGCTGAGCATCAGCCATCGGGTACGCGGCACGCGCGCGCGGTGGCAGCAGCTGGCAGTGACCAATGCAGAGCAGGCGCTCAATGCTCGCCTGGCCAACCGCCAGCACATGGCTGCACGCTTCGAGGCCTTGGCCGAAGTGCTGGGCCTGGACGAAGTGCCGCAGCGGCTGGAGTGCTACGACATCAGCCATTCCAGTGGCGAAGCTACCGTGGCCAGCTGTGTGGTATTCGGCCCAGAGGGCGCGCTGAAGTCCGACTATCGCCGCTTCAACATCGAAGGCGTCACGGCCGGCGATGACTACGCCGCCATGCACCAGGCCCTGACCCGCCGTTACGGGCGCATCAAGGACGGTGAGGGCAAGCTGCCTGACGTGTTGCTGGTGGACGGCGGCAAGGGGCAGCTGAACATGGCTCGCGATGTGATGCAGGAACTGGGCTTCACCGACCTGACCTTGCTGGGTGTAGCCAAGGGCGTAACCCGCAAGGCCGGTTTTGAAACCCTGTACCTGAACGACGTGCACCACGAGTTCACGCTGAAAGGTGATTCACCGGCCCTGCACCTGATCCAGCAGATCCGCGACGAAGCCCACCGTTTCGCCATTACCGGCCACCGCGCTCGCCGCGGCAAGGCCCGCCGGGTGTCCAGCCTGGAGGATGTAGCCGGGGTAGGGCCCAAGCGCCGGCGCGACCTGCTGAAACATTTCGGCGGCCTCCAGGAGCTCAACCGCGCCAGTGTCGATGAAATCGCCAAAGCCCCCGGCATCAGTAAAAAGCTTGCCGAGTCGATTTATGCCAGCCTGCATAGCGAGTAGAATGCCGGGCTCAACTTGCAGCCAGTCGTACCGATGAATATTCCAAACCTGCTCACCGTTCTACGCGTCCTGCTCATTCCGTGCTTCATTCTGCTGTTCTACATGCCCTATCACTGGAGCTACATGGCAGCCAGCAGCGTGTTTGCCGTTGCCGCCGCCACCGACTGGCTGGACGGCTACCTGGCGCGTCGCCTGCAGCAGAGCACGCCGTTCGGTGCGTTTCTGGACCCGGTGGCTGACAAGCTGATGGTGGCGGTGGCTTTGGTGCTGCTGGTGCAGACCCACGCCAACTTCTGGCTGACCCTGCCGGCGGCGGTCATCATTGGCCGCGAAATCGTGGTGTCGGCCCTGCGCGAGTGGATGGCCGAGCTGGGCGCGCGGGCGCACGTGGCGGTGTCCAACCTTGGCAAGTGGAAGACCGCGGCGCAGATGCTGGCGCTGGTGATCCTGCTGGCCAACCCGCCAGCGGTAACGTTCTGGGTCATTCTGGGCTACGGGCTGCTGCTGGTGGCGGCGGGGCTGACGCTGTGGTCGATGGTGCACTACCTGCTGGCCGCCTGGCCGCACCTGCGCGAAGGCTCCGAGCAGAAATAAACTTTTTTTGAATCAAGGGGTTGACGCTGTTTTAGAAATCGCTAGAATGGCACCCATCACGACGCGGGAATAGCTCAGTTGGTAGAGCACGACCTTGCCAAGGTCGGGGTCGCGAGTTCGAGTCTCGTTTCCCGCTCCAAATTCGATCCTCAGTGCGTCGCTGGGATCAAGAAAGAAGAGGCCCTAGGGCCTCTTTTTTTATGCCTGCATTTTATTGACTTTCTCCTTTCTCAAGGCAAACACAAGCTCTGTAGGAGCAGCCTTGTGCTGCGAAGAGGTCATTGCAGCCGAAGATAATCTCAGCCTTACCGGCCACTTCGCAGCACAAGGCTGCTCCTACAGGTTGATGCGTTAGCCTGAGTGATGGTGCAAGACCGTTGCTCCGATAGCCCCGCGCAGGTTTGCGGGGCTATTTAAGAAAGCTCAGGTCCAGTGGGTAGTCCAGAATGATCCGGGTCTGGTCCAGGTCATTGGCGATTGCCCCGTAATCGCCGCCCGTGCGCATCGACGCGTGCAGCAGCCGCAGGGACAGGTTTTTCGCAGGCCCTGACTGCACCACGTATTTCACCCACAGGTCCCGTTCCCATTGCGACCCGTCGCGCACCGCCTGGAACCGTGAATAGGCACCGCCAGCGTCGCGGCCATCGATATCGCTACCGCGTATGTAGCGCGCCGTGAAGCTCAGCCCGGGTACGCCAAAGATGACGGCGTCCAGGTCGTAACGTGCACTCCAGGCTCTTTCGTTGGGGCTGTTGAAGTCGCTGCCTTGGGAGGCCGCATCCAGTTCGATGTCGAAACTGTTCCAGACATAGTCGAAAGGCTGGTCGCCGTCGATGCGGGTATAAGCAACTTCGAACTTGTGACCACCCATTGCGTAGCCCACCCGTGCACTCCAGGCATCGTTGCGTATGTCGCCAAGCCGCGAGGTGCCGGTGTCGCGGGTGCGGTAGTAATTGGCGCCGGTATTGAACACGCCACCCGCCTTCAAAGGCACCCGGTATTCGAACGATGCAAATTGCTGGTTCCAGATATTGTCGAGTTCCGACCCGAACAACTTGATCTTCACATTGTCGAGGCCGGTGTAGATACCGCCGTAATAACTGACAAAGTCACTGTCGGCCTGGCGGCCACCGTAAGCGGTACCCAGCTTGCCGCCGTGATTGGTGGCTGCACGGTCGCTGCTGGAGGTAAAGCGCCCTGCATTGAGGGCCAGCCCGGCGAAGGAACGATCGGTGACGTTCCAGCCTCGGAGCGTTTGCGGCAGCAGGCGGATATCGCCGTACTTCAGCACCGGTGAATCGGGGAACAGGTCGCCATAGGCCAGTTCGGTGCTGCCGACGCGCATCTTTACCGCACCACCGGCCTTGGAATATTCAGCCTTGGGGTCGCCCTGGTTATCGCGGGAGACGATACCGCCATTGCCGATACCGTCGCCAACCCGGCCCTTGCCACCGTCGAGCTTTATTGCGCCCATGTAATGCAAGTCTAGGCCGAACCCCACCAGCCCTTGGGTATAGCCGGAATTGAACTTGGCTAGCACACCTTGCGCCCATTCCTGGCGATAACTTTGCCGCTCGCCGGCCGGGTTGAGGTAGCTGCCGTTGCGGTTGTCGGCGTTCCAGTAGAAGTTTCGCAAGCCCACCGTGGTGGTACTGTCTTCAATAAAACCAGGGTCCGATTCAGCCGCGCAGGCAATCGAGCCCAACAGACAGGCGCTGGCGCCTGCCATCCCCAAGGTGAAAGTTTTAAGCGACATGAACACTTCCTTATTGCCAGATTCAAGAACGGCAGCGTGAAGATTTATTGTTATTGCCCCTGCGTCTGCGGCGGGCAGCCGGGGGCCTGATCGCTAACTTGCGGGTGCGGCAAGTTGCGCTCTTTATTGTTGTATTACTCGGTAGGCCGGGTTGCTCAAGGCAACCCGGAGCACATGGGGTTTTGCCTCAGGCAGTCATGCCGGTAAAGAAGCGCGCGGCATTTTCATCCAGGGTCGCAATGTCGTAGCCACCCTCCTGGACCACCACGCAAGGCAGGCCCAGTGCCTTGATCCGCTGCCCCAGCAGGCGGAACCCTTCATGGCTGACGTGTACCTTGGACTGCGGGTCGTTTTCGTAGATGTCAAAGCCCAGCGACAGCACCAGCACGTCCGGGGCGAAGGCGCGCAGCGCCGTTGCTGCCTGGTCCATGCAGGCAAAGAAATCCGCTTCGCTGGCGCCATGGGCCATGGGCAGGTTCAGGTTGAAGCCAGCCCCTGCGCCAGCCCCGGTCTCATCATCGAAACCGGCGACCACCGGGTAGAAGTTGGTCGGGTCGCCATGAATCGACACGTACAACACATCGTCTCGCTCGTAGAAGATTTCCTGGATGCCTTGGCCGTGGTGCATGTCGGTGTCGAGCACTGCGACTTTGCCGAACTTGCCACGCAGCACCTGGGCGGCGATTGCGGCGTTGTTCAGGAAGCAGAAGCCACCTGCGGCTTCGGCGCGGGCATGGTGCCCTGGTGGCCGGCACAGGGCATAAGCGGCCTGGTCGCCTTCGATTACCGCATGTGCCGCGGCCACCGCGCTCTGCGCCGACCAGTAAGCGGCCTGCCAGGTGTGCTCGCCGATCGGGCAGCTGCCATCGGCCAGGTAGCGGGCGGTCTTGCCGAGGATGCCGCGCAAGGGGTTGCCTTCACGGATGTAGATGTTGGACATCACCTCGTCGCCCCAGTCTTCCGGCACTTCGTGCCACTGCTGGTAGGCGCTGCCCAGGTAGTCCAGGTACGCCTGGCCATGCACGGCCGCCAGCGGGGCGAGGCCGTGGTCGGCGGGTTCGAGCAGCGGGTAGCCGAGTTTTTCGACTACTGCCAGTAGCGGGTCGATGCGGGCCGGCACTTCCTGCGGTTGGCGCATCTGGCCACGCGACAGATAGGAGCGGGGGTGGTGCAGGCGTTGAGCAGGATGGAAAAACGTTTTCATGAATCACCTCTTGGTAACGCGTGCGGTCAATAACCCAGTTCGGGATCGACCAGATTGTTCAGTCCCAGCCCGGCACTCAGGCGCGACACGTTGTCGGCCACTTGCCGGGCGATGCACAGGTCGGACGCGGCCGAGGCCATGTGCGGTGTCACCCACACGCCGGGCGTGTGCCACAGCGGCGAATCGGCAGGCAACGGCTCCTGTTCGAACACATCGAGCAAGGCGCCGCGCAACTGCCCGCTGGCCAGCGCCTGGCGCAAGTCGTGCGGGTTGAGGTGCTGGCCACGACCACAGTTGATCAGGGCGCTGCCTTCGGCCATGTGCCGGAATACGGCATGGTTCAGTACGCCATGCGTGCTGGCGGTGAGGGGCAGCAGGTTGACCAGCACATCCAGCCCGGCGAGGAAGCCTTGCAGCGAAGCCGGGCCTGCGAAGGTGTTTACGCCATCGACCTGGCGCGGCGTGCGGGCCCAGCCGCGCACGTCATAACCCGCCGCCGCCAGCCGCTGCGCCACCGGTGCGCCAATCGCGCCCAGGCCCATCACGCCGACCCGGAAATCCCCCGCCTTGCGCTGCACCGGGCGCTGCCAGTGCTGGCTGGCATTGCCGGCGATTACCCGGTCGAAGCCCCGGTGAAAGTGCAGCACGCCCCAATGCACGTACTCGCTCATGCCCTGGGTGTGGTCAGGGTCGACCACCCGGCACACCGGCAGCGACGCATCGCGTGAGCTGTCCTGCGCCAGGTGATCGATGCCCGAGCCGATCGAGTGCACCAGGCGCAGGTTCGGCAAGCGGCCAAGGCTACCTTCGGGCGGGAACCAGCATACGGCCACTTCGGCGTGCCTTGCGCCGGCATCTTCCGGGCGCAACACGTTCAGCTGCGGGACGTGCTCGGTGAACAGCGCGGCCAGCCAGTCAGTCAGCGCCGGGTTCTGGCAAAGCAATACGAGGCTGGCCATGTCAGCTGCACCACTCGCTGCGCTGCGCGTCGATCAGGCTGAGCGCGGCCTGCCAGGCCATGTCGATGATGCCGTCGATGCCATCGCGCCCGAACTGTGCGGCGGTGTGCCGGCACACTTCCTCATTGGGGATGTTCAACGCCACGCCGGCAGACATCGCCTGGATTTGAGCCTGGCAAGCGCGCTCCAGGAAGTAGATCTCGTGGAACGCTGCCGCCACGCTGCTGCCTGCGGCCAAAAGCCCATGGTTGCGCAGGATCATCGCCTTGTGCGTACCAAGGTCGGCGACCAGCCGTTCGCGTTCTTCCATTGACAGCGCGATGCCTTCGTAGGTGTGGTACGCCAGGTTGCCGTAGAACTTCAGCGCGTGCTGGGTCAGTGGCAGCAGGCCGTCACGTTGTGCTGCCACCGCCATGCCCGCTGCCGTGTGGGTGTGGATGATGCAGTGCAGGTCCGGGCGCGCCTCGTGGATCGCCGAGTGGATGACAAAGCCGGCCGCATTGACCTTGCCGCCGTTGAAATGGCTGTCGACCACGTTGCCGTCCAGGTCGATCAGCACCAGGTCGCTGGCGCGCATCTTCTCGAATGCCACGCCATAGCGGTTGATCAGGAAGTGCCGGTCAGGCCCGGGTAAACGCAGGGTGATGTGCGTGTCGATCAGGTCGGTCATGCGGTAGTAGGCGATCAGGCGATACAGCGCAGCCAGCTCGCAGCGTGCTTGCCATTCGGTTTCTGACATGGCGTGAGGCTTGTTGCTCATCAGGCGATTCCTTGCGAAGTGGAGAGGGCGACCGGCCTGGCGCTGGCGTTGCGCAGGTGCGAGAGCCCCAGCACGCCGGCCAGCGACATCAAGGCCAGCACGCTGAAGAACAGCGCCAACGGTAGCCATTGCCCGGCGAACTGGCCGGCAACGAACGTGCCCAGCATTGGCGTAAGGCCACCGGTCAGGCCGCTGCCCAGCTGGTAGGCGATCGAAATGCCCGAGTAACGGACCCGGGCCGGGAATGCTTCGGCCATGTAGCCGGCAATCACGGCATACAGCGCCGACAGCAGGACCACGGCCAGGGCGATACCAGCGGTCATGTAGACCACGTTGCCGGTCTGCACCAGCAGGAACATCGGGTACGGCACCACCATGCACAGCGCCGCGACCCACTTCAGGAAGCGCCCTTCACCAAGGCGCTCGGCGAGCATGGCCGAACAGGGTTGCGAGAGAAACTGCAGGATGGTGACCACGAACAGGCAATCGAGAATGGTGGTCTTGGCTATGCCCTGATACTGGGTGACGTAGGTGATCATGAAGGTGTTGGTGAAGAAGAACCCGCCAGAGCCTATGGTTACGGCCAGGGCTGCGAAGACGATGTTCCGCCAGTGGTTGCGCAGCACTTCGCGCACCGGGTTGTCGCTGGTCTGGTCGCTGTCCTTGACCTCGGCAAACTCTGGTGACTCCGGCACGCCGAAGCGGATCAGCAAACCGACGATCATCAGCAGCCCGCTCATCAGGAACGGAATACGCCAGCCCCAGCTCATCAGGTCTTCCGTCTCCATCGCAGTAATGAAGCGGAAGGCGATTAGCGCCAGCAGCAGGCCCGCCGGGCTGCCCCACTGGGCAAACGAAGCGAAGAACACCTTGCGGCCCTTGGGCGCATGCTCGCTGGCCATCAGCACCGCGCCGCCCCATTCACCACCGACCGAGATGCCTTGTAGCAGGCGCAGGAATATCAGGCCGATGGGGGCCCAGATACCGGCCTGTGCGTAGGTCGGCAGCAGGCCGATGCAGGTGGTGGCCACGCCCATCAGCACAATCGTGACCAGCAGCATTTTCTTGCGCCCCAGGCGGTCGCCCAGGTGGCCGAACACCATGCCGGCGAACGGCCGTGCGATAAAGCCCACGGCAAAGCTGCCGAACGCGGACATGGTGCTGAGCATCGGGTTTTCGCTGGGGAAGAACAGCTGCCCGAGCACCAGGGCTGCGGCGAAGGCGTAGATGTAGAAATCATAGAATTCGATGGTGGTGCCAATAAAGGCAGCCGCCGCGGCACGACGCGGGGTGGGGGTATTGCTCTTCATCTGAGGCTCCTGGGCGTCATTGTTATAGGCAGGAGAAGGAGAGCCCTGCACGGGCAGGGCAAAGGCACTCTGGCGGTGCGTTGCTAGATGTTGAGCCAAGTCCTATGCTAGGAAAAGCTTCTAATTTAAATACTCAAGTATAAGACCAACAAATAATGACGCCGACGACAACGACCCTCGCAAGAGACCCCGAAGCCAAGCGTTTCCTCAATGACCGCCTCGATTGGAACCTGTTGCGGACCTTTCTGGTGATCGGCCAGGAGGGCAGCATCAGCCGGGCCGCGGCACGCCTGCACCTCAGCCAGCCGGCCGTTAGCCAGGCGCTCAGGCGCCTGGAGGAGCAGCTGGAGAGTGCCTTGGTGGTACGCCGCGGGCCACGCATCAACCTGTCAAAGGCGGGGGAGGAAGTAATGCAGATCGCGGCCGAGCTGTACGGCACGGTCTCGCGGCTGGGGCCTGCGCTGGACAGCCCGGCCGAGACGGTGACGGGCAAGATCCGTCTGCTCAGCATCAGCCGCATCCAGTCGCGTGCCTACGATGACTTCCTTGCACAATTTCACAGCGACTATCCGCAGGTGGAGCTGGAAATAGACGTGCTGCGCAGTTCGGATGTGGCCAGTGGTTTGTTGCAGAAGACCGCATCATTCGGTTTGAGCCTGTGCCGCACCCCCCAGCCCCGGCTGGAGCAACGGGTGCTGCTCGAACAGCGCTACGCGTTTTTCTGTGGCAAGCGCCATCGCTTGTTTGGTCGCAAGAACCTTACCGTGGCCGACTTGCAGGGCGAGAACTTCGTGAGCTTCACCAGTGACCAAATGGGCGGCAACCTGTCGCCGCTGACGGTGTTTCGTGATCAGCAGGGGTTTACCGGGCGTATCGTCGCATCTTCACCGAGCCTGGATGAAATCCTGCGGCTGGTGGGGGCCGGTTATGGCATTGGTTGCCTGCCGGAGCACATCGTCGCGGCGGATGTACAGGCCAATGAGCTGTGGCGTCTGCCGCCGTGGGAAGGGGTGATCGATGTGAACGTGTATCTGCTGTGGAACCGTGAACAGAAGTTTACCCAAGCCGAGTCGATCTTTCTGGAGCGGTTCCAGCAGATGCTCATGACCACAGACCCGGCGGAGCGCTTTTGACCGGCTTGCCAGTGCGCGATCAGGCCCAGAGACCAAACACTACCAACGCCGCCACGCCAAGCCCGACCGCAATCGAGCACCCACCCAGCGACAGCGCCGCCCGGCCTTGCCGGTACCAGCCGTCATGGCCCAGTTGCCGTGCCGGCGCCAACAGGCTGCGCCAGCGCAGTTCGGTTTCGTGAAACGCGTGCAGGTTTGCCGTATCCGCATCCAGCCAGCGACGAAAGTCGATCCGTTCGCAAGCTGTCACCTGGGGGCTTTGCAAGCGCACATACCATTGCCCGGCCACACTCGACAGTACATCACGGCGCGAGCGACCGGCCTGCAGCGCCTGGTCCATATTCCGCTCGATGCTCGCCAGGGGCAGGTCGAGGCGGGCGGCGATGGTGGCGAAGTCCAGTTGGTCGAGGCGGTTGAGCAGGAATACTTGCTGCACGCGCCGGGGCAGCCGCTTCAGGGCGTGCAGCAGGGCGTGGTCGGCATCGTGTTCGGCAACAGGCGTTGGGTGTTCAAGCGGCAGTAGCAGACGGGTCATGGACAGCTCCTTGCTTGAAGGGGGAGGGGTGGGGGCATCTTCCTTGATGCGAGACCAGCGTAGGCGAAACGAGATTGATTCTCAAGTGCTGATTCCGCAAAGTTTTGTAATGAGCGTTCACGCCCTGAAACACCTTTGCTATCATGCGCGCCATCACGATCTTCATTAGCCTGAAGAGCAAAAAAAAAGACCCGGCAAAAAGCCGGGTCAAAAACCGTGATTAGCCTGATGAGGAGATAATCTGAGAGCGACCTAAGCTCCAGGTTATCCAGCAGATCTCGCGATCAGCTGAGTGCAATAATAATCGTTATCATTTGCCAGTCAAATGAATTTTCGCTAATTCGGTAAAAAAGTTTTACCGATGCGCTTCCTTGTCCCGGCAGTCGGGGCTTCTGCCGTTCGCGGCCATCACGTTCTCTCCCTCCTTTTTACTCAGAAATCCGGATCTGCGGCGCGCTTGTGCTCCAGCAGGGCGCGGGCCATATCCACCATGTGCATCAACGCGTAGGTCAGCTCGCGCTGGCTGCCGTGCTGGTGGCTGGCGGTTTCCTGCGCTGTAGCGGCGGCGCAGCGCAGCAGGGCGATGGCGTGCTCCCGGGCCTGGTCGCCGGTGACGCTCTCGTGCAGGGTCCAGATCTTGTTGTCGAGGGTCGGGCGCTGCGGCTTGGGGTTGAGGTAGTAGTCGAGGGCGCGGCGGGCGGCTTCGCTGTCGAGATCTGTTTCGTCGTTTTTCGGTGGTTTCATCGCGATACCTTGTGATTTCCCTTCAAACACAATGGAATCAGAGGATAGGTCAATCTGTACTGGTTATGCTCAAATAAATAATTCAGATTGTGTATTGCTGCGGATAATACAGTCCGTATTGTTTCCGCTCATGGAAAACTGGAACGCATTTCTCAAGCGCTACAAGCGCGAACACAACCTCAGCCAGCTGAAGCTGGCCGAACGGCTGGGCATGACTCAGGGTGGCGTGGGTCATTGGCTACGTGGCACGCGGCGGCCGACGCTGGAAACCATCAACGAAAAGCTGGAGAAACTTGGCCTGGTGTTTCTGGAGGCACAAGTCATGGTGGTAGAGCGTGACATCTTGCGCGAAGCCCCTGGGCGCTATGCGGTCGAGCAGCCGGTATCAGCCCAAGCGCTGCTTTATGCAAGCTTCCGCTTCCCGGTTCTGACCTGGGCTGACTTGCAGGGGCCTTTACCTGAAGCGGGCAAATGCCACGAACAGACGGATTACATGCCCGCAGGCAATGCGTTCTGGCTAGTGGTGGAAAACGACTCGATGAATGCAGCCAGTGGCAAGAGCGTGCCTGAGGGCATGCGAGTGCTGGTGGACACCGGCCTGCAGGCAGAACCCGGCAGGTTGGTGATTGCGCGGCAGCCGGGGCGGCCTGCAGTGTTGCGGCAGTTGGTCGAGGAGGGTGGCGACAAGATGCTCAAACCGTTGAATACGCGCTATCCGACAATCCTGTGTGAAGAGGGCTGCGAGTTCCTGGGTGTTGTCGTGCGGGTGCATGGGGCCTTCTAGATTGCCGGGGCTGGGCAGGGCTCGATAAGGAGTATCGTGTCAACGATGAATATGGATAGATGGATTGCCCTCGTCCGGAAGAGGATGGAGACGTTAGGGCTCACTCAAGAGCAGCTTGCCGAGCGCGTTGGAGTGTCTCAGGGCAGCGTGGGGCATTGGGTGAACAAGCGGCGACAGCCAAAGATCGAGTCGATGAACCGCACGTTTGTCGAGCTTGGTATTCCTCATTACAACGTCAGCCTGGAGTTGCGTATTCATGGTCTGGTTGAAGAGGTTTGCCGGGAGGAGGGCGCTGATAACAATCTGGATCTCATGCAGTGCATCGCGTGTTTCCGCTACCCGGTGCTGGCCTGGAATGAGCTGGGTGTTGCAGAGCGTGAGGAGCCGGGTGTGTTCGAGCAGACGGACTACCTGGCCCAGGGCAAGGCTTTCTGGCTGACGGTTGAAAATGACGCGATGAGCGCTGTCAGTGGTCGCAGTGTGCCGCAGGGCATGCGGATGCTGGTCGACCCGGGCGTGGAGGCTGAGGCTGGGCGCTTGGTTATCGCTCGTCAGCCGGGCAAGTCGGCGATTTTCCGCGAGTTGGCCGAGGAAGGTGGGCAGCGTTATTTGAAGGCACTGAACGGCAACTACCCGGCGCTACTATGCGAAGAAGGTTGCGAGATCCTGGGAGTAGTCGTGCGGGTGCATGGGGCCTTCTAGATTGCCGGGGCTGCTGTGCAGCCCATCGCCGGCAAGCCGGGCTCCCACAAGTACGGTGCCGACCTCAAGCATTGCGCTGCCCTTGTGGGAGCGGGTTCACCCGCGAAGAATGCAACGCGGTGTATGGCACCGGCTTTGCCGGTGTTCGCGGCTAAAGCCGCTCCCACAGGTACAGCGTTGCGTTGAAGTTGGCGCATCACTTGTGGGAGCGGGCGCGCCCGCGAAGAATCTAACGCGGTGTATGGCACCGGCTTTGCCGGTGTTCGCGGGCATGCCCGCTCCCACAGTGATCGCGCAAACCTTCACAATCTGAGCAAGGCAGTTGCCCCGCTTTCCTCACTCAGCCAGTTCGACCAACACAGTCCCTTCGCTGACCATATCCCCTTCCTGGCAGAACAACGCCTTCACCGTTCCGCCATGCGGCGCACGAATGCTGTGCTCCATCTTCATGGCCTCCAGCACTACAAGCGCTGTACCGGCTTCAACCACCTGCCCCGGCTCTACCAGCACCCGCACGATGCTGCCGTTCATGGGCGCACCCAGGCCGCCTTGATGGCCATGGCTGGCTTCGGCTTCGGCAATCGGGTCGAAGGCCTGAATGGCGTGCATCTCGCCATGCCAGTGCAGGTACAGGGTGCCATCGCGGCGGATTGCCAAATGCTGGCGGCGCACGCCTGCCTGATCGTGCACCAGTTGCTCACCCGCTAGCTGCCAGGTGGACGCAGCGCTGCGCTCAAGGGCAACCGCCTGGTCCTGCCCGGCGCTTGCCAGATGCAGGCTGCTGCGTGCCGGCAGGCCCAAGCGCAGGCCGTTGTGCGCACCCCACGGCGAACTGCGGTCGTCATCACGCTTATGCCCGGGCTGCCCCTGCAGCCAGGCTTCGGCTGCCGCTTCCCAGAAGCCCGCCGGCAGCGCATGGGGCGCCGGCAGCAACACATCCTGGTGGCGGGGAATGAAGCCGGTGTCCAGCTCTGCCGCCGCAAACGCCGGGTGGGCGAGAATGCGGCGCAGGAAAGCAATGTTGGTCTTCACCCCGCCAATGGCGAACTCGTCAAGCATGGCCAGCAAGCGTAGGCGCGCCTGTTCGCGGTTTTCACCCCAGGCAATCAGCTTGCCGAGCATCGGGTCGTAGAAAGGCGACACCACGTCGCCTTCGCTGACCCCGCTGTCCACCCGCCGGCCTTCGCCTGGCGCCGACTCACGGTACAGCGCCAGCGTGCCGGTGGCAGGCAGGAACTCATTGGCCGGGTCTTCGGCGTACAACCGCACTTCGATGGCATGGCCGATCAGCGGCACCTGCTCCTGAGTGATCGGCAGGGGCTCGCCGCAGGCCACGCGAATCTGCCAGGCCACCAGGTCCAGGCCGGTGATGGCCTCGGTGACCGGATGTTCCACTTGCAGGCGGGTGTTCATCTCCATGAAGAAGAACTCGCCACGGGCATCGAGCAGAAACTCCACGGTGCCGGCACCCACATAGCCGATCGCCTGGGCCGCACGCACCGCCGCTTCGCCCATGGCCCGGCGCAGTTCGGGCGACAGGCCGGGGGCAGGGGCCTCTTCGACCACTTTCTGGTGGCGGCGCTGAATCGAGCAGTCGCGTTCGTTGAGGTACAGGCAGTTGCCGTGCTGGTCGGCAAATACCTGGATTTCGACGTGACGCGGCTTGAGCACATACTTTTCCACCAGCATGCGCGCATCGCCGAACGACGACTGCGCCTCACGCTGGGCTGAGGCCAGGGCGTCGGCCAGCTGGCTTTCTTCCTCCACCACTTTCATGCCCTTGCCGCCGCCGCCGGCGCTGGCCTTGAGCAGCACCGGGTAGCCAATGCGTTCGGCGGCGGCGCGGAAGGTGTCCAGGTCCTGGGCTTCGCCGTGATAGCCCGGCACCAGCGGCACGCCAGCGGCGTCCATCAGCGCCTTGGCCGCCGACTTGCTGCCCATGGCGTCGATGGCGGTGGCAGGTGGGCCAAGGAAGATCAGCCCGGCCTGTTCGATAGCGCGGGCGAAGCCAGCGTTCTCCGACAGAAAACCATAGCCCGGGTGAATGGCCTGGGCACCGCTGGCCTTGGCAGCGGCCAGCAGCTTGTCGACCAGCAGGTAGCTTTCGGCGGCCTTGGTGCCGCCCAGGTCGACGCGGATATCCGCTTCGCGGCTGTGCCGGGCGTCACGGTCGGTGGCGCTGTGCACGGCAACAGTGGTCAGGCCCATGGCCTTGGCGGTGCGCATTATCCGGCAGGCGATTTCGCCACGGTTGGCGACCAGCAGGGTGGTCAAAACGGGGCGGCTCATGGGCGCGGTTCCTTCTTGTCATCGGTTTGCCAGGCGGGGCGGCGTTTTTCCAGGAAAGCGCGTAGGCCCTCCTGGCCTTCGGCGCTGACGCGGATGCGGGCGATGGTGTTCTCGCAGTAGCGGCGCAGGGCCGGGCTGAGTTCGCCGTCGTCCACTTCGCGCAGCAAGTCCTTGGTGGCGCGCAACGCTTGCGGGCTGTTCTGCAGCAGGTTGTTCACCCACGCTTCGACCTGGGCGTCCAGCTCACTGGCCGGGTACACCTCGGCCAGCAGCCCCAGCTCGCGGGCCCGTATGCCGCTGAAACGCTCGGCAGTGAGGGCATAGCGGCGCGCGGCGCGTTCACCAATCGCCTTGACCACGAAGGGGCTGATGACTGCCGGGGCCAAGCCAATGCGGACTTCCGACAGGCACAACTGGGCGTCTTCGGCGCCGATGGCCATGTCACAGCAGCTGATCAGGCCCAGCGCGCCGCCAAAGGCTGCACCTTGCACCACGGCCAGGGTAGGCGCCTTGAGGCGGTGCAGGGCGTACATCAGCTCGCCCAGTTCGTGGGCATCATCCAGGTTGGTGTTGAAGTCCAGCTGCGCCGACTGCTGCATCCAGGCCAGGTCGGCACCGGCGCTGAAGTGCCGGCCACGGCCGCGCAGCAGCACAAAGCGCAGGCTGGCGTCTTCGGCCAGGCGGTCGATGGCCACGATCAGCTCGCGGATCATCTGCGCGTTGAAGGCGTTGTTCTTGTCCTCGCGGCTCAGCCACAAGGTGGCGAAGCCGCGTGGGTCGCGGATCACTTCAAGGGTGCTGAAATCGCTCATGGGTCACATCCGGAAAATGCCGAAGCGGCTCTGTTCGATCGGTGCGTTCAGCGCGGCAGACAACGCCAGGCCAAGTACATCGCGGGTTTGTGCCGGGTCGATGACGCCGTCGTCCCACAGGCGGGCGCTGGAATAGTAGGGGTGGCCCTGGTGCTCGTACTGGTCGAGGATCGGTTGCTTGAGCCTGGCCTCGTCCTCGGCACTGAAGGGCTGGCCGCTGCGCTCGCTTTGCTCGCGCTTGACCTGCGCCAGCACGCCAGCGGCCTGTTCGGCACCCATCACGCCAATGCGCGCGTTGGGCCACATCCACAAAAAGCGCGGGTCGTAGGCGCGGCCGCACATGCCGTAGTTGCCGGCGCCAAAGCTGCCGCCAATGATCACCGTGAACTTCGGCACCTGGGCACAGGCCACGGCGGTGACCAGCTTGGCGCCGTGCTTGGCGATGCCGCCTTCTTCGTACTTCTTGCCCACCATGAAGCCGGTGATGTTTTGCAGGAACAGCAGCGGGATGCCACGCTGGCAGGCCAGCTCGATGAAGTGCGCACCTTTTTGCGCGGCTTCGGCGAACAGGATGCCGTTGTTGGCCAGGATCGCCACCGGGTAGCCATGCAGGTGGGCGAAGCCGCACACCAAGGTGGTGCCGAACAGGGCTTTGAACTCATCGAACACCGAGCCATCGACCAGCCGCGCGATCACTTCACGCACGTCGAACGGTTGCTTGGCATCGGCTGGCACCACGCCATACAGCTCGTCGGCGGCATACAGCGGCGCCACCGGTGCCAGGCGCTGCAGCTTGCCCAGCTTGTGCCAGTTGAGGTTGGCCACACTGCGCCGGGCGATGGCCAGGGCGTGCTCGTCGTTATCCGCGTAGTGGTCGGCCACGCCGCTGGTGCGGCAATGCACATCGGCGCCACCCAGGTCTTCGGCGCTCACCACTTCACCTGTGGCGGCTTTTACCAGCGGCGGGCCGGCGAGGAAGATGGTCGCCTGCTGGCGCACCATGATCGCTTCGTCGGCCATGGCCGGTACGTAGGCGCCGCCAGCTGTGCACGAGCCCATCACCACGGCAATCTGCGGGATGCCCTGGGCGCTCATGTTGGCCTGGTTGAAGAAGATCCGCCCGAAATGCTCGCGGTCGGGGAACACTTCGTCCTGGCGCGGCAGGTTGGCGCCGCCCGAATCTACCAGGTAGATGCACGGCAGGCGGTTCTGCTGGGCGATGGTTTGCGCACGCAGGTGCTTCTTCACCGTCAGCGGGTAGTACGAACCGCCTTTGACCGTGGCGTCGTTGGCCACGATCATGCATTCCACGCCTTCGACGCGGCCGATGCCGGCGATCACGCCAGCGGCGGGCACGTCTTCGCCGTATACCTCATGGGCAGCCAGCTGGCCGATTTCGAGGAATGGCGAGCCCGGGTCCAGCAGGCGGTCGATGCGTTCGCGCGGCAGCAGCTTGCCACGCGACGTGTGCCGTTCCTGGGCTTTGGGCCCGCCGCCCTGTGCCACCTGGGCGAGCAGGCCGCGCAGGGCCTGAACCTGTTCGAGCATGGCCGCGCTGTTGCCGGCGAACTCCGCCGAACGCGGGTTGATCTGGGTGTGCAAGGTAGCCATGTGCGCCCGTCCTTTATGTTCAGCGGGTTTCGTTGAACAGTTCGCGGCCAATCAGCATCCGGCGGATTTCGCTGGTGCCTGCACCGATTTCGTACAGCTTGGCATCGCGCAGCAGGCGGCCCGCCGGGAATTCGTTGATGTAGCCGTTGCCACCGAGAATCTGGATCGCCTCCAGGGCCATTTGTGTGGCGCGTTCGGCGGTGTAGAGGATGACCCCTGCGGCGTCCTTGCGGGTGGTTTCGCCACGGTCGCAGGCCTGGGCCACGGCATACAGGTAGGCGCGGCTGGCGTTCAGTTGGGTGTACATGTCGGCGATCTTGCCCTGGATCAGCTGGAATTCACCGATGCTCTGGCCGAACTGCTTGCGGTCATGGATGTAGGGCACCACCAGGTCCATGCAGCTTTGCATGATGCCGGTGGGGCCACCGGACAACACCACACGCTCGTAGTCCAGGCCGCTCATCAGCACGCGTACGCCGCCGTTGAGCTGGCCGAGGATGTTTTCTGCCGGCACTTCCACGTCATCGAAGAACAGCTCGCAGGTGTTGGACCCGCGCATGCCCAGCTTGTCGAACTTGTTGCTGCGGCTGAAACCTTTCCAGTCACGCTCGACGATGAACGCGGTAATGCCGTGCGCGCCCTTGTCCAGGTCGGTCTTGGCGTAGATCACGTAGGTGTTGGCGTCGGGGCCGTTGGTGATCCAGGTCTTGCTGCCGTTGAGCACGTAGTGATCGCCGCGCTTTTCGGCGCGCAGTTTCATCGATACCACGTCGGAGCCGGCGTTGGGCTCGCTCATGGCCAGCGCACCGATGTGCTCGCCGCTGATCAGCTTGGGCAGGTACTTGAGCTTCTGTTCATGGGTGCCGTTGCGGTTGATCTGGTTGACGCACAGGTTGGAATGGGCGCCGTAGGACAGTGCCACCGAGGCCGAGGCACGGCTGATCTCTTCCATCGACACCACGTGGGCCAGGTAGCCAAGGCCGGCGCCGCCATACTCTTCCGACACCGTGATGCCCAGCAGGCCCATGTCGCCGAACTTGCGCCACATGTCGGCGGGGAACAGGTTGTCGTGGTCGATCTGCGCGGCCCGCGGTGCCAGTTCGGCGGCCACGAAGGTGCGCACCTGGTCGCGGAGCATGTCGATGGTTTCGCCCAGGGCGAAGTTCAGGGAGGGGTAATGCATGCTGGGGCACCTTCTTGTTCTTGAAATTGGGTTACACCGTAGCTCAAGGGCTTTGCGCCGACCCTGTGGGAGCGGGTTTACCCGCGAATGCGTCAGCAGGGTCACCGTCATTGCCTGACTGATCGCATTCGCGGGTGAACCCGCTCCCACAGGGTCGGTGCCGTGCCGATGAATCCCGGTGTCGTTCATCACCTTTACGTTAACGTAAACCTGCGTGAGATCACTGTCAATCCACTCATCACCTTTACGTAAACGTAAATCTGCGCCAGAGTATTCCCGCTTGCTTCAGTCGTGCCCAGAACAACCACAAGAAGGGACACCCATGAGTCAACCGAGCTATACCCGCGGTCGCCAGGACCAAGCCTTGCTGACCCAGACCATCGGCCAGGCCTTCGATGCCACGGTGGCCCGCTGTGCCGATGCAGAGGCGCTGGTGTCGCGCCATCAGGGTCTGCGCTACAGCTGGCGGGAGTTGGCCGAGCAGGTCGAAGTGCATGCCCGCGCGCTGATGGCCTTGGGCGTGAACACCGGCGAGCGTGTCGGCATCTGGTCGCCCAACTGCGCCCAGTGGTGCATTTTGCAGCTGGCCAGTGCCAAGGTCGGCGCCATCCTGGTCAACATCAACCCGGCCTATCGCGTGGGTGAGCTGGAATACGTGTTGCGTCAGTCCGGCTGCCGCTGGCTGGTGTGTGCAGATGCCTTCAAGACGTCTGATTACCACGCCATGGTCCAGGAACTGGTGCCAGAATTGGCCTGCGCCTCGCCAGGTAAACTGGTCAGTGAGCGCCTGCCGGACTTGCGCGGCGTGATCAGCCTGGCCGCCAACCCGCCTGCCGGCTTCCTGCGCTGGCATGCACTGGCCGAAAAGGCTGGGCAGACAACGCTAGAGGCCTTCACCGCCCGCCAGCAAGGCCTGCAGTTCGACCAACCGGTGAACATCCAGTACACCTCCGGCACCACCGGTGCGCCCAAAGGTGCCACGCTCAGTCACTACAACATCCTCAACAACGGTTTCATGGTGGGAGAAAGCCTTGGCCTGACGGCCTGCGACCGCATGGTGATCCCGGTGCCGCTGTACCACTGCTTCGGCATGGTCATGGCCAACCTCGGCTGCATCACCCACGGCAGCACCATGATCTACCCCAACGACGCCTTCGACGCCGAGCTTACCCTGCGCGCCGTGGCCGAGGAGCGTGCCAGCATCCTGTACGGCGTACCGACCATGTTCATCGCGATGCTCGATCACCCCTCGCGTGCGCAGATGGACCTGTCGACCCTGCGCAGCGGCATCATGGCCGGTGCCACCTGCCCGATCGAGGTGATGCGCCGGGTCATCGACCAGATGCACATGGCAGAAGTGCAGATCGCCTACGGCATGACCGAAACCAGCCCGGTGTCGCTGCAGACCGGCCCGGACGACGATCTGGAGCTGCGCGTGACCACCGTCGGCCGCACCCAGCCGCAGCTGGAAAACAAACTGGTGGACGCTGATGGCTGCATCGTCGTGCGCGGTGAGATTGGCGAGCTTTGCACCCGCGGCTACAGCGTCATGCTGGGCTACTGGGACAACCCCCAGGCCACGGCGGATGCTATCGACCCGGCCGGATGGATGCATTCGGGTGACCTGGCGGTGATGGACGAGCAGGGCTATGTGCGCATCGTCGGGCGCAACAAGGACATGATCATTCGCGGCGGCGAAAACATTTACCCACGTGAGCTGGAGGAGTTCTTCTACACCCACCCGGCGGTGGCCGATGCGCAGGTGATCGGCATCCCGTGTAGCCGCTATGGCGAAGAGATCGTAGCCTGGATAAAGCTGCACCCGGGGCATAGCGCCACGGTCGAGGAACTGCAGGCTTGGTGCAAGGCACGCATCGCCCACTTCAAGGTGCCACGGCATATCCGTTTCGTTGACGAATACCCAATGACGGTGACCGGCAAGGTGCAAAAATTCAGGATGCGTGAGATCAGTGTCGCAGAAATTTCGGCTGTTTCTGCAGGTTGATGCACTGGGTTATCCGGCCTCATCGCGGGTGAACCCACGATGAGGCCAGGCCATGCCAGCATGAGATTTCGGATCTACCCTTACATCGGCTCGATAGTAAGGTCACTGCGTACCAGGAAGAGTTGCATTCCTCAGCTTTCCACGTCGCTCGTCGTGGTCAATGATAGAGGTCACCCTTCGGCAAGCGCACTCACCTTCGAACTCCGAGGGAATGGTAACTATCATCGCCATTGAGAAAGGATTCAGCATCTCTTATTGACCATTGTGCCGATGACAGGTCTCCACACTCGAGCCACCTAGCCTTGTACCTCCAGCTATGCTCTTCCCGGAACGGCGCGTAGGCGTTTATCAAGCTTTCATCTAAGTCGGTTAAGAAGTAAATGTGCTTATCGGTTAAAAGAACATCATTAGCATACCGTTGCGTGCGGCCGTCTAATATATTCTTCGTGTGCTCTGCAAATGCCTTGTTACTAGCCTTGATGAGCTTTTCGCGGACGAAAGGGTTTTTACGAGTGATGCTATGAAAATCCAATTCTTTCAGATGCTTTGTCACGGCATTGAATAGATCAACTTCATGATTTAAGAGATCCAGAGCGATATCGACTCCCTGCACCTTCTCATTCTCCCGCATTGCGTTCCTATAGGATTTTACTTGATGCGATGTGTTGCCAATACCAAATTGCCCTTTCGCGGTGGCCCTCCAAGAACGAAGGGTGTTCCCAATCGGTACTCCGGCTGTGCCCTGGGGATCGCCGTAGTTAACAGGGTCGCCTTTACAATAGGCATACGCGTTCAGTCCACCGAGCCCGAACGGGCTAAGGCTATCGGCGCTGGAGAATCGCATTAACCCAGGAAAGAATGCCCGATAGCCCTGGCCTAAGTGGTAGCAATTGGCGTGAATATCAATCGGAACACCATTGAAACCAGTGGCGATGGCCGCGTCGCCGATCGCCCCACTATGGCCATAGGGGGCAAAGCATACAGGCTGAGGGCGTTGAGTGTGTCGCGTTGATGGGGGCATTCATGACTCCTTTGCTTCGCGCAGTTCGCGGCTTGCTTCTTGAAAGTGCTGTGATTTCGCCTCGTTCTATGAACTGCCAAGCGAACCCGCTTTTAGTAGGGTAATCACGGGAAGCATGCGCTAAAGTAAACACCTGTGCTGCTGGCAGAAATGTCAGTTGTATCGATCTCTGTGCATATCCTAAAGTGATGGATTTAATAGCCATCGCGACTCAATGATCCAGTAACGGTCATTCGTAGCGGCGAGCACAGTTAAACCGCGTCAACCTGGATAATGTGCTGGGCTGTCCGGCCCCTATTTCGCGCAGGCAAGGCCAGCATCCACGAGAAGACAGTTGCTCTTACAGGGCCCGAGCCGACCTATGATACGGCGCAGTACCTGTGGGGGCGGGCAAGCCCGCGAGAGGGCCGAAATGATCAACGCTCATCCAACGCCTTGTAGAGTGCGTCGGCAACCTCGGCAACGCTCAGGTAATCACGCCGCAAACGAACGCTGTAACGCGCCTCTAGGCGCATCAACGCAAATTCGCATTTGTCCCTGTCCAGATGTGCCAACAAGGTACCTGGCCCCGAGTCGACCACACCTGCATCCTGAAGCATATCGACCACTTGTCGCTCGTATTCCTCACGCTGCCGGCGGGTTGCGCTATCCACGATGAAGGAGGCTCCTGGCTTGATATCTGGAGCCTCAATCTTCAGCGCAACCCATCGGCACCGCTACTGGCAAAAATATCAGGTGGCGTGGTCTACCCTTAAGCCTTCACCGGTGGCTCCTGGCTCGGCGGGTCGCCCACCGTTGGCGGCATGGTTGGCTTGATCGGCAGCTCGTCCGGGTCTTCTTCCGGTACGGGCGGCGGCAAGCTGGGGTCGTCGATATTGGGATCGGGGGTTTCCGGTGGAATGGGAATGTTCATGGCCTGACCTCGCGTGGGTGGGTGAAGAGGTGCTGTAGGCTCTGACCGCTGGCAGCTGCCGTTCGCTCAAGTTTTTTGAACCCCGCGCCTGTACCCGGCTCTGAACCCTTACCGCCACCAGCCTGAGGGAGCAAGGTCGATGTCACGAAACGAGCCCTTTGAAAGCGTGCCCACGGCGAACGATCACCCGGACCAGGCCATCAGCCTGTCCCAGGCGCTGCTGGCGCCGCGTATCGTGATCGAAGACACCGAACCCGCGCTCGAAGCCGGCACCTTCGCCGCCAAAGCCATCAGCGGCCAGACAGTGGCGGTCAGCAGCAAGGTCTATAGCGATGGCCACGACCGCCTGGCGGTGATGCTCAACTGGCGCCAGGCCAACAGCCGGCGCTGGCATTGCGTGCCGATGCAATCGGCGGGCAACGACCTGTGGCTGGCCGAGTTCACCCCCACCGAACTTGGCCCGCACCTGTTCAGCATCGAGGCCTGGGTCGACCCGTTCGCCACCTATAGCCATGACCTGGAGAAAAAGTACAACGCCGGTGTCGAGGTAAAACTGGAACTGGAAGAGGGCCGCTTGATGCTGGGCAAAGGCATCGAGCTGTGCAGCGGTGCCTTGCGCGATGAGCTCGAAGCGCTACAGCAGCGCCTGGCGGCGCTGGATACCGACGGGCAGGTGGCACTGTTGCTGGGCCCGGACGTTGCGCACCTGATGAGCGAAGCGGGGCACCGCAGTTACCTGGCCCGCAGCCGCGAGTTCCCCGTCGATGTCGACCGCCCGGCCGCGCAGTTCGCCAGTTGGTATGAGCTGTTCCCGCGCTCGATCACCGATGACCCGCAGCGCCACGGCACCTTCAATGACGTGCACCAGCGCCTGCCCATGATCCGTGACATGGGCTTCGATGTGCTGTATTTCCCGCCCATCCACCCCATCGGCACGCAGCACCGCAAGGGCCGCAACAACGCCCTCAAGGCCGAGCCCGGCGACCCTGGTAGCCCGTACGCTATCGGCAGTGCCGAAGGCGGCCATGACGCCATCCATCCCCAGCTGGGCACGCGGGAAGACTTTCGTCGACTGGTTGCCGCCGCCGCTGAGCATGGCCTTGAAATCGCCCTGGATTTCGCTATCCAGTGCTCGCAGGACCACCCATGGCTCAAAGAGCACCCCGGCTGGTTCAGCTGGCGCCCTGACGGCACCATTCGCTACGCCGAGAACCCGCCGAAAAAGTACCAGGACATCGTCAACGTCGATTTCTACGCCCCGGACGCCGTCCCTTCGCTGTGGCTGGCGCTGCGCGACGTGGTGCTCGGCTGGGTAGAGGAGGGCGTGAAGACCTTCCGCGTCGACAACCCGCACACCAAGCCACTGCCGTTCTGGCAATGGATGATCGCCGATGTGCGCGCCCGCTACCCGGATGTGATCTTCCTTGCCGAGGCATTCACCAAGCCCGCGATGATGGCGCGCCTGGGCAAGGTCGGCTACGCGCAAAGCTATACCTACTTCACCTGGCGGAACACCAAGCAGGAACTGCGCGAATTCTACCAGCAGCTCAACCAGCCGCCGTGGAGCCAGTGCTACCGGCCGAACTTTTTCGTCAACACGCCGGATATCAACCCGTTCTTCCTGCACACCTCCGGTCGCGCCGGCTTCCTCATCCGCGCCGCGCTGGCCACCATGGGTTCGGGCCTGTGGGGCATGTACTCCGGCTTCGAGCTGTGCGAAAGCGCGCCGTTGCCAGGCAAGGAGGAATACCTGGATTCGGAGAAATACCAGATCCGCCCGCGCGATTTCACACAGCCGGGCAACATCATTGCCGAGATCGCCCAGCTCAACCGCATTCGCCGGCAGAACCGCGCCTTGCAAACCCACCTGGGCGTGGCGTTTTTCAACTGCTGGAACGACAACATCCTGTACTTCGCCAAGCGCACCCCAGAGCGTGACAACTACATCCTGGTGGCGATCAGCCTCGACCCGCACAACGCCCAGGAGGCGCATTTCGAGCTGCCACTGTGGGAGTTGGGGCTGGATGACGATGCTGACACCCAAGGCGAAGACCTGATGAACGGCCACCGCTGGACCTGGCATGGCAAGACCCAGTGGATGCGTATCGAGCCCTGGCATCAGCCATTCGGGATCTGGCGCATCGAAAAAGCCCGTTAACAAGGCTCAGACTGTGCACCTGTAGGAGCGGGTTTACCCGCGAACACCGGCGAAGCCGGTGCCATGCACCGCGGTGTCATCTTCGCGGGTAAACCCGCTCCCACAGGGATCGAGCAAGCTCGGATGTCTGTGCATGCAATTGAAAGGAGTCACCCATGGCCAAGCGTTCCCGCCCGGCAGCCTTCATCGACGACCCGCTGTGGTACAAGGACGCCGTCATCTACCAGTTGCACATCAAGTCGTTCTTCGATGCGAACAACGACGGCATCGGCGATTTCGCGGGCCTGATCAGCAAACTCGACTACATTGCCGAGCTGGGCGTCAATACCCTGTGGCTGCTGCCGTTCTACCCCTCGCCGCGGCGCGACGACGGCTATGACATTGCCGAGTACAAGGCCGTGCACCCCGATTACGGCAGTATGGCTGACGCCCGCCGCTTCATCGCCGAGGCACACAAGCGCGGCCTGAGGGTAATCACCGAGCTGGTCATCAACCACACCAGCGACCAGCATCCGTGGTTCCAGCGCGCCCGCCATGCCAAGCGCGGCAGCAAGGCGCGGGATTTTTACGTGTGGTCGGATGACGAACAGAAGTACGACGGTACGCGCATCATCTTCCTCGATACCGAAAAGTCCAACTGGACCTGGGACCCGGTCGCCGGCCAGTACTTCTGGCACCGCTTCTACTCGCACCAGCCAGACCTGAACTTCGACAACCCGCAGGTGCTCAATGCGGTGATCAAGGTGATGCGCTTCTGGCTTGACCTGGGCGTCGACGGCCTACGCCTGGATGCCATCCCCTACCTGATCGAACGCGACGGCACCAACAACGAAAACCTGCCCGAGACCCACACGGTACTCAAGGCCATTCGCGCTGAAATCGACGCCAACTACCCCGACCGCATGCTGCTGGCCGAGGCCAACCAGTGGCCCGAAGACACCCGCCCATATTTCGGCGAAGGCGAGGGCGACGAATGCCACATGGCCTTCCACTTCCCGTTGATGCCGCGCATGTACATGGCCCTGGCCATGGAGGACCGCTTCCCGATCACCGACATCCTGCGCCAGACGCCGGAAATCCCGGCCAACTGCCAATGGGCAATCTTTTTGCGCAACCACGATGAGCTGACCTTGGAAATGGTCACCGACCGCGAGCGCGATTACCTGTGGAACTACTACGCCGAAGACCGCCGCGCCCGCATCAACCTGGGTATCCGCCGGCGCCTGGCGCCTCTGCTGCAGCGTGACCGGCGGCGTATCGAGCTGCTCACCAGCCTGCTGCTGTCGATGCCCGGCACGCCCACCTTGTACTACGGTGACGAGCTGGGCATGGGCGACAACATCTACCTGGGCGACCGAGACGGCGTGCGCACTCCCATGCAGTGGTCGCCCGACCGCAACGGCGGCTTTTCCCGCGCCGACCCGCAGCGCCTGGTGCTGCCGCCAATCATGGACCCGCTATACGGCTACCAGACGGTCAATGTCGAGGCCCAGAGCCACGACCCCCACTCGCTGCTCAACTGGACCCGGCGCATGCTGGCCGTGCGCAAGCAGCAGAAGGCCTTTGGCCGCGGTACCCTGAGAACCCTCACGCCCAGCAACCGGCGCATTCTCGCGTATATCCGCGAGTACACCGATGCCGATGGCCACACCGAGGTCATCCTGTGCGTGGCCAACGTTTCCCGTGCGGCCCAGGCCGCGGAACTCGAACTGTCACAATACGCCGACAAAGTACCGGTGGAGATGCTCGGCGGCAGTGCCTTCCCGCCCATCGGGCAACTGCCTTTCCTGCTCACCCTGCCACCCTATGCCTTCTACTGGTTCCTGCTGGCCGCCCATGACCGCATGCCCAGCTGGCACATCCAGGCCACCGAGGGGTTACCCGAATTGACCACGCTAGTTTTGCGCAAGCGCATGGAAGAACTGCTGGAAGCACCCGCCCGCGACACCCTGCAAACCACCATCCTGCCGCAATACCTGCCCAAGCGGCGCTGGTTCGCCGGCAAGGAGGGTCCCATTGACGAGGTGCGCCTGCGCTACGGCGTGCGCTTCGCTACCGCTACCACGCCCGTGTTGCTCAGCGAAATCGAAGTGCTCAGCGGGGGGACGGCCAACCACTACCAACTGCCGTTTGGCCTGCTGCCCGAAGACCAGATCAACACAGCGCTGCCGCAGCAGCTGGCCTTGTCGCGGGTGCGCCGTGCCCATCAGGTTGGCCTGATTACCGATGCCTTCGTGCTCGAACCGTTTATCCGCGCAGTGCTGCACGCCTGCCAGGATGGCCTGCGCCTGCCCTGCGGCAGCGGCGCGGGCGAACTGCGTTTCGAATGCACCGACCTGCTGGCAGCCCTGGGGTTGAACGATGAAAGCGCCGTGCGCTACCTCAGCGCCGAGCAGTCCAACAGCTCGGTGGTGATCGGCGACCGCGTGGTGCTCAAGCTGATCCGCCGGGTCAACCCGGGCATTCACCCGGAACTGGAAATGAGCGCCTACCTGACCGCTGCCGGCTTTGCCAATATCTCGCCATTGCTGGCTTGGGTCAGCCGGGTGGATGAGCAAAACGCCCCACACCTGCTGATGATCGCCCAAGGCTACCTGAGCAATCAGGGCGATGCCTGGGCCTGGACCCAGAACACCCTGGAACGGGCTATCCGCGACCAGATGGCCCCACCCAGCCGCGATGCCGAGGCACACACCGATGCCTTGCTGGAACTCACCGGCTTTGCCGCCTTGCTTGGCCAACGCCTGGGCGAGATGCACCTGCTGCTGGCCGCGCCCACCGACGATGAGGCCTTCCGCCCACGCCCTAGCGATGCTGACGACAGCCAGCGCTGGGGTACGCAGATCAGCGCCGAACTGAACCACGCCCTCGACCTGCTGGCCCAGCACCGTGACGCCCTCGACCCCGATAGCCAGGCCCTGGTCGACGACCTGCAACAGCAGCGCGACGGCCTGGCCCAGCACATCGCCAGCCTGGCGGAGCAGGCCGAGGGTGGCTTGCTGATGCGGGTGCACGGCGACCTGCATCTGGGCCAGGTGCTGGTGGTGCAGGGGGATGCCTACCTGATCGATTTCGAGGGCGAACCGTCCCGTCCACTGCAAGAACGCCGGGCAAAACACAGCCCGTACAAGGATGTCAGCGGCGTGTTGCGATCCTTCGACTATGCTGCTGCGATGATCCTGCGCAGCGCCTCTGCGGTCGACCTTTCCGGCCCGGCGCAGCAGGCTCGTCAGCGGGTTGCCCGGCAGTACCTGCATCAGTCGCGCCACGCCTTTGTCGAAGCCTATGGCCTGGCCACCGCCGCCATGCCCCATGCCTGGCAACAGGCCGAGGGCGAGCGCGCCGCACTGGAATTGTTCTGCCTGGAAAAAGCCGCCTACGAGATCACATATGAAGCCGAAAACCGTCCGAGCTGGCTGGCCGTGCCTTTGCATGGCCTGCATGGACTGATCAGTACTTGGGGAGAGTCATAAATGAATGCAACCACGCGTGAAAACGGCGGCCTTCGGCAACGGGACCTGGATGCCCTGGCCCGCGCCGAGCACGCCGATCCCTTCGCAGTGCTAGGCCCCCACGACGATGGCCAAGGCGGGGTGTTTATCCGCGCCTTCCTGCCCAATGCGCTGAGTGCACGGGTGCTGGCGCGCCATGATGGGCGCGTACTGGCCGAAATGGTGCAAAGCGCAGTACCGGGCTTGTTCACGGCGCACCTCGATGATGCACAAGCCTATCTGCTGCAAATTGGCTGGGCCGGTGGCGAGCAAGTCACCGAAGACCCTTACAGCTTTGGCCCGCAACTGGGCGACATGGACTTGCACCTGTTCGCAGAAGGCAACCACCGCGACCTGTCCGGGCGCTTCGGCGCCCAACCGATCCAGGTCGAGGGCGTCGACGGTGTATGTTTCTCGGTGTGGGCGCCGAATGCCCGGCGGGTGTCGGTGGTGGGTGACTTCAATAACTGGGACGGCCGCCGCCACCCCATGCGCTTGCGCCACAGCGCCGGGGTGTGGGAGCTGTTCGTGCCGCGCCTGGGCGTGGGCGAAACCTACAAGTACGAGGTGCTGGGCAAGGACGGGATACTGCCACTGAAAGCAGACCCGCTGGCCCGCGCCACTGAATTGCCGCCGAGCACCGCATCCAAGGTGGCCGGTGAACTCAGCCACGCGTGGCAAGACCAAGACTGGATGGCACAACGCGCGCAGCGCCATGCCTACAGCGCACCCCTGTCGATCTACGAGCTGCACCCAGGCTCCTGGCGCTGCGAGCTGGACGAGGCAGGCGAAGTCGGGCGCTACTACAACTGGCGCGAACTGGCCGAGCGGCTGGTGCCCTATGTGCAGGAACTGGGCTTTACCCATATCGAATTGCTGCCGATCATGGAGCACCCGTTCGGCGGCTCCTGGGGCTATCAGCCACTGTCGATGTTCGCGCCCACCTCACGCTATGGCAGTGCCGAGGACTTTGCCGCCTTCATCGATGCCTGCCACCAAGGCGGCATAGGCGTGCTGCTGGACTGGGTGCCGGCGCATTTCCCCACCGACGAACACGGCCTGGCGCGTTTCGACGGCACTGCCCTGTACGAATACGACAACCCCCTGGAGGGCTACCATCAGGACTGGAACACGCTGATCTACAACCTCGGCCGCAACGAAGTGCGTGGCTTCATGATGGCCTCGGCGCTGCACTGGCTGAAGCACTTCCACATCGACGGCTTGCGGGTCGATGCGGTGGCCTCGATGCTGTACCGCGACTATTCGCGCAAGGCCGGCGAATGGGTGCCCAACCGCCACGGCGGGCGCGAGAACCTGGAGGCCATCGACTTCATCCGCCACCTCAACGGCGTGGCTGCCCACGAGGCCCCCGGTGCATTGATCATCGCCGAGGAGTCCACCGCCTGGCCCGGCGTCAGCCAGCCGACCCAGCAGGGCGGCCTGGGCTTTGCCTACAAGTGGAACATGGGCTGGATGCACGACACCCTGCATTACATCCAGAATGACCCAGTGCATCGCAACCACCACCATAACGAGATGAGCTTCGGGCTGATCTACGCCTATTCCGAACACTTCATCCTGCCCATCTCCCACGACGAAGTGGTGCACGGCAAGCACTCGCTGATCGACAAGATGCCCGGCGACCGCTGGCAGAAATTCGCCAACCTGCGCGCCTACCTCACTTTCATGTGGGCGCACCCAGGCAAAAAGTTGCTGTTCATGGGCTGCGAGTTCGGCCAGTGGCGTGAGTGGAACCATGACAGCGAGCTGGACTGGTATCTGCTGCAGTACCCCGAGCACCAAGGCGTGCAGCGCCTGGTGGGCGACCTCAACCGCCTGTACCGCGAAGAGCCGGCGCTGCACGAGCAGGATTGCCAGCCGCAGGGCTTCCAGTGGCTGATCGGTGACGACGCGCAAAACAGCGTGTACGCCTGGCTGCGCTGGAGCAGCAGCGGCGAGCCGGTGTTGGTGGTGGCCAACTTTACCCCGGTGCCGCGTGAGGGCTACCGTATTGGCGTGCCGTTCGGCGAGCGTTGGCAAGAGTTGCTGAACAGCGATGCCGAGTTGTATGCCGGGTCCAACGTAGGCAATTTGGGGGCAGTGGCCAGTGAGGCACTGGCCAGCCATGGGCAGCCATTGTCGCTGGCGCTGAATTTGCCGCCGCTTGGGGTTCTGATAATGAAGCCGGCCTGATAGGTTGCCTGTACTGGCCTCTTCGCAGCACAAGGCTGCTCCTACAGGTGGGCGCATTCCCTTGTAGGAGCAGCCTTGTGCTGCGAAAGGGCCGGGCCTGCCTACCACCGCATCCGCACGCCAAGGCTGCCAATCAGCCCGTTCAGGTCATTGTCATCCACATCGCTGCTGTAATCGGCGCTGACAAACAAGGCTACCGAAGGCGTCACCCGCGCCACCAGCCCCAAGCCCAGTTCCACCGTAGTCGAGTAGCGTGAGCTGGAGATCTTGTCGACCTGGTCCAGCTTCACCTCGTCGGGATTGCTGAAGTCGTACCACACGTTGGTCCGCACATAGGGTTCGATGGGCATGCCGCGCACTTCGTAGCGCCCGGACAATTTCGCACCGACCCGACCGCTCCAGCTCGGCTGGCTGTCGAAGGCCTGCAGGGTTTCTTCCTGCACCTGGTTGCCGGGGAAGAACTGCTGGTTGATCAACTGTGCCTGGGGTTCGATCACCCAGTTGCCGCCCAGGCGGATCGGGTAGCCGCCTTCCACCGAGAACGTCATCGCATGGCCGCTTTCGTCAAGGCGCTGGCCGTTTTCACCCCGGCCCATTACATCGATGCGTGAGCCCATGGCCACCGCATCCAGGTGCCAGCCCTGTTCATGGGTCATGCTCCAGTACACGCCCAGGCTTTCCCCGCTCAGGTTCACCGCGTTGCGCTGCTTGTCGCCCAGCAGCGGGCGCATGCCGTTCAAGCTGCTCTGCAGGTTGTTATGCCCCACGAAAATCCCTGCGCGGTGCACATTTCCCGCTGCAGTTTCACGCACGAACAGGTCCGGGCCGATTGTCAGTTGCTGGCTGGGGGCCTCCAGTTGGTCTGGGGGTTGCGTGCCACTGCGCGAGGTGGTCGGGAAAAACTGTGCCCACTGGCTGGCGATCAGGTCCGGTGCTGTCTGCCCGTGGCGCGCGCTCATGGTTTGCGAAAACGCACTCAGGGTGCCGATGCTCAAGCCACTGGCGCTGACCGGGTCGAGCGACATCTGCGGCATTGCAGGCTGTTGCAGAAAACCGGGCGAGGTGGGGTCACCCTGCAGTTCGTACGCGAAAGTTTCCACCGGGGTTGCCAGAAGCAGCGACGTGGAAACCGCGTAGAAAATGCTGTCGAAGCGCAAGGGGTTCGAGGTGCTTTTCATGGCGGATCTCCTGTTGTTTTTGTGGGGTACAGCCCGAGGACCTGGCCTGTTGTCACGAGCTGTACGGCAAAAACAGTGGGCGACCCAAACCAGCACGCCAGCCTTTGCAAGCGCGCACGAAGGCGCGAGCTAGAGGCCCGGCGCGAGATCTTTACTGCATGGTAATGTTCAGCTAAGGAGAGGACGCCGCTTGCGTCAAGAAAGCGTGAAAGAACTGTTCAGGTTGTGTAATTTCTCTCAAGTACTTGATTCCGCGAGAAAAACGCCATGGTATAGCGGGGTTCGCTATTTCCCGCTTCGTGGCTATGAAGAATGATTGCTAGAGCCTGACCTCCACCGCCAAGGGCAAGTGATCTGACAGGTGCGACCAAGGTTTGTGCCCCAGAATCCGCGGCCCATGGCTTTCGGCGTTGCGCAGGTAGATGCGGTCCAGGGGCAACAGCGGCAGGCGGGCAGGGTAGGTGCGGGCGAGGTGGCCGTGGTGGCGCTCGAACGCTTCGTGCAGGTCAGGCTGCAGGCCGAGGGTGCGGTTGCCGCGGCTTTTCCAGTCGTTGAAGTCGCCGGCAATGATCACCGGCGCGTCGGCGGGCAATGACTCGAGCAATTTGCGCAGCAGTTGCAGTTGCTTCTGCCGGTGGCTTTCCAGCAATGACAGGTGCACACAGATGGCATGCACCTGATGCTGGCCGGGTACGTCGAGGATGCAGTGCAACAGGCCACGGCGTTCGGGGCCGGTGATCGACACGTCGAGGTTGCGGTGTTCGATGATCGGGTACTTGGACAGCAGCGCATTGCCGTGGTGGCCGTCGGGATAGACCGCGTTGCGGCCGTAGGCAAAGTCGCTCCACATACTGTCGGCGAGGAATTCGTACTGCGAGGTCTGCGGCCAGCCCGGGTAGCGCGCTGCGTGGCGGTCGTGGCTGCCAAGCACTTCCTGGAGGAAGACGATGTCGGCCTGGGTGCTGCGCACCGCCTCGCGCAGTTCCGGCAGGATGAAGCGCCGGTTGAAGGCGGTGAAGCCCTTATGGGTGTTCACCGTCAGTATCCGCAGCCGCTTCACGGCCGCGGCCTGGTTGACGCTGGCAAAACCTGTGCTGCCGGCTTCGGGGTTCACAATTCCTCCTCGATCGCAGGTGCATGTGTGTTGCATCTACCGGCCCTATCGCCGGCAAGCCAGCTCCCACAGGTTCTGCACCGTCTGATGGCCTGCACCATACCTGTGGGAGCTGGCTTGCCGGCGATAGGGCCGATACAGGCAACCAATACACAGTCGGACAGGCGCGGCCACCCCAGGTTCACTCCTCCTCGTGCTGCAACACCATCAGCAGCATCGACCGGCCTTTGACCTCGAACGTGCTGTCGAACTGCAGGTGCTGCCCCTTGCGCAACTCCGGCCGGTCGGTATCGACCAGGCAGCTCCAGTAATCACCTTCAGGTACCGTCGGCAACTTGAATGGCACAACATCATGGTGGGCATTGACGATCAGCAGCACCGTGGCCTCGGAACCCGGCCGGGCGATACCGCTGACCTGCGCGCGGCCATCGATCAGCATGCCCAGGCAGCGCCCGTGCGGGTCCTCCCACTGTTCCACGCTCATCTCGTTGCTATCCGGTGCCAGCCAGGTCACGTCCTTGACCCCGATTGCCTCATTGTAGTCACCCACCAGGAAGCGTGAGCGGCGCAGCACCGGGTAGGCCAGACGCAGGCGGGTCAGGCGTTTGACGAAGGCCAGCAGCTCTTTGCCCTCCTGGTCCAGGTCCCAGTTCACCCAGCCGATTTCGCTGTCCTGGCAGTAGGCGTTGTTGTTGCCGTGCTGGGTGCGGCTGAACTCGTCGCCGGCGACGATCATCGGCGTGCCTTGGGCCAGCAGCAGGGTGGCAAAGTAGTTGCGCATCTGGCGCATGCGCAGCGCGTTGATGTCCGGGTCGTCGGTCGGCCCCTCGGCACCGCAGTTCCACGACAGGTTGTTGTCCGTGCCGTCCTGGTTGTTCTCGTCGTTGTCTTCGTTGTGCTTGTGGTTGTACGACACCAGGTCGCGCAGGGTAAAGCCATCGTGGGCGGTGATGAAATTGACCGAGGAGTACGGCCGGCGCCCGCGGTTGTTGAACATGTCGCCCGAGGCGGTCAGGCGTGCGGCGAAGTCGGCCAGCTGGCCTTCGTCGCCTTTCCAGAAGGCGCGTGCGGTATCGCGGAAGCGGTCGTTCCACTCGGCCCAGCCCGGGGCGAAGTTGCCCACCTGGTAACCACCGGGGCCGCAGTCCCACGGCTCGGCAATCAGCTTCACCTGGCTCAGCATCGGGTCCTGACGGCAAGCGACGAGGAAGCCGTGGCGCTCGCTGTAGCCGTCGTGGTAACGGCCAAGGATGGTCGCCAGGTCGAAGCGAAAGCCATCCACGTGCATTTCACCGGCCCAGTAGCGCAGCGAGTCGGTGACCAGTTGCAACACGCAGGGGTGGCTCAGGTCCAAGGTGTTGCCGGTGCCGGAATCGTTGATGTAGTAGCGTTTGTCGTCCGGCATCAGCCGGTAGTACGAGGCGTTGTCGATGCCGCGCATCGACAGGGTCGGGCCACGTTCGTTGCCTTCGGCGGTGTGGTTGTAGACCACGTCGAGGATCACCTCCAGCCCGGCGTCGTGCAGGTGCGCGACCATCTCCTTGAACTCGGCGATCTTGCCACTGGCCAGGTAGCGCGGATGGGGCGCGAAGAAGGCGATGCTGTTGTAGCCCCAGTAGTTGTTCAGGCCTTTGTCCAGCAGGTGCTGGTCGTTTACGAAGGCGTGGATCGGCAGCAGTTCGATGCTGGAAACGCCCAGGTCCTTGATGTGCTTGAGCAGCTCGTCATTGGCAAGGCCGGCGAAGGTGCCGCGCAGCTCTTCCGGTACTGCCGGGTGGCGCATGCTGATGCCGCGGGTGTGCGCCTCGTAGATGATCGTGCGCTCCCACGGTATCAGCACACGCTGGTCGCGGCCCCAGGTGAAGGCCGGGTCGATCACCTTGCATTTGGGCACGAAGGGCGCGCTATCGCGCTCATCGAACGACAGGTCGCCGTCGGGGTGGCCGATGGTGTAGCCGAACAGTGCCTCTGACCATTCCAGGCTGCCGACCAGTTGCTTGGCGTAGGGGTCGATCAGCAGTTTGTTGGGGTTGAAGCGGTGACCATTTTCCGGCTCGTAGGGGCCGTACACCCGGTAGCCGTACACCAGGCCGGGGTGAGCGTCGGGCAGGTAGCCGTGGTAGATCTCGTCGGTGTATTCGGGCAGTTCGATGCGCTCGAGTTCCTGTTCGCCGGTGGAGTCGAACAGGCACAGCTCGACCTTGGTGGCGTTGGCCGAGAACAAGGCGAAGTTGACCCCAAGGCCATCCCAGGTGGCGCCGAGGGGGAAGGGCATGCCTTCGCGGATGCGCGATGGTGCGACCGAGCGGGTTTTCTTAGGGGTGCGGGGGCTCATGACGATCCTCAAATGGCCGTGATGGAAGGGGAATGTGGTGTCCTGCATTGGCCACTTCGCGGGTAAACCCGCTCCCACAGGTACTGCACTGCTTTGAGCGCCTGTGATGACCCTGTGGGAGCGGGTTTACCCGCGAAGTGGCGGGGACAGGCTTACCCGGCAGTAGGCTTTTTCACCGCCCGAGGCTTTTTCGCCGCAGCGGGTTTGCCCCCCGGCAGGGCAGCTACCTTGGGCTCTGCAGGCGCCTTGGGCTCAGCGGCTGCCTTGGGCTTCGCCGGCGCCCGCTTGCGGGGCTCGGCCTTGGGGGCCAATGCCTCGGCCTCGGCCAGCTTGCGGGCCATATCCCAGTGGCGTTCTTCCTCCCCTACGGGCTTACCTTCAGATTCCCAGATCTGGTAGGCAAATTCGCGAATACGCTTTTCATCGACACTCATCATGACGCTCCTGATGCTCAAGATTGTTGTATCAACACGTTGACCGGAAACTCCGCCAGCACAGCACTCAACATCAACTCCTTGGAAGAGCTGACCGCCGTGCAGGGGAAAAGTCCCGTCGAGTTGGCAGGTGACAAGGCAAACGGCAGTACCAGCCGGGTGTCGTCCCAGTTCTGTGCCGGGATCAACGGTGTAGGGTTGCCACCGAGCAGGGTACTGGCCAGGCGTGGCGCAACGATGACGGCCCGCTCGCCGTCACCCAACCGGGCAAACGCGATCACCTTGTCAGCGTGTTTGCCCAGCACGGTCAGCGGCAGATAGGCGCCACGGCGGAACAGTTCGGCGTGCGCCTGGCGGCAATCCAGCACCCGGGCGATCAGGGCCTGCTTGATGCGGCCGTCGCGCCAGTGCGCAAGCAGCTCGGCTGGCGGCGTGGCGTCGTCCAGGGTGCGACGCCTCGAAGCGTAGTCCACGGGGCGGCGGTTGTCCGGGTCGACCAGGCTGAAGTCCCAGTACTCGTTGCCCTGGTACAGGTCGGGCACACCGGGTGTGGTCATGCGCAGCAGGGCCTGCACCAAGCCGTTGAGGGCGCCGGGGCAGGCGAGCAGTTGCGCGGCGTCTGCCACGGATTTGCGCAGTTGCTGGTTCTCGCTGTCCAGCAGCAAGCCCTCGATGTAGCGGGCACAGGCGCCTTCGTAGGCCTCGTTCGGCGCGCTCCAGCTGCTACGCAACTTGGCTTCGCGCAAGGCCTTCTGCTGCCACTGGCGGATACGCTCGGCGTACTGGCGCAGGGCGTTGTCGTCGTGCAGGTCGAGGCCCAGCGGCCAACTGCCAAGCAGGGTTTGCAGCAGCATCAGCTCGTCGCCGGGGCTGGGTGCCAGGCCATCGTCCAGCTGTGCGCGCAGCGGGGCTGCCAGTTCACGCCAGTGTTCCACCCGGCTGGCCAGCCACGGGCCGCGTTCGCTGAGCACGGCCAGGCGCGCGCGGGTGTCTTCCCCGCGCTTGTGGTCATGGGTGGCAGTGGCGAGCAGGTTGTCGGGGAAGTCGCGCAGGCGCCGCTGGGCTTCGTTATGGAAGTGCATGGGAGGCGCGCTGAAGTGCTCGGCCTCGAAGCCCACGTCGTTGCGCGACAGCAGCCGGGCGCTGCGGTAGAAGGTGGTGTCTTCCACGGCTTTGGCGGCGCTGGGCGCGGTCAGTTGCTGGAAGCGCACGCAGGCGTGGCGCAGTTGCTTGCGGGCGCGACCCGGTGGCAACTGCCGCCAGGCTTGCCCGCCCAGCCATTGTTCAAGGTGGTCCAGTAACGGCCAATCGGCTTCTCCGAGGTCGTGCCGGGCGTTGGCCAGCGCCTGCTGGAAAAACCCTTCGTCTTCAGCGGGGCGCCCGCAGGCGTTGAAGTAGGTGCGGTACACCGGGTAATGCGCCACCAGTGCCTGCAACGCCCGGCGGATCGCGCCCAGGGTCAGGTCGCGGGTCATCAGGTCGTTGCGCGCAACCTGCAGCAGCGCCTGGGCCACCGATTCGCAGTCACCGGCGAGGCTGGCATTGAGCACAAGGTAACGCGCCTGACGCACTTCTTCAGGGAAGTCCGGCCGTTCGGTGACGTTCGCCCAAAGCTCGGTCAGCGGCGTTTCGCCGGCTGGGTCATGCTGCAGCAGCGAGACCTGGTTCATGAATTCGTAGCCGGTGGTGCCGTCGGTGAGCCAGTCGCGGTGCAGGTGCTCGCCGGCGCCGAGGATTTTTTCCACATAGATCGGGAAGTGCTCCAGGGCCGCCTGCAAAGGCCGCTGCGCCAACAGGCCATCGACCCGACGGCGCAGCTTGCGGCAGTAACCACGAGGGTCGGCCAAGCCGTCGATATGGTCGATGCGCAGGCCGTCCACCAGGCCGCGTCCGATCAGCTCGAACAGCTTGGCGTGGGTGGCCTCGAACACCACGGCGCGCTCCACCCTCAGGCCACCCAGCTCGTTGATGTCGAAGAAGCGCCGCCAATTGATGTCGTCGGCAGCGGTTCGCCAACTGGCCAGGCGGTAGGTCTGGCGCTCCAGCAGCAGGTGCAGGCGCTTGAGGCCATTTTCGGCGCGGCTGTCGAATGCCACCAGCGCCGATTCCAGGTCGGCACCTTCACGCACCAGGCGTGCCAGTTCGGTGTGCAGCGGCAGGGCATCGGCCAGCGGGGTGGTCGATTCGGCCAATGCCGTGAAGTGCTCGGCCAGAGTCTTGAGCGCCGGCTCCGGGCTGAGGGCGAGAATCCAGCCATAGTCGACCGGGCACACCGGGAAGCGGTGATCGTAATGGGCGATTTGCAGCGTGCCGTGCTGCTTGTCGAATTCAAGCGGTATCTCGCCCTTCTTCAGCGCTACGCCATAGTCGCTGCCAAGGAACGGCAGCAGCAGTTGCCCGGCCAGCAGCGGGTCGCTGGAGTGCCACTGTATGTCGAAGAACTCCGCATACGGGCTACGCCGGCCCCAGGCCAGCAGGCTTTGCCACCAGGGGTTGTCGGCACCGCCCACGGCCATGTGGTTGGACACGGTGTCGAGGATCAGCCCCATGCCATGCTGGCGCAGCGCGGCGACCAGCCGCTCCAGTGCCGCCTCGCCGCCCAGTTCGGGGTTGACGCAGGTTGGGTCGACCACATCGTAACCGTGGCGCGAGCCAGCCCGGGCCTTGAGGATGGGCGAGGCATACAGGTGGCTGATGCCCAATTGGGCGAAGTACGGCACCAGCGGTACGGCGTGATCGAGGGTGAAGTCACTGTGAAACTGCAGGCGCAGGGTCGCGGTCAGCGGCTTCATCGGTCACGCTCCCAAGCCTGTTCGCGGGCCTGGGCCAGCAGCTCCAGGCGCCGCGCGGCATCCTCGTCATCGAGCAGTTCTGTCACCGGCCGGGTGAAGCGCCGCCGCCAGTTGGGGTGCCCGCTGGTGGTGCCCGGCAGGTTGGGTTGCTCGTCGCAGCCTAGCAGGTCTTCGAGCGGTATCAGCACCAAGGGCGCACGGGTATGGCCAACGAAGCGGATGGCCGCATCGATCACCGCGTCGTTGTCCTTCAGTTCACCGTAGTTGGTCTCCAGGGTACGGCGCAGGCCGTCGTGTTCTATCTGGCGGCCTTGGCGCCAGTGCAGTTCGGTGGCAGCGTCGATCAGTTGCAAGCGGTGGCTCCAGTCGATGTCGCGGTTTTCCAGCCAGCCGGCCAGCGGTGCCAGGTCGTGGGTGCCGGTGGTGGCCAGGGCGTTGTCCGGCCAGTCCAGTATCGGTTTGAACTGGCCTGGCTGGGTTTGCTCGAACGGCAGCACGCGCATGCCCAGCACGGCCTTCTCGGCCAGTGTTTCGCGCAGGCCGCCGGGCACGGTGCCCAGGTCTTCACCGAGAATGATCGCCTGGTGGCGCACCGACTCCAGCGCCAGCAGGCGCAACAGGTCGTCCACCGGGTAATTGAGGTAAGCGCCTTCGCTGGGCTTGGCCCCCTGCGGGATCAGCCATAGCCGGCGCAGGCCCATCACATGGTCGATGCGCAAGCCACCGGCATGGGCCAGATTGGCCCGCAGCATCTCGATGAAAGCGCGGTAGCCGTTGCGCTTGAGGCCTTCGGGCGAGAACGCACAGATGCCCCAGTCCTGACCGGCGCGGTTGAGGATGTCGGGTGGCGCGCCTACTTTCAGGCCCGCCAGCAATTCGTCCTGGCGGCTCCAGGCCTGGCTGCCGGCACCGTCGGCACCCACCGCCAGGTCGGCGATCAGGCCCACTGCCATGCCGTTGCCGCGGGCTGCTTCCTGGGCACGTTGCAGGCCGCGCTCGGTCAGCCATTGGCAGAAGGCATGGAACTCGACCTTGGCCGGGTAGGCATTGGCAAAGGCTTCAACTTCCGGGTGGTAGGGGTCGTGCCAGGCCTTGGGCCAGTTGCGCCAGTCGGCACCCAGGCCGTGCTCCACCGCCTGGGCTTGCAGCACCTCGAAGCGGCAGTGGTGCTCCAGCGCCTGGCCGCCCGCTTCGCGGAAGCTGTCAAAATCGCTGCGCAGCGGGTGGTCACCCTGGCTGAAACCCTGGTACAGCGCTTCAAGCAGGCGCAGGCGGGCGCTGGCGGCGCGTGGCCAGTCGACCAGCGGGCGTTGCTCAAGTTCTTCCAGTTGTTGCTCCAGCCCGCAGGCTTCGATGGCCATGCGCACCTCCCGTTCGCCCAGCAGGGCGGCGGGGCTGGCGTACAGGGTGTTGAGCAACAGGCGGCTGGAGGGCGAGTAGGGGCTGTAGTGCTCCTGGTCGATGGCCGACAGTGTATGGATGGGGCTGATGGCCAAGGCATCGGCACCGCGCTCGGCAGCCGAGCGGGCCAGCTGCTCCAGCGCCAGGCAGTCGCCGTAGCCGCCGTCGCCTGGGCGGCGCAGGCTGTACAGCTGAACGGCCAGGCCCCAATAGCGTGGTGGTGGCTGTTGCACCGTGTCTTCGAGGCTGTGGCAGCGGGGCGGGGCCACGGCCACGGTGAAGTGGCGGCTGTCGATTTCCACCTGGTGGTAGCCGATTGGCAGCTCACCGGGCAGGCGTGCCTGGTCGTCAAGTTTCAGGGTGAGTGAGGCGTGGTCTTCCAGGGTGCAGTGGGCGACGCTGGCGGCGCTGAAGTAACGCGCCAGCGCCAAGGGCTTGCCCAGGTCTGCGGTCAGCAGGGGCGGCAGGTGTTCGCTGTCTTCGGCGGCTTCCACCGTGCGCAGGCTGATGGCGATGGCGTCGTCGTCAGCGGCAGCGTGGCCCAGGCCTTCAAGAATGGTGCGCAGCACCTCGTCACTGACGCGCTGGGGCCGGGCATTGGCGTCGATCCAGTCGCGGCTCAACCCGACGCGGTTTGCCAAGCGGTGCAGGGCGGTTTCGCTCATGGGCGCTCCTGGTCAGGGGGAAGCAGGCTGACCACGCAGCTGTACGCGGCCATTTGGGTATCTGGGTGTCGGGTGTCGCTGCTGTCGAACAGCCGGGTGGCGGCAGCGGGCAGTTCGACCGCCTGCGCAGTGGGCGCCAGGTTCAGGTCGATGCGCAGGGTATTGCCATCGCCCAGCCGCCAGCGTGCGGTCAGCGCTTTGTCGCCATGCACCTCGGCGCCCAGTGAGCGGCTGCCGGGCAGGTGCGGGATGACGTGGCGGCGTCGCAGTTCGAGCAGTTGCTGGTACAGGCCGTGCCAGCCGGCGATCACTTCCTTGTTTTGCGGGCGTGAAGATTCAAAGGTCTGTTCGGCGTTGGGGTCGGGAATGTGCTCACGCTGCTCGGGGTCGGCGAACGCAGTGAAGTGGGCGAACTCGCCACGGCGGCCTTCGCGTACGGCGTCGGCCAACTGGTCATGGAAGTCGGTAAAGAACAGGAACGGCCGGCAGCTGCCGTCGTCGTCGCCCATGAACAGCAGCGGAATCATGGGGGCCAATAGCAGCAGGCCGGTGGCCGCACGCAGCGCTGGCGGCGGGCACAGGCGGGTCAGGCGTTCGCCAAGCGCGCGGTTGCCGACCTGGTCGTGGTTTTGCAAGAACAACACAAAGGCGCTGGGCTCCAGGTGCCCGCTGGGTTCACCGCGGGGCGTGCCGTGGCGGTTTGCCTGGCCCTGGAACACGAAGCCTTCAGAAAGGCAGCGGGCCAGCTGGTCGATGGGGCGCTTCTGGTAGTCGGCGTAGTAGCCTTCGGTTTCGCCGGTCAGCAGCACATGCAGGGCATTGTGGCCGTCGTCGTTCCACTGGGCGTCAAAGCCCTGTTCCAGCAGGCCGGCCTGATTGTGCTCGTTCTCCAGCACCAGCCACACATGCCGGCCCGGCTCCACGGCGGCGCGTACGCGCTGCGCCAGCTCGATCAGGAAATCGGGCTGGTCGATGGCATGTACGGCATCCAGGCGCAGGCCGTCGCAGCGGTAGTCGCACAGCCACATGAGGGCATTCTGGATGAAGTACTCACGCACTTGCGGGCGGCGGAAATCGATGGCCGCGCCCCAGGGCGTCTGCCGGTCTTCGCGGAAGAACGGGCTGGCGTACTGGTGTAGGTAATTGCCGTCGGGGCCGAAGTGGTTGTAGACCACATCCACCAGCACCATCAGCCCTTCGCCGTGGGCTTGGTCGACCAGCGCGCACAGCTGCTCGGGGCTGCCATAGGTGTTCTGCGGTGCGTAGGGCAGCACGCCGTCGTAGCCCCAGTTGCGCTCGCCGGGGAACTGCCCCAGTGGCATCAGCTCGACGGCACTGATGCCCAGCTCGGCCAGGCGCGGCAGCTGCCGGGCAACCCCGGCGTAGCCATCGAGTAAACCGACATGCAGCTCCTGGATCACTGCTTCGTGCCAAGGCCGGCCTTGCCAAGGGTGTTGCCACTGGTAACCGGCCACATCCACCACCTGGCTCGGGCCTTTTACGCCCTCAGGCTGGTAGCGGGAGGCCGGGTCCGCCACTTGCAGCTCACCGTCGATACGGTAGTGGTACCGGTCACCGGCCTGGCACTGAGCCACACCGGTGTACCAGCCATCGTCGTCGGGCAGCAGCTCGATGGCCGGCTGTTGCTCCAGTTCTACGCTCACGCTGCGCGCATCGGGTGCCCAGAGGGCGAAGCGCGCCGACGTGGCGTCCAGTAAGTGTGCGCCATGCCTGTGCATCTTCCAGCCCCCGCTCAGTAGTGGCTCAGTTGTGCCTGCTTGACCAGATCCTCGTAGAGGCGGGCGTAGGGTTCCACCGCCTGGCACCAGTTGAATGGCTGGGTCATCGACAGGCAGCGCATGGCGTTCAGCAAATCCTTTTTACCGTATACATAGAAGGCGCGGCTGAGTGCCTGGCGGTAGCTCTCGACGGTGGACTCATTGAACAGGAAGCCCGTGACGCCGCACTCGATGGTGTCGGCCAGGCCGCCAGTGTTGCGCGCTACCGGCAGCGAGCCGAAGCGTTGCGCGTACATCTGGCTGAGGCCGCAAGGCTCGTAGCGCGATGGCATCAGCAAGAAGTCGCTGCCGGCAAACATGCGCCGGGCGTCGGTTTCGTTGAAGCCGATGCGCACCCCGATGCGGCCCGGGTGGCGCAGCGCCAGCTCGCGCATGGCCTGTTCTTCTTCCGGCTCGCCACGGCCGATGATCGCAATCTGCCCGCCTTGTTCGACGATGTAGTCGGCCACACCCAAGGTCAGGTCCAGGCCCTTCTGATACACCAACCGTGATACCACGGCGAACAGTGGTCCGTCAGAATCCTCCAGACCGAACAGGGCGCGTACCTCCTGAGTGTTGCGCGCCTTGCCTTCCCAGTCGTTGATGCTGAAGTTGTGCTGCAGGTGCTTGTCGGTGGCCGAGTCCCAGCTTTCATCGATGCCGTTGGGGATGCCACCAAGCAGGCCTTGCTGGGCTTTGCTGGCGAGGAAACCGTCCAGGCCGCAACCGAATTCCGGGGTGGTGATTTCCCGGGCATAGGTGGCGCTGACCGTGGTGATGTGGCTGGAATACGCCAAGCCCGCCTTGAGGAACGACAGCTTGCCGTAGAACTCCATGCCTTCCTGCTGCATGGCGTGGTCGGGAATGGCCAGCTCCGGGCTGCAACCACGGCTGTACACACCTTGGTAGGCCAGGTTGTGGATGGTGAAAAGGGTCGGCGTATTCAGCCCGCGCCAGTGCATGTAGGCCGGGGCCAGGCCGGCGGGCCAGTCATGCGCGTGCACCACTTCCGGCGTCCAGTGAATCTTGCCTTCGCCCGCAGCAATCTCGGCGGCAGCCAGGCCCAGGCGGGCAAAGCGGATGTGGTTGTCGGGCCAGTCGCGGCCATTGTTGGCACCATAGGGAGTGCCATCGCGCTGGTACAGCTCGGGGCAGATCAGCACATAGATGACCAGGCCGTCGGCCATGTCCATGCGCCCGATCTTGCACGGCGGCAGGGCCGCGTGGCCGCCCAGTTCACCGACGATGTGGATCGGGTTGTCGCTCTCCATCACCTGGGGGTACCCCGGGATCAACACCCGTACATCGTGCAGGTGCGCCAGGGCACGGGGCAGGGCGGCGGACACGTCACCCAGGCCTCCTGTCTTGACCAGGTCTGCGATTTCCGAGGTGACGAACAGAATCTTGCGCATGTTCGGGTTTTGCTGGCGCTGCGCGCCGGGTGCCTTGCCTGTCGTGGCGAAATCCGGGGTAAGCGGCTCGCGGTTGTCCGGTTTGAATGAATCTACGTGAGGCTCGACAGCGGCACTGATCATACTTCTCTCCGTCCCTATGCTTGGCCGGGTGCTGGCACCCGTGGCGATGTTTCGTGTTGGTTCTCTCTGGTTCTGAATACTGCGTAGTGCGTTCCATGCCCCAGGTTCGTGCGCGCAGGCACAACGCGATCAGCACTCCGGCCGAAGGCGGTTGGACTGGTTGGGATGGGTGGGCCGAGCCAGGGAATGTCCCCTGCGTTTGGCCTACTTAGTTCCTGACCTGCCCGCTTTCCTGAAAGTTCGACTTTTTTACGTCACTCTTCCATTGAGCAAATGGCGGGCCGAAAACCGAGTGTAGGAGAGAAAGTGATAAAAAGGTGACCCACTGGTCACTATTGTTATGTGCGGAATAGACGCAAACGTTGGCGTTTGTGACCGGTCATGAAAGGGGGTGGGCGAAGATAGGGCGGGGGTGTTTGGAGGGTGCGCCGAATTGTGGCTGGAGTGGGCTGGCGCACCATAATGGGGCGCTGCAGGTGTGTTTGCTTTTTCACAAGGGGCAGCAGCGTGGGAGCCCAAGAAGCCCCCACTGAGAGGAAGGGTCAGAGATTGACGGCCTTGCCGTCGATACGCGCCTGCGCCAGCAGCAGGTTCAACTGGGCGACCTGTTGGCGCAACTGGTCACGTTCGTCTTTCAATTTACGCAGCTCATCACGGCGCACGGAGACATAGAGTGTCTGGGTTGGGGTTGCAGGCATCAAGGTACCCATGAGCACACCTCGCGGTTTTGGCTGGTGACAAGTCAAAGCGTAGACGCTTCACGCGGGGCGCATTCTGAATTCTTTTGCAGTTGGTGGGAACTTTTTTGTTTATCGTGGTCTTGCCGTTCGTCGCTGAACCCTCGGGCGGCATGCTGGACTAATCTGAAACGCTGGACTGTGTTGTCATCCATTTCGTAAGGGAGCATCGGCTCATGCAATTGGGAATCGTCGGGCTGGGCCGCATGGGCGGCAATATCGCAAGGCGCCTGATGCGCGCCGGCCACCGCACCGTGGTGCACGACCGCAATCGCGAGGCCATTACCGGGCTGGAGGGCGAGGGTGCCCAAGGCGCGCACGACCTTGGTGCGCTGGTACAAAAGCTGAAAGCCCCACGCGCAGTGTGGGTGATGCTGCCGGCCGGCGAGCCAACCGAGCAGACCATCGCGCAGTTGGCTGACCTGCTGGAACCGGGCGATGCGATCATCGACGGCGGCAATACCTTCTACAAGGACGACATGCGCCGCGCTGCCGAGCTGGCCAAGCGCGGCCTGCATTACCTGGACGTCGGCACTTCTGGGGGTGTATGGGGCCTGGACCGTGGCTACTGCATGATGATCGGCGGCGAAAAGGACGTGTTCGAGCGCCTGGAGCCACTGTTCAAGGCGCTGGCCCCAGGCGTGGGTGACATCCCGCGTACTCATGGCCGCAGCGGGGAGCATCAGCGCGCCGAGCACGGCTATATCCACGCGGGCCCACCCGGCGCCGGGCACTACGTGAAAATGGTGCATAACGGTATCGAGTACGGCCTCATGCAGGCCTATGCCGAAGGCTTCGACCTGCTGCGCAGCAAAGGTGGCAACGAGCTACCGCAAGACCAGCGCTTTGACCTGAACGTGGCCGAGATCGCCGAGGTGTGGCGGCGTGGCAGCGTGGTAACCTCATGGCTGCTCGACCTCACCGCCGATGCCTTGGTGGCCGACCCGCAGCTGTCGCAGTTCAGTGGCTCGGTATCCGACAGTGGCGAAGGCCGCTGGACCATCGATGCCGCCGTCGAGCAGGCGGTGCCGGTGCCGGTGCTGTCCAGCGCACTGTTTGCGCGCTTCCGCTCGCGCCAGCAGCAGGGCACGTATGGTGACAAGATTCTTTCGGCCATGCGCCTGGGCTTCGGTGGCCACGTCGAGAAGAAAGGCGAATGACCAAACAGACCATTCCAGCCGCTCCTCCCTGTACCCTGTTCCTGTTCGGCGCCAATGGCGACCTGGTCAAGCGCCTGCTGATGCCGGCGCTGTACAACCTCAGCCGCGACGGTTTGCTGGACCGCAACCTGCGCATCGTTGGCGTTGACCACAACCCGGCCAGCGCCGAGGAATTTGCAGAGCGCCTGCATGCGTTCATGCTCGAGCGGGATAAAGGCGGCGAGGGCAGCGCCAAGTGCCTGGACGAAAAGCTCTGGGCACGCCTGGCCAAACGCCTGGATTACCAGACGGGCGATTTCCTCGACCCGGCCACTTACCAGGCCCTCGCCAAGCGCATCGACAAAACCAGCCACGGCAATGCCATCTTCTACCTGGCCACCTCGCCGCGTTTCTTCCCCGAGGTGGCGCAGCGCCTGGGGCAGGCCGGCTTGCTCGACGAGTCTGGCGGCGGCTTTCGCCGCGTGGTGGTCGAGAAGCCATTCGGCACCGACCTGGCCAGCGCCGAGGCGCTCAACGCCTGCCTGTTGAAAGTGATGGGCGAACGGCAGATCTACCGTATCGACCATTACCTGGGCAAAGAGACGGTGCAGAACATTCTGGTGAGCCGCTTCTCCAACGGCCTGTTCGAATCATTCTGGAACAACCACTACATCGACCACGTGCAGATCACCGCTGCGGAAACGGTCGGCGTCGAAACCCGTGGTGCGTTCTACGACAGCACCGGGGCCCTGCGCGACATGGTTCCCAACCACCTGTTCCAGTTGCTGGCGATGGTGGCCATGGAGCCGCCGGCTGCGTTCGGGGCTGACGCGGTGCGCGGCGAAAAGGCCAAGGTGGTCGGTGCTATTCGCCCATGGTCGGCGAAAATGGCCCTGAAGAACTCGGTACGCGGCCAGTACAGTGCCGGCAAGCAGGGGCGCAAGCAGCTGCCCGGTTACCGGCAGGAGTCCAATGTCGCGCCTGACAGCCAGACCGAAACCTACGTGGCGCTGAAGGTGATGATCGACAACTGGCGGTGGGCCGGCGTGCCGTTCTACTTGCGCACCGGCAAGCGCATGAGCGTGCGCGACACCGAAATTGCCATTTGCTTCAAGCCCGCGCCGTATGCGCAGTTCCGCGAGTCGGAGCTGGAGCGGCCCAAGCCCAACTACCTGAAAATCCAGATTCAGCCCAACGAAGGCATGTGGTTCGACCTGCAGGCCAAACGGCCAGGGCCGGAGCTGGTGATGGAGAATGTGGAGCTGGGCTTTGCCTATAAAGACTTCTTCAAGATGACCCCGGCGACCGGCTACGAGACTCTGATTTACGACTGCCTGACCGGTGACCAGACCCTGTTCCAGCGGGCTGACAACATCGAGAACGGCTGGCGAGCGGTGCAGCCGTTTCTCGATGCCTGGGCCCAGGATGGCGAGGTGCATCAGTACCCGGCCGGTGAAGACGGGCCTGACGCTGGCAATGAATTGCTGACCCGCGACAAGCGCGAGTGGCACCGCTTGGGCTGATGCTTTTGTAAAGCCTGTGCCGGCCCTTTCGCGGCTAAAGCCGCTCCCACAGGTATCGCATCAGGCCTGAGGGAAATGGTATCCCTGTGGGAGCGGCTTTAGCCGCGAAAAGGCCGGCACTGGCGATCACATCAAGGAGACCTAATGCCTGCCCACATCGAAGACTACGCCCTGCTGGGCAACTGCCGCAGCGCCGCCCTGGTCAGCCGCGATGGCTCGCTCGACTGGCTCTGCCTGCCACGCTTCGACGCCCCCGCCGTGTTTGCGGCCCTGCTGGGCAACGAAGAAAACGGCCGCTGGCGCGTTGCCCCCTGCGACCCCGTCGAGCACAGCAGCCGCCAATATCTGGACGACACCCTCGTGCTGGAAACCACCTGGGTCACTGCCACCGGCCGTGCCCGGGTGCTCGACTTCATGCCGCTGGGCGACGTCAATTCGGTGGTGCGGATCGTCGAGGGTCTCAGTGGCGAAACCAATTTTGAAATGGACCTGGTCATGCGCTTCGACTACGGTCGCAGTGTGCCATGGGTGGAACGGCTCGCCCCACTGACCCTCAGCGCCGTTGCCGGCCCTGACCGGCTGATCCTGTGCAGCACCGTCCCCCCGCATGCACTCGACCACCATACCGTCGCGCGCTTTCGTGTTGGCGCGGGCGAGCGCCAAATCTTCAGCCTGCGTCACCAACCCTCGCACCTGCCAGTGCAGCCCGACTGCGATATCGACCAGGCTTTTGCCCAAACCGTCGAGCAGTGGCAGGCCTTCGCCACCCGCTGCCCGCAGGTAGGGCCATACACCGCCCTGGTGCGCCGCTCGTTGCTCACACTCAAGGCAATGACCTACGCCCCCACGGGTGGCATCGTCGCCGCCGTCACCACCTCGCTGCCTGAGCGGGTGGGTGGGGAGCGCAACTGGGACTACCGCTTCTGCTGGCTGCGCGACGCCACCATGACCCTGCTGGCGTTCATGAACCTGGGCTACTTCGACGAGGCCCAGGCCTGGCGTGAATGGCTACTGCGCTCAGTGGCCGGCAACCCCGAGCAGATGCAGATCATGTATGGCCTGGCCGGTGAGCGCGACCTGCAGGAATACACCTTGCCGTGGCTGGCCGGATACGAGCATTCGCAACCCGTGCGGGTAGGCAATGCAGCGTCGCAACAGATGCAACTGGACATCTACGGCGAGCTGGCCGATGCCATGGCCCAGGCGATCAAGGGCGGCTTGCCCCGCCACCCGCGCAGCGCCGCCATCTCCCGCCTGATCCTGCCTTACGTCGAACGCATCTGGCGCGAGCCGGACGAAGGCATTTGGGAAGTGCGCGGCGGCCGCCAGCAGTTCGTGCACTCCAAGGTCATGGCCTGGGTTGCCTTCGACCGTGCCGCGGGGCTGGCTGACACCACTGAAGAAGGCCGCGAACGCGGGCACCATTACCGCCAGGTGGCTGACGAAATCCACCGCGAAGTGTGCGAGCACGGCCTGGACGCCAACGGCCGGTTTTTCGTCCAGGCCTATGGCTCGAGTGAAATGGACGCCAGCCTGCTGCAGATAGCCCTGACCGGCTTCCTGCCGGCTGATGACCCACGCTTCTTGCGCACGCTGGAGCAGATCGAACAGCGCCTGCTGAAGAACGGCCTGCTGATGCGCTACGACAGCGACAGCTGCAGCGACGGCCTGACGCCGGGGGAGGGCACCTTCCTGGTGTGTTCGTTCTGGCTGGCAGACGTTTATGTTTTGCTGGGCCGCCAGGCTGAAGCCGAAGCGCTGTACCAGCACCTGACCGGCCTGAGCAACGACCTCGGCCTGCTGGCCGAGCAATACGACCCGGCCGGCCAGCGCATGCTCGGCAACTTCCCCCAGGCGTTCAGCCATATCGGCATCATCAACACCGCACTCAATCTTCATCGCGCACAGTGCCCGGTGCGCGACCGGGCGAGGTGCGGGTAGCGGATGAACGTAGCAACTGCCTTGCTCAATATCTAGAATCGCGTGAGATCCCTGTGGGAGCGGGTTTACCCGCGAAGAATACAACGCGCAGCATGGCACCGGCTTCGCCGGTGTTCGCGGGTGAACCCGCTCCCACAAGGTGCGCGATAGGCTTGGTACTCCGTCATTTGTGACGCATTGCGTCACATATATTGTCTGTACGAGTGTGATGTGTAGGGTCACACTAGGTGCGTACACCTAGTTCGGAGAGCTGTTCATGCCTTTGCACAATCCGCCACATCCTGGCGAAACCTTGCGCGAAGATGTTTTGCCAGCGCTTGGCCTGACGGTAAAAGCCTTCGCGTCGCACCTTGGGTTTTCCCGCGAAGCGCTTTCGCGGGTACTGCATGGCCGCGCGGCAATGTCTCCGGACCTGGCGGTACGCCTGGAGATGGCGGGTATCAGTACCGCCCGCCTTTGGTTGGCCATTCAGGCTGATTACGATATCTGGCAGGCGCGCCACCGCCATCAGCCCGTGATTACCCGGTTGTTTCAGGCCGCCTGATATAAAAGTGTGAAACGAGCGGAGTAGACTAGGCCAAACCCCTTCGGCACGGAGCACACATGGGCATTCGCGGTACTGACCGGCAAATCGACAATATCGAGTTAAGTGACGGCCGGTTGACCGGTGGCTTGGCGGTGTGGGCGGCCCAAGCCTGATGGCCAATCACAAGATCGAAATTCGCCGACGCAATATCGAGAAAATCTTGCAGGCGGCGGAAAAGGTGTTTGCCGAGAAAGGCTACGGCGCCACCTCCATGGGGGACATCGCCGAGCAGGCCGAATTGCCACGCTCCAACCTGCACTATTACTTCAGCACCAAGGACGAGTTGTTCCGCGCGGTGCTGCAGGACTTGCTGGATGTATGGAAGCAGGACGCACTGTGTTTCGAGAACTTCGACGACCCGCGCGTGGTGCTGACCAGCTACATCAGGGCGAAGATGGGCCATTCGCGCTCGCGGCCCCTGGGCTCGAAGATTTGGGCCGAAGAGATGCTGCACGGGGCGCCGGTGCTTGGGGTGAACCTGGATGACAGCCTGGTGCCTTGGGCGAAATTGAAGGAAGCCAAGATCCGCCGTTGGGTGGAGGAGGGGCGTATTCTGCCGGTAGAGCCGTCGGCATTGCTGTACATGATCTGGGCGTCTACCCAGCACTATGCCGACTTTGGTTACCAGGTGCAGTTGCTCAATGGCGGCGAGATGTTGTCAGACATGGCGTTCGAGAGTGCGGTGCAGACGGTGACCAGCGTGATCTTGCGGGGGATCGGGCTGGAGCCTTGAACCGAGGTTCCAGCCTGACGCGGTCCATTGTAGGAGCGGCCTTGTGCCGCGATGGGGCGCGAAGCGGCCCCGGCAATTTCGGCGGCGAAGCTCAAACCCCGGGGCCGCTTCGCGCCCCATCGCGGCACAAGGCCGCTCCTACACCGATCGCGTTGCTGGTCAGGCAGTGTTCTACCTCAACTGGCCTCGCGGTAGGGGTTACGCGGGTCCTGTGTCCAGTTCAGGTAAGGCTTGCCGGTATCCTGCGCCTGCATCTCGATGCAGTTTTCAACCGGGCAGGTGATCTGGCACAGGTTGCAGCCCACGCATTCCTCTTCGATCACGCTGTAGGCATGTGTGCCATCTGCCTTCAGCGTGCTGGCAATGGCCTGGTGCGAGGTATCCTCACAGGCGATGTGGCAGCGCCCACAGCCAATGCACGCCTCCTGATCGATGTGCGCCACCGATTTATAGTTGATGTCCAGGTACTTCCAGTCAGTGGTGTGCCCCACCGCCTGCCCGCGGAACGCTTCGACAGTGTCATGCCCATGCTGGTCCATCCAGCGCGCCAGGCCGTCCTTCATGTCCTCGACAATACGGAACCCGTGCAGCATCGCCGCCGTGCACACCTGCACGGCGCCACTGCCCAGGGCGATGAACTCCGCCGCATCACGCCAGTTGCCGATGCCGCCAATGCCGCAGATCGGCAAGCCGCGTGTTTCCGGGTCGCGGGCAATTTCCGCCACCATGTTCAGGGCAATCGGCTTCACTGCCGAGCCGCAATAACCGCCATGGGTGCTCTGGTCACCGACGATGGGGTGGGCGACCATGCGGTCCAGGTCGACGCTGGTGATGGAGTTGATGGTGTTGATCAACGACACCGCATCGGCCCCGCCGCGGTGCGCAGCGCGAGCCGACTGGCGGATGTCGGTGATGTTCGGCGTGAGCTTGACGATCACCGGCAGCGAGCAGTACGTCTTGCACCAGCGGGTGACCAGCTCCACGTATTCCGGCACCTGGCCGACTGCCGCACCCATGCCACGTTCCGGCATGCCGTGCGGGCAGCCGAAGTTCAGCTCGATGCCATCGGCACCGGTGGCTTCCACCAGCGGCAGGATGAACTTCCAAGAGTCCTCCACGCACGGCACCATCAGCGACACGATCAAGGCTCGGTCGGGCCAGTCTTTCTTCACCTGGGTGATTTCGCGCAGGTTGATTTCCAGCGAACGGTCGGTTATCAGCTCGATATTGTTGATGCCCTGCACCAGGCGGTTGGCGCCGTAGTGCGCCGAATAGCGCGACGACACGTTGACCGCCGCCGGGTCCTCGCCCAGGGTTTTCCAGACCACGCCGCCCCAACCGGCCTCGAAGGCGCGGACCACGTTGTAGGCCTTGTCGGTTGGCGGTGCGGACGCCAGCCAGAACGGGTTGGGTGCCTTGATGCCGGCAAATACGATAGACAAGTCGGCCATTTACGCTGCCTCCACGTTGAGCATGAGTTGGGCATGGATGGCTTCGGCGGCCAGCTTGCCGTGCTGTACGGCCTGGACGGTAAGGTCCTGGCCCAGGGCGGTGCAGTCGCCGCCGGCATACACGCCCGGCAGGCTGGTCTGCAGGGTTTGGTCAACACGAATGCGCTCACCCTCGCGGGCCAGCTGCGCAGCCACCGGGTCGACCAGGCAGGCATCGTCGAAGCGCTGGCCGATGGCCTTGAAGATGGCATCGGCGGCCAGCTCGAAGGTTTCGCCGGTGTCGCGCAGGCGGCCGTCCGCCAGCTCGGTGCGGGCGAAGCGCATGCCGCGCACCTTGCCGGCGTCGTCCAGCAGCACGGCGTCGGGGCGGGCCCAGGTGTGCAGGCGCACCTGGTTGGCCTTGGCGATGTCCTGCTCGTGGCCGGTGGCGCCCATGTCGGTGTGGCCACGGCGGTACACCAGGTTGACGTCGCGGGCCCCCAGGCGGCTCATCTGCACGGCCATGTCAATGGCGGTATTGCCAGCACCGATCACCAGGCAGCGGTCGGCCAAGGGTAGCTGGCTCAGGTCATCGGCCTGGCGCAACTCGCGGATGTATTCGGTAGCGGCGAGCACGCCCGGGGCTTCTTCATCGGGCAGGCCAAGCTGGCGCACGGCGTTCAGACCGAGGCCGAGGAACACCGCGTCGTACTGATCGCGCAGTTCGCCCAGGCTAAGGTTGCCGCCCAGGCGGTGGCCATGGCGTACTTCGATGCCGCCAATGCCCAGCAGGAACTCCACTTCACGCTGGGCGTAGTCGTCGACCAGCTTGTAGCGGGCGATGCCGTACTCGTTAAGCCCGCCGGCCTTGTCGCAGGCCTCGAACACCACCACGTCATGCCCGTGCATGGCCAGCCGGTGTGCGCAGGACAGCCCGGCAGGGCCGGCGCCGACTACGGCGATGCGTTTGCCGGTAGCCGGTGAGCGCTTGAACGGGTGTTCGGTGAAGTGGGCGTTGTCCAGGGCGTAGCGCTGCAACTGGCCGATCAGTACCGGTGCACATTCCTGCGCGTTGTTGCGCACGCAGGCTTGCTGGCAGAGGATTTCGGTGGGGCAGACGCGGGCGCAACTGCCTCCCAGGATGTTGGCCGAGAGGATGCGCTCGGCGGCGCCTTGCAGGTTTTCGTCGCTGATGCGGTGGATGAATGACGGGATGTCGATGTCGCTGGGGCACGCGTTGACGCAGGGGGCGTCGTAGCAGTACAGGCAGCGCGCGCTTTCGACGGCGGCCTGGCGGGCGGTGAGGGGTGGGGCCAGGTCGCTGAAGCGCTCGGCCAACTGGTCGGCACCGGCCCGGGGGCGCGGCAAGTGGTTCAGGGCGTCGATCACGGTTGTAGCCTCTCTCTTTATTATATTTGGCTTGAAACGGGGGTCGCTGTGCGCCCCAATCGCCGGCAAGCCAGCTCCCACAGGAATCCCACAGGCCTTGAGAGCTGCGCGGTCGAGGTGGGAGCTGGCTTGCCGGCGATGGGCTGGGCAGCAGCCCCAATGGCCTTAGCGCTGAACGGGCGTCGGGCGCTGCTGTTCGGCGCGTCGCCCCAGCACCTCGTACACCGACGGATACGCCGGCCGTTCCACATACCGCCCCGCACCGGCCTCGGCGCGCAGGTCGCCATCGGCCCAGAGCACCTTGCCCTGGCTGATGGTGTGGCTGGGGATGCCGCGCACCGTGCGGCCTTCGAAGATATTGAAGTCCACCCGCTGGTGGTGGGTCTGGGCCGAGATGGTGCGGGTGCCTTGCGGGTCCCACAGCACCAGGTCGGCGTCGGCACCCACGCGGATGGCGCCCTTGCGCGGGAACAAATTGAAGATTTTTGCCGTGTTGGTTGAGGTCAGCGCCACGAACTCATGCATCGACAGGCGCCCGCTGTTGACCCCGGCATCCCACAGCACCGCCATGCGGTCTTCGATGCCGGCAGTGCCGTTGGGGATCCGGCTGAAGTCGTCGCGGCCCATGGCTTTCTGCTCGGCGCAGAAGCAGCAGTGGTCGGTGGCCGTGGTGTGCAGGTTGCCCGATTGCAGGCCGCGCCACAGCGCCTCCTGGTGCTCACGCGGGCGGAAGGGCGGGCTCATCACGTAGCCGGCAGCAGTGGCCCAGTCCGGGTGACGGTAGACGCTGTCGTCCAGCAGCAGGTGGCCGGGCAACACTTCGCCGTAAACCGGCTGGCCCTTGGCGCGCGCATAGGTGATTTCATCCAGCGCTTCACGGCTGGAAATGTGCACAACATACAGCGGCGTACCAATGGTTTCGGCAATGCGGATGGCGCGGCTGGCCGCTTCACCTTCCACTTGCGAAGGGCGCGAAAGCGGGTGTGCCTCTGGCCCGGTCAGGCCCTGGGCCAGCAGTTTTTTCTGCAGGTGGTAAACCAGCTCGCCGTTCTCGGCATGCACGGTGGGCACCGCGCCCAGTTGCAGGCAGCGCTCGAAGCTGGCCACCAAGGTGTCGTCGGCGGCCATGATCGCATTCTTGTAGGCCATGAAGTGCTTGAAGCTGTTCACCCCATGCCTGGTCACCAGCTCGCCCATCTCCTCAGCTACCTGCTCGCTCCACCAGGTGATGGCCACATGGAAGCCGTAGTCGCTGGCGCTCTTTTGCGCCCAGCCGCGCCAGGTGTGGAAGGCCTCCAGCAGCGACTGCTGCGGGTTGGGGATGACGAAGTCGATGATCGACGTGGTGCCACCGGCCAGGCCCGCAGCGGTGCCACTGAAGAAATCCTCGCTGGCCACCGTGCCCATGAATGGCAACTGCATGTGGGTATGCGGGTCGATGCCGCCGGGCATCAGGTACTGGCCGCTGCCGTCGAGGATCTCGCAATCGGTGGGCGGTTCGAGGTTTGGCCCGATGGCACGGATCAGGCCATCGGCACACAAGACATCGGTGGGGTAACTCTCTTCGTGGGTAACCACGGTGGCGCCACGGATCAACAGGGACATGCCGTTTTCCTCGCAGGCTGACCGGTCTGGGCCGGTTCTTGGAATTGTTTCGGGTGCAGGGCAGGCAGGGTGGTTAATCCTGTCAGTCCTGACAAGATTCGAGGCTAGATGCTGATCTGGGAATCTTCAAGAAAATTTTCCTATAAATTTTATGGTTTTTAATCATCTGATATTTAAGGATTAATTTTTAAAGACCCGCTGACTTCGGGCCTTTCAGGGGTTGTTGACTGACTTGACAAGATGGAATTCTGGTCAAGATTTCTAAGCACATATACGCGTGTGTACTCCGGCCATCGAATTAGCCCGATGAGCAAACAACTACAAGAAAATCTGGAGAAGGGCCCATGCAACAGAGCAGATCGGAAGTGGTCGAGCAGGATGGCCTGTTTGAGCTGTCCGAGGGCAGTGATGTCCTCGACAGCCCGCGCTACAACCACGACATCGCACCGACCAAGGTGCACCAGCGCACCTGGAACAAATGGCACATCACCGCCTTGTGGGTGGGCATGTCCATCTGCGTACCCACCTACACCCTGGGCGGCGTGCTCACCGCCTACTTCGGCCTCAGTGTCGGCGAAGCGCTGCTGGCGATCCTGCTGGCCAACGTGATCGTGCTGATCCCGCTTACCCTCAACGCTTTCCCCGGCACCAAGTACGGCATCCCGTTCCCGGTGCTGCTGCGCTCGTCATTCGGCATCTTCGGCTCCAACGTACCGTGCCTGATCCGCGCCGTGGTTGCCTGTGGCTGGTTTGGCATCCAGACCATGTTCGGCGGGCTGGCCATTCACCTGTTCCTTGGTTCGGTGTTCGATGGCTGGAAGGCCTTGGCCGGCACGGGCGAGGTGATTGGTTTCATGATTTTCTGGTGCCTGAACCTTTGGGTGGTGCTGCGCGGCGCCGAGTCGATCAAGTGGCTGGAAACGCTGTCGGCACCGCTGCTGGTGGCGGTGGGCGTCGGCCTGCTGTTCTGGGCCTTGCCACACATGTCGATGACCGAACTGCTGGCGCAACCACCCAAGCGCCCGGAAGGGGCGAGTGTGGTCGGTTACTTCTGCGCGGGGCTTACGGCCATGGTCGGCTTCTGGGCCACCTTGTCGCTGAACATTCCCGACTTCAGCCGCTACGCCCGCAGCCAGAAGGACCAGATTCTCGGGCAGATCTTCGGCCTGCCGCTGACCATGTTCCTGTTCGCTTCGCTGGGTGTGGTGCTGACCGCCGCCTCGGCGTCGCTGGTGGGTGAGACGGTGTCCGACCCGGTCAGCCTGATCGGCAGGATCCACAGCCCGTTCTGGGTAGCCCTGGCCATGGCATTGATCGTGATTGCCACACTGTCGACCAATACGGCGGCGAACATCGTGTCGCCGACCAACGACTTCCAGAACATCGCCCCACGCCTGATCGGGCGCACCCGCGCGGTATGGCTGACCGGCTTTATCGGCCTGGTGCTGATGGGCCATGAGTTGCTGAAGAAGCTGGGCCTGATCGTCTCCGACCTGAGCCTGGAGAGCGTGTATTCCAACTGGCTGCTGGGCTATTCCAGCCTGCTCGGGCCGATTGCCGGGATCATGGTGGTGGACTACTTCCTGATCCGTCGGCAGCAGCTGGACCTGGCCGGGTTGTACCGCGACGACGTGTACCCGGCGTGGAACTGGCCCGGGTTTGCCGCCTTCGGCTTGCCGGTGGCGCTGACGGTCATGGCGATTGGCAACAGCAGTTTCAGCTGGTTCTACGACTACGGCTGGTTTACCGGCTCGCTGCTGGGCGGCGCGCTGTACTACGTATTCGCCAGCTTGGCGGTGGGCGCGGGTTCACCCGCGAAGAGGCCCGCACCGACAACAAAAAAAGCCTGAAGGAGAAACCCGTGACCCCAGTCAAAGAGATCCTCAAGACCACCGTTCGGCATGTCGACAGCAACCGCCTGTGGCAATCGCTGATGGACCTGGCCCGCCTCGGTGCCACCGCCAAGGGCGGCGTCTGCCGCCTGGCCCTGACCGACCTCGACCGCCAGGCCCGCGACCTGTTCGTGCAGTGGTGCGAAGCTGCCGGTTGTACGGTCAGCATCGACGCCGTCGGCAACATCTTCGCCCGCCGCCCGGGGCGTAACCCCAAGCTGCCCCCGGTGATGACCGGCAGCCATATCGACACCCAGCCCACGGGCGGCAAGTTCGATGGCTGCTTCGGGGTGATGGCCGGGCTGGAGGTGATACGTACCCTGAACGACCTGGGCGTGGAAACCGAAGCCCCGCTGGAAGTGGTGGTGTGGACCAACGAAGAAGGCTCGCGCTTTGCACCGTGCATGATGGGTTCAGGGGTGTTCGCCGGCAAGTTCACCCTGGAGGAAACCCTGGCCAAGCGTGATGCCCAGGGCGTCAGCGTCGGTGAAGCCTTGAACGCTATCGGCTATGCGGGCCCGCGCGCGGTGCTGGGTCACCCGGTCGGGGCCTATTTCGAGGCCCATATCGAACAGGGCCCGATCCTTGAGGACCAGGCCAAGACCATCGGCGTGGTGCTCGGGGCGCTGGGGCAGAAGTGGTTCGACCTGACCCTGCGCGGCGTTGAAGCCCACGCGGGGCCGACACCCATGCACCTGCGCAAGGACGCCCTGGTCGGCGCTGCCGCCGTGGTGGAGGCGGTAAACCGTACCGCCCTCGGCCACCAGCCCCATGCCTGTGGCACTGTGGGTTGCCTGCAGGCGTATCCAGGCTCGCGTAACGTGATCCCGGGTGAGGTGCGCATGACCTTGGACTTCCGCCACTTGGAGGGCGAGCAACTGAATGCGATGATCGCCGAGGTGCGCGGGGTGATCGAGGCAACCTGTGCCAAGCATGGCTTGAGCCACGAACTGGTGCCTACGGCCGACTTCCCGGCGTTGTACTTCGACAAAGGCTGTGTCGATGCCGTGCGCGCCTCGGCGCAGGCGCTGGGGTTGCCGCACATGGACATCGTCAGCGGTGCGGGGCATGACGCGATCTTCCTGGCCGAACTAGGGCCAGCGGGGATGATTTTCGTGCCCTGCGAAAACGGCATCAGCCACAACGAAATCGAGAACGCCACGCCCGATGACCTGGCGGCGGGCTGCGCAGTGTTGCTGCGGGCGATGCTGGAGGCGTCGGAAGCGATTGCCAGCGGGCGCTTGGCGGCCTAGCCAGAGATTGATGTTGCCTGCACGGGCCCTATCGCCGGCAAGCCAGCTCCCACAGGTACAGCGCCGCCCTCAGGCCCGGTGATACCCCTGTGGGCGCTGGCTTGCCGGCGATCAGGCCGGAACAGGCAATGAAAGGCTCGCCAGAAACGCCGCGATCTGCCGCTCACCACGCAGATGCACAACCGGCACCTGCGGCCCGATTGCCTGGCGGTTCGCTTCGATACCTGGGCGATAGCCCCGGTCGAACGTCCACACAAACTTCAGGAAGGTCAGAAACGCCCGGTCCAGCCGCTCTGTGCACCCGGTCGGCAGGTCTGGCCGTGGCTTGTTCATCACACTGCGCAGGATGACCCGCTTCAGGCATGTCAGCCGTGGTGTATCCAGCCAGATGACCAGGTCGGCCCGTGGCAAGCGCAGGTCGAAGGTGCGGCGGCTGTAGTTGCCCTCGCATACCCACGCTTGCCCGCTAACCGCATCGCGTACCCGGCTGCGAAAGGTCTCGGCATCCGGCTCTACCCAACCGGCCTCCCAGAACAACGTGTCGAGGTGTACCACCGACGCCCCCAGGCGGGCGCCGATCAGCCGGGCCAAGGTCGATTTGCCACTGCCGGCGTTGCCCAGAATCACGATGCGTTGCATGGCCAAGTCCTTTTGGAAAACCGGCCATGCTAATTCATCCGGCTGGCTCAAGACAGCCATCACGGCCAATGCGATAGCGCTGCAGGTCCTGCGCCAGGATCAGTTGCCCGTGGTAGTGGGCGAGGGCTTCGTCACGCACGTTGTCGATATTCGGGCTGCGCCGCGGGTCGTTCTGGTAACGGGCGCTGAAGTGCGTCAGCACCAGGTTGCGCACGCCTGCGCTTTCGGCAAAGCGCGCCACCGCCGCCGCGGTACTGTGGCCGAAGGTGACCCCGGTGCGTTCGACCACGGCCTGGGTGAACGTGGCTTCGTGCACCAGCACATCCGCGCCTTGGGCAGCGTCGGCCAGCAGCTCGGGGGTATCGTTGTCGCCGCAGACGATCACCCGCCGCGGTGGCCGGGAAGCGCGCAGGTAGTCGTTGCCGTTCAGCAACTGCTCGCCATGCTGTACCGTCAAACCCTTGGCCAGCTCGCCCCACAGCGGGCCACGCGGTATGCCTTCGGCTTCCAGGCGGGGGATGTCCAGGCGCGGTTCGGGGTTGAGTTCGGTGAACACGAACCCGACGCTCGGCACGCGGTGTGACAGCTGAACGGTGGTCACCTGCAGGGTATCGTTGCGCCATTCGACCAACTCTTCCACGGCCAGCAGGCGCAGTTCGAATGGCAGGAAGGTGTCGCTGGCTACCAGGCCCTGGCGTACCCAGTCATGCAGCGCAGCCGGCAGGATCAGCTCCAGCGGTTGGGTACGCCCGCTCATGCCGGCACTGGCCAGCAGGCCGGGCAGGCCGAAGCAATGATCGCCGTGCACGTGGGTGATGAAAATGGCGCGCAGGTCGCGGATCGACAGCGGGGTACGCAGCAGCTGATGCTGCGTGCCTTCGCCGCAATCGACCAGGTACCAGCCGCTGCCACTGGCCTCGATCACCGCCGTGGCGCTGACATTGCGTGCCTTGGTGGGCACCCCGGCGCAGGTGCCGAGGAACAACAGGTCCATGCTCAGGTTCCTTGTTTCAACCCAACAGCGCCAAGTCGTGCAGCAACGCCTGCAGCCCTTGTGGCACCAGCGGGCAAGTGCGCTCGAAATCGGCGCTGTCGCACCAGCGGGCGCGGAACGGGCTGCTGTTGGACTCGTGGCCGTCCAGCCAGGCGCGCTGGTACAGGCTGGCGTCGTCGAAGCGCGCATCGTACACCTGCACGACCTCATGCCCCGGTTTGCCGGCATAGGTGAACAGGCTTTCCAGGGTGCCGAGCAGGCGGACATCACTGATCGGCTGGCCCAACTCCTCCATGATTTCCCGCGCGATGGCATCGCGGCCCAGCTCACCGAACTCGATACCGCCACCCAGTGGGCGGGACAGCGTCTGGCCGGTGACGGGATCATCGAACACGTTGACCAGAATCTTGCCCTGGTGATGGAACACGCACAGGGCAAGAAAACGGATGCGCGGTGCTGATGGCGGCTTGGTATTCAACGGTCTCGTTCCTTCGAGGCGAGAAAGGGCGCACACCATATCCGGATTGCCGTCAGCCGTCGACGGCCTGCTAGTCTCCCTGGCGCCAGATGAGCTTGCTGGTGTCATACCCTTGCTCCCGGGCGATGGTCAGCAGTTGCTCGCGCTGCTGGTCGGTGACCGCAGGCGTGCGTGAAAGCAGCCACAGGTACTCGCGGTTGGGGTGGCCGACCAACGCCACGCGGTAGTCCTTGTCGTGGTACAGCACCCAGTACTCGCCCTTGGTCAGGCCCGGTGCCAGGCGGCTGAACCAGTTGTCGAAGCGCACCCACAGCTTGTCGGTGCTGCCCGGCTGCTGGGCCTCGGCGATGCCCTTGGCTTCGTTCCACTGGCCGTCCTTTTCCTTGCAACGGTTGGTCACGTCGATCCGGCCATCCGGGCGCAGGCCATAGTGTGCCTCGGACTGCACGCAGTTGCGCTGGAAGAACATCGGCAGCCGGCCCAGTTCATACCAGGTGCCCTGGTAGCGTTGCAGGTCCACCTGCTGGGTGTGCGGTGGTGCCGGTTGATCGTTGCCGGCGCAGCCGAGCAGCGCCAGGGTCATGCAGGAAAGCAGCAGCGTAGTGCGCAGCGCCATGGTTGACCTCCTTGGAGCGGATAGGGGCTTCCTGTGTTTCGATGCCTGCGCGGGGCAAAAGTTGTACGGGATTACACCACGTCGAATGAACCGGTCTGCACCTGGCCTGCGCGCACGTAGCGGCTGATGATCACACCCTTGGGCGAAACTTGCGACTGCAGCAAGGTAAAGGCCGCTGCTGCTGCGTCATGACCGAACAGGCGTTTGCCGTGGCCGAGTAGCAGCGGGTGGGTCAGCAGTTGCAGTTCATCGACCAGGTCTGCCGCCAGCAGTTGCTGCACCAGGTAGGCGCTGCCCTGGGTCAGCAGGTTGGCGCCGTCCCATTGCTTGAGCGAGCGTACCGCAGCGGCGATGTCCGTGCCGAGAGCGTGGCTGTTGTGCCAGTCGAGGGTGGCAGGGGTGTGGGTGGCCACATGCTTGGGCACGCTGTTGAACAGGTTGGCGATGGAGAAGTCTTCGGCGTTGTCTTTGATGTTTGGCCAATAGCCGGCAAAAATGTCGTAGGTGCGCCGGCCCAGCAGCAGCTCAAAGGGCTGGCTGAACAATGCCTGCATCGCCTGGCCAAACACTTCCTCGGCGTAGGGCACGATCCAGCCGCCGTAGGCAAAACCGCCGCTGGTGTCTTCCTGCGGGCCGCCGGGAGCTTGCATCACGCCGTCGAGGCTGATGAAGGCGGCTACGATGAGTTTGCGCATGGGGACTCTCCTGTTGGCAGCCCGTTGGCTGCTTTCTTGGGTAGTCGAATGGCACCAGGCAGAATCGACACAGGTCTCGAAAGTGATGCAGTTCCTGTGTAGGAGCGGCCTTGTGCCGCGAACGGGCTGCGAAGCAGCCCCAGGATTTCAGCGCAAATGCACAAATTGCCGGGGCTGCTTCGCAGCCCGTTCGCGACACAAGGTCGCTCCTACAAGAGACTGAATTAGCCGATTACAAGGGGCCCGTGCAGGTTTACATCACAGCCAGTAGGTCACCGCCCACCAACCCAGCCCACCCATCACCACGGTATAGGGCAAGGCCATCCATACCATCCGCCCGTACGACAGCCGGATCAGCGGCGCAATCGCCGAGGTGAGCAGGAAAAGGAACGCTGCCTGCCCATTCGGCGTTGCCACGCTGGGCAGGTTGGTGCCGGTGTTGATCGCCACCGCCAGCGTTTCGAAATGCTCGCGGCTCATGCTGCCATTGAGAAACGCCTGCTTCACCTCGGTGATGTAGATGGTGGCGACGAACACGTTGTCGCTGATCGCCGACAGCAAACCGTTGGCCAGGTAGAGCATGCCCGGTTGCTGCTCGGCCGGCAGCGTCAGCACCCAACTGATCAATGGGCTGAACAGCTGCTGCTGATGGATAACCGCGACCACGGCGAAAAACACCACCAGCAACGAGGTGAACGGCATGGCGTCCTGGAAGGCGCGGCCTAGCCGGTGTTCATCGGTGATACCGGTAAACGCCGTGATCAGCACGATCACCATCAGGCCGATCAGGCCGACTTCAGCCACATGCAGCCCCAGGCAGACGATCAATATCAGCGCTGCAAACCCTTGCACCCACAGCGCGATGCGCTGGGCCTGGGTACGTGCGGCGTCGTCCTCGGCCGCGTAGGCGGCCAGCACCTGGCGCACCGGCTCGGGCATCAAGGCGCCGTAGCCGAACAGGCGCAGTTTTTCCAGCAGCACACAGGTCAGCAGGCCGGCACCCAGCACTGGCAGCGACACAGGTGCCACCTTGAAGAAGAAGTCGGCGAAGTGCCAACCCATCTCGTGGCCGATCAGCAGGTTCTGGGGCTCGCCCACCAAGGTGCACACGCCACCCAGGGCGGTACCCACTGCGCCGTGCATCAGCAGGCTACGCAGGAAGTCGCGGAACTGGTCGAGGTCTTCGCGGTGCAGGTGGGCGATCTGCTGGTCGCTGTCCACCGCGCTTTCCTCGCGCGGGTTGGCGCCGGACGCGACGCGGTGGTACACGGCGTAGAAGCCGACCGCAGCGCTGATGATCACCGCCGTCACGGTCAGCGCATCGAGAAACGCCGACAGAAACGCCGACAGCACACAGAACAGCAACGCCAGAACGGCCTTCGAGCGCACCCCGAGCAAAATGCGCGAAAACAGGAACAGCAGCAGCTCCTTCATGAAATGGATACCGGCGACCATGAACATCAGCAGCAGGATCACCGGGAAGTTGTGCTGCAGTTCCTCGTACAGCGCCTGTGGCGTGGTCATCTGCAACAGCAAGGCTTCGATTAGCAGCAGGCCGCCAGGCATCAGCGGGTAGCACTTCAGCGCCATGCCCAGGGTGAAGATGAATTCGAGCACCAGCGCCCAGCCGGCTGCAACCGGGCCAATGGTAACCAGCAGCAGCGGGTTGAGCACCAGGAACAGGCAGATGACCGCCTTGTACCAAAGCGGCGACTGGCCCAGAAAACCGTGGGCGAGGGCGCCGGACAGGGAGCGTGACATGAATATGTATCCTTATGATTCGGCGATGGCGCACGGTGCCGGATTGGCGCGTCTTAGGCAAGGCGTGCAGTCCCGTTTTTGGCACAAGTACGGCCATCGGGCTGGGTTACCATCCACGCCATGAATCCTTCCCCCGCAGGAGTGCCGCCCGTGACCGAGTACAGTGCGTTCAAGGTTGAACTGACCGACAACATCGCCCACGTTCAGATCAACCGCCCGGAAAAGGTCAACGCGATGAACGCGGCCTTCTGGGAAGAGATCATCACTATCTTCCAGTGGATCGACGACACCGATGCCGTGCGGGCGGTAGTGATCAGTGGTGCCGGCAAGCATTTTTCCGCAGGCATCGACCTGATGATGCTGGCTTCGCTGGCCGGGCAAATGGGCAAGGACGTGGGGCGCAATGCGCGCTTTCTGCGTGGCACCATCCAGCGCCTGCAAGCCTCGTTCACCGCCGTCGACAAATGCCGCAAACCCGTATTGGCGGCCGTGCAGGGTTACTGTATCGGCGGCGCCATCGACCTCATCTCGGCGTGCGACATGCGTTACTGCAGCAGCGACGCGCAGTTCTCGATCAAGGAAATCGACATGGGCATGGCCGCCGACGTCGGCACACTGCAACGTTTGCCACGTATCATTGGCGACGGCATCATGCGTGAGCTGGGTTTCACCGGTCGCAACGTTGCGGCCGACGAGGCCCTGCGCATCGGCCTGGTCAACCGGGTCTATGATGATCAGGCCGCACTCCTGGACGGTGTCTTTGCCATCGCTCGGGAGATTGCTGCAAAATCGCCGATCGCCGTGGCCGGCACCAAGGAAATGCTCAGCTACATGCGTGACCATCGCATCGACGATGGCCTGGACTACATCGCCACCTGGAACGCCGCGATGCTGCAGTCCGAAGACCTGCGCGTGGCCGTGGCGGCGCACATGAGCAAACAGAAACCGACGTTCGCCGACTGATCGGGCCGGGGGACGCGCAGTCAAGGAACCCCCGACATGTCAGCACGCTGGACTACTGCAGTACTCGACCCGCAGATCACCGGGGGCGTGGCCGTGGCCCGCAGCCCGGAAGGGTTTCTGGTGGACGACAACGGCGCGCTGTTTCCCCGCGACTGGCTCAAACGCCAGGACCTCGACGTGTTATGCGAGCACGGCATCGGCCATTTCGACGGCCAGCCGGTGTTCCTGCTGGAGCTGCGCAGCGCCACCGACGTGCCCGGTTGCCACTGGCGTGGCCTGCGGGCATTCATGCTCGAAGGCGACTTCGACACCTACAAAATACTGGGTTATGCCGCGCAGATCGGCACCTGGGCCCGCGAGCACCGTTTCTGCGGCAGCTGCGGCCAGGCGATGACGCAAATTCGCTGGGAGCGGGCGATGTACTGCCAGCCATGCGACCTGCGCAGCTATCCGCGTATTTCGCCGAGCATGATCGTGCTGGTGACCCGTGGCGATGAAATCTTGCTGGCGCGCTCGCCGCGCTTCGTCACCGGCGTGTACAGCACCTTGGCGGGCTTTGCCGAGCCGGGTGAGTCGGCAGAAGACTGCCTGGTGCGCGAAGTGCGTGAAGAGGTGGCGGTGGAGGTGCGGAACATCCAGTACGTCGGCAGCCAGTGCTGGCCATTCCCGCACTCGATGATGCTGGGCTTTCATGCCGAATACGCGGGGGGCGATATCGTCATGCAGCCGGACGAGATCGAGGACGCCCAGTGGTTCAGCGTCCACGACCTGCCGCCGCTGCCGGCCGGGCGGTCCATTGCCCGGTACCTGATCGATCTTTATGTGGCCAGGCGCTTAGGCTTGCCCGAACCAGTGCTGCCACGCTAGGCGCACGGTCAAGGCGAGCACCACGGTGATGAACACCGGGCGGATGAATTTGCTGCCGCCACTGATCGCCGTGCGTGCGCCAAAAAAGGCACCAACCATGACCGACAGGCCCATGCACAGGCCGACGACGTAATCCACCTGCCCGGAAATGATGAACACCGTCAGCGCCGCGATGTTGCTGACGAAGTTCATGCTGCGCGCCACGCCGCTGGCGCGGACCAGGTCGATGGGGTACAGCAGCAGGGTGCTGACCGTCCAGAACGCCCCGGTACCCGGGCCGGCCACGCCGTCGTAGAAGCCCAGGGTGAAGCCCTGCGGCACTTGCCACTTCTTCTTGATCGGCGCATCGGCATCCAGCGGCGCCTTGGGTGTGCCGCCGAACAGCAGGTAGATACCGCAGGCAAAGACGATCACCGGCAGCATCTTGTTCAGCCATTCGGCTGGCATGTAGTGGGCGATTACCGCACCTAGCAACGCCCCGGTCAGGGTAGCGAACAACGCCGGGCGCCACTGCGCGGGGTGGAACAGTTTGCGCTTGTAGTAGGTGAAACCTGCGGTGGCCGAACCGAAGGTGGAGCTGAGCTTGTTGGTGCCCAGGACCAGGTGCGGTGGCATGCCGGCGGTGAGCAGGGCCGGGGTGGTGAGCAGGCCCCCGCCACCGGCGATGGCATCGATGAAACCGGCGACGAAGGCGACCAGGGCCAGGATCAGCAGGGTTAAGGGTTCTACGGTGAGTTCGAAGGGCATGGGAGGCTTTCAAGCTGAAGGGCAGGTTGCGTCAAATGGCCGCAAAAGAACCGCCATGGTAATACTTGGTGCCTGCGCTTGTCAGTCTCTCGATTTGTTTAATTGACTCAACATCCATACCTCATGCGTTTACCGGCTCGAACGGCTCAGTCATCAAATTTTTCCCATGACTCTCGTATCGCCGGACCTGCCTCCTGTGGGTTGAGTGGTTGGGGTTTAAGCTTATCTAGCCTTTGGGTGTACCTTGCAAGCTTTATATACGAGCCCACTACTCTTAGTTGCTCGTCGGGGGTTAGGTATTTTGTGTTGTCGAGTTCGTCGATGTTTATAGGTAAGGACTCCGGGCTTTTAAAGTGGCGTCGGGTGGCAGTGCCAGCGTCTTGAAGTTGTTTAATGTTATTGTTAAGGTCCGGGATTCTTGCGAGCGCTTTGAAATGTTTTTGCGTGGCGTCCCGGTGATTAAGTATAAAGCCGTATTCCGCATTCAGCTCTGCGTCTGCTTCAATTGCTGCGGTGGCTGCGACGCGATAGTCGGGCTCCTGTTTTTTGAAAAAAGTCCTTACCGCTGTGCCTGCTTGCGTGATCCACGCCTTGAGGGCTTTCCACGTGTGTCCCGAAGGATCATGGCGATTTATAGGGTCTCCCATGCAGTAAGCGTAAGCGTTAAGCGTACGGTTCCTGAAGGGGCTGAGGCTGTCGGGCGAAAGGAACCGCATTATCTGCGGGCTGAATGCACGATAACCGTTGCCTAGGTGATAGCAGTTTGTGAGCCGATCATAACGTTGCCCGGTGTATCCCAGGATCAGGTCAGTCTGGCCGTGCCCATAGGCTGTATAGCTAAGATATTTCCTGCTGTTGCGAGATGAGCTGTTAACTATGGAACTCTGCGAGTTTTCTGCCAATAGCGTTGTCTCGGCAGAACGCTCCGCCAGAGGAGTGTTAGAGGCTGAAAATAGCGTTACGCTTTGGCCGTTGCCAATCTCTGAGGACAGTTGGCCATTTTTGTAGAATAAGCGCTGCTTCCTGTTCTGTGCCATGGTCAGCCTGCGGGTGCGAGAAGTAATGAATTTAAATTACCTTCATGCAAAACAGACAGGCGCGCAACTGGTAGTTTTGCCAGTTGCGTACGCACATAAAATAAGTGCGTTGACAGCCCTTTCGCGGGTGAACCCGCTCCCACAGGTTATATGCACATCTGAAGAATTGTGCAGTACCTGTGGGAGCGGGCGTGCCCGCGAAAGGGCCGGTGCAGGCTAATTACATCAACTACGGATAAACGCCAGCAAATCCGCATTGATCACATCGGCATGGGTAGTCGGCATGCCATGCGGGTAGCCTTTGTAGGTTTTCAGTGTGCCATTGGGCAGCAACTTGGCCGACAGCACCCCGGAGTTTTCATAGGGCACGATCTGGTCATCGTCCCCATGCATCACCAGTACCGGCTGGTTTATGCCTTTGAGGTCTTCGGTGAAATCGGTCTGTGAAAACGCCACGATGCCATCGTAATGGGCCTTTGCACTGCCGATCATGCCTTGGCGCCACCAGTTGGCGATGATGCCTTCGCTGGCTTCGGCACCGGGTCGGTTGTAGCCATAGAACGGCCCGGCTGGCACATCCCGGTAAAACTGCGCCCGGTTGCTGGCGACCTGGTTCTGGAAATCGTCGAACACCGACTTGGGCAGGCCGCCGGGGTTGCCGGGTGTTTGCACCATCAAGGGCGGTACGGCGGCGATCAGCACGGCTTTGGCCACTTTGTCCTCAGGGTACCGAGCCATGTAACGCACCACCTCGCCACCCCCGGTCGAGTGGCCGACATGTACGGCGCCTTGGGTGCCTAGGTGGGCAACCACGGCGGCTACGTCGTCGGCGTAATGATCCATGTCGTGGCCGTCCCATACCTGACTGGAGCGGCCATGACCTCGGCGGTCGTGGGCAACCACGCGGTAGCCCTGGGCGAGGAAGAACAGCATCTGCGCGTCCCAGTCATCGGCACTGAGCGGCCAGCCGTGGTGGAAGTGGATCACCGGTGCATCGCGCGGGCCCCAGTCCTTGTAGAAAATCTGTACGCCGTCCTTCGTGGTTACATAGCTCATGGTCGTGTCTCCTGGGTGCAGGAAGCGAAGGGAGCTATTGAGAATAGGAGGGATTTTGTCGGGTATCAGGACGTTGTGTTGCCTGTGCGGGCCTTTTCGCGGGTGAACCCGCTCTTACACTGTGAGCTCCCTTTCACCCGCGAAGCGGCCCGCACAGGCAATACTGATGCCCTTCAGACGCGGTCGCGCATGCGGTACCAGGCTTTTGCCGCAGCTTCCAAAGGCGCAGCCAGCAGATCTCCCCCGGGGAAGCGTCCATTGTCGATGCCTTGGTACAGCGCCAACAGCTCCTCATCGCCAAGAATGGCATCGCTGACGGCTCGCGCTGCGGCCAGGGTTGGCAGTACGCCATGCCCGGAGAAACCCTGCAACCAATAGCGCTGGCCCTCGTGCCCGACGTCCGGGGTGCGCTGGATGCTGCAATCGATATGGCCGCCCCAGGCATAGTCGATGGCCACACCGGCCAGTTGCGGGAACACCCGCTCCAGGTAAGGACGGGTGGCGCTGGCGACGTCCTTGGGAATACCGCCCAGGTAAGTGCAGCCGCCACCGAACAGCAGGCGGTGATCCGGGGTGAGGCGGAAGTAGTCCGGCACGAACTGGTTGTCGATCACGCAACTGTTACGCGGCAGCAGCGACTGGGCGAAGTCGGCGTCCAGTGGCGCTGTTGCCACCTGATAGGAGCCGACCGGCAACAGGCGGCGCGACAGACCACGGTCGAGGCGGTCGATGTAGGCGTTACAGGCCAGCACCAGCACCTGGCAGCGCACTTCGCCATTTTCGGTACGGGCGGTATAGCCGTTGCCGGCTTGCTGATAGCTGAGTACCTGGCTCTGTTCATAGATATGCCCGCCACTGGCTTCGATGGTGCTGGCCAGGCCTTGTGCCAGCTTCAGCGGGTTGAGGTGGGCGCCTTTGGCGTCATACAGCGCAGCCTGGTAGCGCGGGCTGTCGATCCATTGTGGCAGCTCGTCGCGGCCGATCAGGCGCAGGGCGTCGTAGCCCCATTTGTGTTCGGCGTCGTGCAGGGCTTCTTCGAGCATTTTCACCCGGCGCGGCAATACCGCAGTCCACAGGCTGCCCTGCCGGTAGTCGATATCGAAGCCGTGGCGTTGTGGCAGTTCGCGCATCTCGTCGGCGGCCCAGCACATGCTGGCCCACAGGCGCCGGGTGCGTTCGACGCCCAGTGCTTTTTCCAGTGGCGGCATGTCGCATGACCAGCCCAGCAGTGCCTGGCCACCGTTGCGTCCGGAAGCAGCCCAGGCCACACGGCTGGCCTCCAGCAGTGTTACGCGTTTGCCTGCCTGGGTCAGGCGCAGGGCGGTATGCAGGCCGCTGAAACCGGCGCCGATGATCAGCACGTCGGTGTCGTGGGGGCCTTGCAGGGTAGGGCGCAGCGGGATGTTGGCGGGGTAGGTCTGGGCGTAGTAGCTGGCGACGTGCTGGGCGGATTGTTTGAACATGCAAAAGCCTCGTGAAAATTATTGTGATTATTTTCATGAAAACTTAGCAGGGAAATTTCATGGTGCCAATGTGTCAGGCAGGGTTTGGTAGTTTACCTCTTATCAATATGCTGCCTGAGCTGGCCCTATCGCCGGCAAGCCAGCTCTCACAAGTACCCAATTGGCATCAGCACCTGTATAAGCCTTAGGTTCTCAAGATATGCACTGGCTTCAGTCCTTCTACAAGACTTGTGGGAGCTGGCTTGCCGGCGATAGGGCCTGTAATGCGAGTGCAGAAGCTTCAGGTTGTGGCTTTTTTCCGGGGCTGACGCGGCTTGCTTGCTGCCGATTTGCTTCCGGCTGCTTTGCTTTTTCCTCCACCTCCACCGCGACGCTTCTTCTTCCAGGGCGGCGCTGCCCCGGCTGCCGGCCCGCTGATGGTCATGCGCATGCCGCTGCAACGCTCGACCAGCTTGCCCATCCACGCCGACTGTCGGGCCACGAATTCTTCCAGGCTCATCTCGCCGCTTTGCACCATGTCCAGCGCCTGCTCCCAGATCGCCGTGGTGCCAGGGTCGGCGATGGCGCGGGGGACGGCATCAATCAGGCTGAAGGCCGCAGGCGTGGCCGCCAGCGCTTTGCCGTTTTTTACGAGATAGCCGCGGTCGAGCAGGCCCTGGATGATGCTGGCGCGGGTGGCCTCGGTGCCGATGCCGGTGGTTTCTTTCAGCTTCTGCTTCAGGCGCGGGTCGTCCACCAGCTTGGCCACGTTTTTCATTGCCTTGATCAGGTCGCCTTCAGTGAACGGCTTGGGCGGCTGGGTCCACAGGTCTTTCAGTTGCAGGCCTTGGACGGTGCAGTCCTGGCCTTCGCTCAGTGCTGGCAGCACCTGGGCCGGTGGTGCTTCGCGGCCCTTGGCCGGGGTCAGCGCTTCGGGCAGGGCGCGGCGCCAGCCCGGCTCGACGATTTGCTTGCCCACCGCGCGCAGGGCATGGCCGGCGCAGTCGAAGTCGGCCTGGGTGCGATCATATTCGTGGTTGGGCAGGAACTGCGCCAGGTAGCGGGCGCGGATCAGGGTGTACACCGCCTTGTGCTTGGCCGGCAGGCGCGACGGGTCGCTGGCGGCGGCAGTAGGGATGATGCCGTGGTGGGCGCTGACCTTGGCGTCGTTCCACGCCCGCGACCGGCGCTGCGGCTCCAGGTGGGGCTGCAGCGGCGCGAGGCCGGCATCGGCCCGTTGCAGGGCGGCGAGGATGGCCGGTGCTTCGGCGTGCTGGCTCAGCGGCAGGTAGCCGCAATCGCTGCGCGGGTAGGTGATGAGCTTGTGGGTTTCGTACAGGGCCTGGGCAATGTCTAGGGTTTCTTGGGCGCCGAGGCCGAACTTTTTCGAGCACAGCTCTTGCAGGGTGCCAAGGTCGAAAAGCAAGGGCGCGGCTTCACGCACGCGCTCGGTGGTCACTTTTACGGCCCGTGCCGTGCCAGCGTTACCGATGGCGGCGGCGGCCTGTTGCGCCAAGCTCGGGTTCAGGCAGCGGCCCTGGTCGTCGCAGGCGTCCTCGGGCGCACGCCACTGGGCGTTGAAAGCTTGGCCTGCATGTTCAAGCTGTACGTCGATGGCCCAGAACGGCACCGGCACGAAGTCGGCGATGCTGCGGTCGCGGTCGACCACCAGGCGCAAGGTGGGGGTTTGCACCCGGCCCACCGGCAGCACGCCCTGGTAGCCGGATTGGCGGCCAAGCAGGGTGAACAGCCGGCTCATGTTCATGCCGATGAGCCAGTCGGCGCGAGAGCGGCCCAGCGCCGAGTGATAAAGGTTGAACGTTTCGTGGCCTGGCAGCAGGCGTGCCAGGGCCTTGCGGATGGAGGTGTCGTCGAGCGCCGACAACCAAAGGCGCTGCACCGGGCCGCGGTAGCGGCAATGCTCGACCAGCTCGCGGGCAATCATTTCGCCTTCGCGGTCGGCGTCGGTAGCAATCACCAGCTCCCGCGCTTCGCCCAGCAGGCGCTTCACCGCCTTGAACTGGCTGGCGGTCTTGGGCTTGACCAGCATCTTCCACTTGTCCGGGATGATCGGCAGGTCGGCCAGGTTCCAGCGCTTGTAGCGTTCGTCGTAGCTGTCGGGCGGGGCGGTTTCCAGCAGATGGCCGATGCACCAGGTTACGCAGACGTCAGTGCCTTGCCAGCAGCCGTCGCCCTTGCGGGTGGCGCCTAGCACTTTGGCGATGTCTTTTGCCTGTGACGGTTTTTCGCAGAGGAACAGGCGCATGGCCGGGGACGCTTCATCGGAGGTGATGGGCACTAGGATGCGCAAGCGGGAGCGCGGAGGCAAGTTTTATCTGGATGGATGTACAGGTTTTTGTCAGGGGAAGTGTTTTGAGCTGTACGGCCCTTTCGCGGGTAAACCCGCTCCCACAGGGGCCGCACATTTTTCAGAATGTGTGGGGCGCCTGTGGGGAGGTGATGGATCAGACGCGCGAGTCGCGCACCATGTCCACGTGCGGGATGCCGGCTTCGAGGAATTCCTCGCTGACTATGCGAAAGCCGAGGCGCTCGTAGAACGGCGTGGCGTGCACCTGGGCGCTGAGCATCTGCTGCTTCAGGTCGCGGTTTTGCGCTTCGACGATCACTGCGTTCATCAGCGCGTCACCCACCTTCAGGCCGCGCCAGTCCTTGAGCACCGAGATGCGCCCGATGGTGCCGTCCGCCAGCAGGCGCGCGGTACCAATCGGGTAGTCACCCTCCATGGCCAGGAAGTGCAGGGCGTCCTGGTCTTCCGAATCAAACTCCAGCTCTGGCGGAATGTGCTGCTCGGCGACGAACACCGCTTCACGGATACGGCGGATGTCGGCGTTGTCTTTGTGCCAGTCGGCGAGGCGAACGCTGATCTTATTCATTGGCGAATCCCAGGCTCCCTTGTTTGACCAGCTGCTGTAGAAGCATAAGGCCATCTTCGTCCTGCAGCCAGTCTGCGAGGTTGTCGATGTGCAGGGCGTCTGCCGCGCACACCAGCTTCAGCAGCTCGCGCAGCTTGCCTGGCAGCGGGCAGCTGCGGCCGCTGGCGAACAGCAGCAGGTCGTCCTCGAACTCCGACCAGGCCATGCGTGCGCTTGGGTTGCGGATCAGGATGGCGCCTTGCTCGAGGGCGTCCACCAGCTCTTCCTCGCTCAGCTCTTCGCCAACGATCTGCTCGGGGTAGCGCGGCTCGGTCATGAACTGGCCGAACCAGGTCAGCAGCAGGTCCTTGTCGCCCATGTGCTTATCGAGCAGGGCCTTGAGGCGGTCGAGGGCGTCGTGCTGGATCTGGTGGGGGTCGCTGACCGGCTGGGCGTCGGCGTCACTGTAGCGCTCTTCGTCCGGCAGGAACTGGCCGAGGAAGTCGGTGAAGTGGGTCAGCACTTCGGCGGCGCTTGGCGCGCGGAAGCCCACCGAGTAGGTCAGGCAGTCGTCCACGGCCACGCCGTAGTGAGCCAGGCGTGGTGGCAGGTAGAGCATGTCACCTGGCTCCAGGGTCCACTCTTCGCTCTGCTCGAATTCGGCAAGGATGCGCAGGTCGGCGTGCTCCAGCAGCGGGCTGTCGCTGCTGCACATCTGGCCGATCTTCCAGTTGCGCTCGCCGTGGCCTTGCAGCAGGAACACGTCGTAGTTGTCGAAGTGCGGACCAACGCTGCCACCGGGGGCGGCGAAGCTGATCATCACATCGTCGATACGCCAGCTGGGCAGGAAGCGGAAGTTTTCCAGCAGTTCGGCCACTTCCGGGACGAACTGGTCCACCGCTTGTACCAGCAGGGTCCAGTCTTTTTCCGGCAGCTCGGCGAAGGTGTCTTCGTTGAACGGGCCGCGGCGCAGCTCCCACGGGTGGGCACCGTGCTCGAGCACGATACGCGATTCGACTTCCTCTTCCAGGGCCAGGCCAGCCAGTTCGTCGGGGTCGATCGGGCTGATGAAGTCCGGGAAGGCCTGGCGCACCAGCAGGGGCTTCTTCTGCCAGTAGTCGCGCATGAATTCGCGGGCCGAGATGCCGCCGAGCAGCTGCAGTGGAGTATCAGGATTCATGTTCAACCTATTGAAAAAACGTAATTTTCGTCCGGGAATAAAAACGCCCGGCCAGGCCGGGCGTTGCACGCGACGGTCAGCTTAGATGCGTTTGGCCTGGGCTGCCGCGTTACCGATGTAGGTAGCGGGGGTCAGCTGCTTGAGCTCGGCCTTGGCTTCGGCTGGCATGTCGAGGCCATCAATAAAGGTGAGCAGCGCGTCCGGGGTGATGCCCTTGCCACGGGTCAGCTCTTTGAGCTTCTCGTAGGGGTTTTCGATGTTGAAGCGGCGCATCACGGTCTGGATAGGCTCGGCCAGCACTTCCCAGCAGGCGTCCAGGTCGGCGGCGATACGGGCTTCGTTGACTTCCAGCTTACCGATGCCTTTCAGGCTGGCTTCGTAGGCAATGACGCTGTGGGCGAAGCCCACGCCCAGGTTGCGCAGCACGGTGGAGTCGGTCAGGTCGCGCTGCCAGCGCGAGATCGGCAGCTTGCTGGCCAGGTGCTGGAACAGCGCGTTGGCGATACCCAGGTTGCCTTCGGAGTTTTCGAAGTCGATCGGGTTGACCTTGTGCGGCATGGTCGACGAGCCGATTTCGCCGGCAACGGTTCTTTGCTTGAAGTAGCCCAGCGAGATGTAGCCCCACACGTCACGGTCGAAGTCGATCAGGATGGTGTTGAAGCGGGCGATGGCGTCGAACAGCTCGGCGATGTAGTCGTGTGGCTCGATCTGGGTGGTGTACGGGTTGAACTGCAAGCCCAGCTCGTCTTCGATGAAGGCGCGGGCGTTCTCTTCCCAGTCGATCTGCGAGTAGGCCGACAGGTGGGCGTTGTAGTTGCCCACGGCGCCGTTGATCTTGCCCAGCAGCGGTACGGCAGCGACCTGGGCGATCTGGCGCTCCAGGCGGTACACGACGTTGGCCAGCTCTTTACCCAGGGTAGTCGGCGAAGCCGGCTGGCCGTGGGTGCGCGACAGCATCGGCACGTCGGCGTGGGCGTGGGCCAGGGCGCGGATGGCGTCGGCGATCTGGCGCATCAGCGGCAGCAGCACGTCGTCACGGCCGGCGCGCAGCATCAGGGCGTGGGACAGGTTGTTGATGTCCTCGCTGGTGCAGGCGAAGTGGATGAACTCGCTGACCTTGGCCAGCTCAGGCAGCTTGGCGGCCTGCTCCTTGAGGAGGTATTCGATCGCCTTGACGTCGTGGTTGGTGGTGCGCTCGATTTCCTTGACGCGCTCGGCGTGCTCAAGTTTGAAATCGGTGGCCAGGTTGTCCAGCAGTGCGTTGGCTTCGGCGGAGAACGCCGGCACTTCGCCGATCTGCGGGTGGGCGGCCAGGCGCTGCAGCCAGCGCACTTCGACCAGGGCGCGGAAACGGATCAGGCCGAATTCGCTGAAAATGGGGCGCAAGGCCTGGGTTTTGCCGGCATAACGGCCGTCTACAGGGGAAACCGCAGTGAGCGAAGAAAGCTGCATGGGGTGTTCTCGGACAGTCAGGCTTTTGGAAGGGCGCATATCATACATGAAAATTGCGCCCAGGTCGGGTGGCTGACCAAAGGTCGGCCCAATTTGGATCTGGTGGCAGACCCTGTGGGAGCGGGCATGCCGCGAACACCGGCGTAGCCGGTGACATACACCGAGTCGCCTGCTTCGCGGCGGTTCGACGCCTCGACGCGCCCGCTCCCACAAAGGGCAGCTCAGCCCGTCAGTTGGGGCTGCGCATCATGTCGTACAGTTCGTTCAGCAGCTTGCGCCGGCTGAACACCAGTTGCCAGCGGTGACCGCCCAGTTGGCGCCACAAGCGTGCGGCGCGGATGCCGGCCAGCAGCAGGGCGCGGATTTTCGAGGCGTTGCTGGCCTGCTGCAGGAAGCGCATGTCGCCATGCACCTGAATGCGCTGACGCAAGGTGCTCAGGGTGTCCTGGTACAAGGCACCACTGGAGGCAATGACGTTTTCATGAACAAGGCCAAAATGGTCAGCCTGGGACTGGATTTGCGGCAGGCGGTTGCCGATGGTATCGAGCAGGTCGCCACGCTTGTTCAGCTGGCGCTCCAGCCCCAGCATTGACAGGGCGTAGCGCAGTGGCTCGCGCTGCAGGCTGTTGGGGTCGCGCTCCAGTGCGCCGATCAGCGCGCGGTAGCCGTCGCGCAGGTTCAGGTCGTCACCGCCGAACACCTCGAGGGTGTCCTTGGGGTCACGTACCAGCAGGCTGCCAAGCATGCAACCGATGTTGGCCTCACTGGCCTGGCCGGTGCGGGCGATACGGTCCACCAACACAGCGGCCTGAAACACACCGCCCAACGCAATCAGCTGCTCCTGCAGGTTGCTCATGCGCGCGGGCTCCACGGCTCGGCGGCTTCGATCACGCCGCCGCCCAGGCACACTTCACCGTCGTAGAACACCACCGACTGGCCTGGGGTAACGGCGCGCTGCGGCTCGTCGAACACCGCGCGGTAGCCGCTGGCCGTAAGTTCCAGGGTGCACTGCTGGTCGCTCTGGCGGTAGCGTACCTTGGCGGTGAGCTGACGCGGGCTGCTGAGGTCGATGGGGTTGACCCAGAAGATTTCCGAGGCGAGCAGGGCGCGGGAGAACAGCCAAGGGTGTTCGTTACCCTGGCCGACCACCAGCACATTGCGGGTGAGGTCCTTGTGCAGCACGTACCACGGCTCGTCACCGGCATCCTTCAGGCCGCCGATGCCCAGGCCCTGGCGCTGGCCGATGGTGTGGTACATGAGGCCATGGTGGCGGCCGATCACTTCACCGTCGGTGGTTTCGATGTTGCCCGGCTGGGCTGGCAGGTACTGTTTGAGGAAGTCGCTGAAGCGGCGCTCGCCAATGAAGCAGATGCCGGTGGAGTCTTTTTTCTTGGCGGTGGCCAAGCCGTGCTTTTCGGCGATGGCGCGCACTTGCGGTTTTTCCAGCTCGCCGACCGGGAACAGGGTACGGGCGATTTCCTTGCCGCCGACGGCGTGCAGGAAGTAGCTCTGGTCCTTGTTCGGGTCCAGGCCCTTGAGCAGTTCGGTAAGCCCGTCGGTGTCGCGGCGGCGCACGTAGTGGCCGGTGGCAATCAGGTCGGCACCCAGTGACAGGGCGTAGTCGAGGAACGCCTTGAACTTGATTTCGCGGTTGCAGAGGATGTCCGGGTTGGGCGTGCGGCCGGCCTTGTATTCTTCAAGGAAGTGCTCGAACACGTTGTCCCAGTACTCGGCGGCGAAGTTGGCGGTGTGCAGCTTGATGCCGATGCGGTCGCACACGGCCTGGGCGTCGGCCAGGTCTTCACGGGCGGTGCAGTATTCGGTGCCGTCGTCTTCTTCCCAGTTCTTCATGAACAGCCCTTCCACCTGGTAGCCCTGCTCGATGAGCAGAAGGGCGGAGACGGAAGAGTCCACGCCGCCGGACATGCCGACGATGACGCGGGTCTTGGCGGGGTCTTTGAGTGCTGGGCTGGTCATGGGTACCGGTGTGTATCAAGGGAAAAACGTCGATTCTATCAAACCCGTGGCGACGCGTCAGTCGCGGAGCAGGGTAAGGCTGTGCAAGGGGCCGTTGAGGTAGTCGTCGAGGCAACGTGGCACCAGCTCGCTGCGCCAGCGGGCCGGGTCGGCCAGCAGCTCGTCACGGGTCAGCCACACGGCGCGGACGATGTCGCTGTCCAGTGCCAGGTCGGCGTGGTGGCGCACCGGGCGGGCGGCGAAGCAGATGCGCTGGTAGGTCACGCCGTTGCTGGGGGCGGTGTACAGGTAGATGCCGACCACGCCGGTGAGCTCGACTTCCCAGGCGGTTTCTTCCAGGGTTTCGCGCAGGGCTGCCTGGGGCAGGGTCTCAAAGGGTTCGAGGTGGCCGGCGGGTTGGTTGAAGACGTGCTGGTTGGCTTTGAATTCTTCGACGAAGAGGAACTTGCCTTCGTGCTCGACGATGGTGGCGACGGTGATGTGGGGTTGCCAGGTCATGAGCATTTCCTATGGTTGGCACGGGCCCTGTAGGAGCGGCCTTGTGCCGCGAAAGGGCTGCGAAGCGGCCCGAGGTAATCAGCTTCGCAGCAAAAAACGCCGGGGCCGCTTTGCGGCCCTTTCGCGGCACAAGGCCGCTCCTGCAGGGGGCCGTGCAAGCTCTTTCAGAAAGCACAAACCCCGGTGCGTGGCCGGGGTTTGTGCTGTTACTTCAAGCGAACCTTACAGGGCAGCAATGGCGCTGTTCAGGGTCTGGCTTGGGCGCATCACCTTGGCGGTCAGCTCGGCATCCGGGGCGTAGTAGCCACCGATGTCGGCTGGCTTGCCCTGAACGGCGTTGAGCTCGGCGACGATGGTCTCCTCGTTCTCGGCCAGGGTTTTTGCCAGCGGGGCGAAGCGTGCCTGCAGGGCAGCGTCGTCAGCCTGGGCGGCCAGGGCCTGGGCCCAGTACAGGGTCAGGTAGAAGTGGCTACCGCGGTTGTCGATACCGCCAACTTTGCGCGAAGGCGACTTGTTGGTGTCGAGGAACTTGCCAGTGGCCTGGTCCAGGGTGTTGGCCAGCACTTTGGCGCGCGGGTTGTCGTAGGTGTTGCCCAGGTGCTCCAGGGAGGCGGCCAGGGCCAGGAATTCACCCAGCGAGTCCCAACGCAGGAAGTTCTCTTCCACCAGCTGCTGCACGTGCTTGGGCGCCGAACCGCCGGCGCCGGTCTCGAACAGGCCACCGCCGTTCATCAGTGGCACGATCGACAGCATCTTGGCGCTGGTGCCCAGCTCCATGATCGGGAACAGGTCGGTCAGGTAGTCGCGCAGCACGTTGCCGGTCACCGAGATGGTGTCCTTGCCTTCGCGGATGCGGGCCAGGGAGAACTTGATGGCATCGACCGGGGGCAGAACACGGATGTCCAGGCCAGTGGTGTCGTGATCCTTCAGGTACTGCTGCACCTTCTCGATCATCACGCCGTCGTGGGCGCGGGCCGGGTCCAGCCAGAACACCGCAGGGGTGTTGCTCAGGCGGGCACGGTTGACGGCCAGCTTGACCCAGTCCTGGATCGGCGCGTCTTTGGTCTGGCACATGCGGAAGATGTCACCGGCTTCGACGTTCTGCTCCAGCACAACGTTGCCCTTGCCATCGACCACGCGCACGACACCGTCGGCCTTGATCTGGAAGGTTTTGTCGTGAGAGCCGTACTCTTCGGCTTTCTGCGCCATCAGGCCAACGTTCGGCACGCTGCCCATGGTGGTCGGGTCGAAGGCGCCGTGCTGCTTGCAGTCTTCGATGGTGGCCTGGTAGATACCGGCGTAGCAACGGTCCGGGATCACGGCCTTGGCGTCTTGCAGTTCACCGGCGGTGTTCCACATCTTGCCCGAGTCACGGATCATGGCCGGCATCGAGGCGTCGACGATGACGTCGCTCGGCACGTGCAGGTTGGTGATGCCTTTGTCGGAGTTGACCATGGCCAGGGCCGGGCGCTGGGCGTACAGGGCCTGGATGTCGGCTTCGATCTCGGCCTGCTTCTCGGCTGGCAGGTCCTTGATGCGGGCGTACAGGTCGCCGATACCGTTGTTGGCGTTGAAGCCTACTTCGGCCAGGGCTGCGGCGTGCTTGGCCAGCACGTCGTTGTAGAACTCTTCGACGATGACGCCGAACATGATCGGGTCGGAAACCTTCATCATGGTGGCTTTCAGGTGCACCGACAGCAGCACGCCGGCGGCCTTGGCATCGGCGATCTGCTCGGCGATGAAGGCTTTCAAGGCCTTGCGGCTCATGGTTGCGCAGTCGATGATTTCGGCGGCCTTGACGGCGGTCTTTTCTTTCAGGACGGTGGTGGTGCCGTCTTTGCCGACCAGCTCGATGCGCAGGCTGTCGTCAGCTTCGATCAGTGCGGCCTTCTCGCTGCCGTAGAAGTCGCCCTGGGTCATGTGGGCAACGTGCGACTTGGAGTCGGCGGCCCAGGCGCCCATCTTGTGCGGGTGCTTGCGGGCGTAGTTCTTGACCGACAGCGGCGCGCGGCGGTCGGAGTTGCCTTCGCGCAGCACCGGGTTCACGGCGGAGCCCTTGATGCGGTCGTAGCGGGCACGGGACTCTTTCTCGTCCGCGGTGGCCGGCTCGTCGGCGTAATCAGGGATGTTGAAGCCCTTGCCTTGCAGTTCCTTGATCGCGGCCTTGAGCTGCGGTACCGAGGCGCTGATGTTCGGCAGCTTGATGATGTTGGCTTCAGGGGTGGTAGCCAGCTGGCCCAGTTCCGCCAGGTGATCGCCTACTTGCTTCTCTGCGCCCAGTTGCTCCGGGAAGGCGGCAAGGATACGGCCGGCCAGGGAGATGTCGCGAGTTTCGACGGCGATGTCAGCCGAAGCGGTGAAGGCTTCGACGATCGGCAGCAGCGAGTAGGTGGCGAGGGCGGGGGCTTCGTCGGTGAAGGTATAGATGATCTTGGAACGGGTGGGCATGCGGGTTAACTCTCTGTGTGCTGAGCGTGCTCGAGTCTCGTGGTGCGCAGGGTAGGCGCATCGCCCTGGCAGCGCCATGAGCGGAAAGTCGAGAGGCTGCGAGCGGTGATGGTGGATGCATCAGTCGAGCGTCAATGCTGAGCTGCGGTAACAACCCAGGCTTTTCGGCCATTCATGGCCAAGGGCGGTCCGCATTTTCCTGGGATTCGCCCCGATGACCCTACGGTCGCGGCGGAGTATACCAAACCATTCGGGCTAATCAGCAAGGCCAAGTGATATCGGCCCATTTATAAGACCAAAGACGTAGCTGCAATGTGGCGGGTTGTCGCATGCCTTGCAGGTCGGCAGATGTGGTTTAGGCTCAGTGGATCGCACGATGTCCAATCACACCCGACAGCGGAGTAGTGCAAGCATGGGATACCAGAAAATCAAGGTTCCGACCGACGGCAACAAGATCACCGTCAATGCAGACCATTCGCTCAACGTTCCTGACAACCCCATCATTCCTTATATCGAAGGCGACGGGATTGGCGTCGATGTCTCGCCGGTAATGATCAAAGTGGTGGATGCGGCCGTGCAGAAGGCTTACGGCGGCAAGCGCAAGATCGCCTGGATGGAGGTATATGCTGGCGAAAAAGCCACCCAGGTTTACGACCAGGACACCTGGTTGCCGCAGGAAACCCTCGATGCCGTGCGGGACTACGTGGTGTCGATCAAGGGCCCGTTGACCACCCCGGTGGGGGGTGGCATCCGTTCGCTCAACGTTGCCCTGCGCCAGCAACTGGACCTGTATGTGTGCCTGCGCCCGGTGCTGTGGTTCCAGGGTGTGCCGAGCCCGGTGAAAAAGCCCGGTGATGTCGACATGGTGATCTTTCGCGAGAACTCCGAGGACATTTATGCCGGTATCGAGTGGAAGGCCGGCTCGCCTGAGGCGAACAAGGTGATCAAGTTCCTCAAGGAGGAAATGGGCGTCACCAAGATCCGCTTCGACCAGGACTGCGGCATCGGCGTCAAGCCGGTATCGCGCGAGGGCACCAAGCGCCTGGTGCGCAAGGCCCTGCAGTACGTGGTGGACAACGACCGCGAGTCGCTGACCCTGGTGCACAAGGGCAACATCATGAAGTTCACCGAGGGTGCCTTCAAGGACTGGGGTTACGAAGTGGCCCGTGACGAGTTTGGTGCCGAACTGCTCGATGGCGGCCCGTGGATGAAGTTCAAGAACCAGAAAAGCGGCCGTGAAGTCATCGTCAAGGACGCCATCGCCGACGCCATGCTGCAACAGATCTTGCTGCGCCCGGCCGAGTACGACGTGATCGCCACCCTCAACCTCAACGGTGACTACCTGTCCGATGCGCTGGCGGCGGAAGTGGGGGGTATCGGCATTGCGCCGGGCGCCAACCTGTCCGACACCGTGGCCATGTTCGAGGCTACCCATGGCACCGCGCCCAAGTATGCCGGGCAGGACAAGGTAAACCCCGGCTCGGTGATCCTCTCGGCAGAGATGATGCTCCGGCACATGGGCTGGACCGAGGCGGCCGACCTGATCATCAAGGGCACCAACGGCGCCATTGCGGCCAAGACCGTGACCTACGACTTCGAGCGCCTGATGGACGGCGCCACGCTCGTGAGCAGTTCAGGCTTTGGCGACGAAATGATCAAGCATATGTAAGGCAATATAAAACCGGCCGCTCCTGTAAAGAAGCGGCCGGTTGTTTCGTATACCGGCGCAGCGCAGGCAGTCAGGCTTTGGCAGTTTCGCTCTGCGGCTCGCCCAGGGTTCTGTCGGGCTCTGCCGCGGCCACCGCAGCGTCCTTGATTTCGACGGCGTGCAAACCTTTGGGGCCCTGTACGATGTCGAATACTACGGACTGGCCTGCCTTGAGGGTTTTGTATCCGTCCATCCGGATGGCCGAATAATGGGCGAACAGGTCATCGGATTTACCTTCCTCATTGATGAATCCATAGCCCTTGGCATTGTTGAACCACTTGACTTTACCGCTTGCCATCCCTATGTCCCTCTGCAAAGGACTCCATCACTGGAGTATCATCCACTTCATCCGCATACGAACCTTGCGAAAAATCTGGTTGACTGCGCGGATCTTTATCGACCACGGTGGGTTCTTATTGGTTGTAACACCGTTTTGCCGATAGTCAAGGTCGCCCGGCGCCTGCGCCGGCCGTGGCCTATGCCGTCAACCCACAACCTTAACCTGACGCTCATGATGAAATTCTTTCCATGCATGCACCTAGTGAGATTCGACTAACATTCAATCAGGATCGCCCGCAAACGAATGAGGACGACGGCTCGGGTCTTGCAGTCCAGGAAGCCAAGCCGATCCTGCAGGCGCCACCGATGTACAAGGTGGTTTTGTTCAACGATGACTACACGCCAATGGATTTCGTCGTCGAAGTGCTCGAGACGTTCTTCAGTCTGAACCGCGAGCTGGCGACCAAGATCATGCTGACCGTCCATACAGAAGGGCGGGCAGTGTGCGGATTGTTTACCCGTGACATCGCCGAAACAAAGGCTATGCAGGTCAACCAATACGCCAGGGAAAGCCAGCATCCGCTACTCTGTGAAATCGAGAAGGACGGTTAATCGCCGACCACTTGGGTATGAGGTGAAGCTATGTTAAACCGCGAGCTCGAAGTCACCCTCAATCTGGCCTTCAAGGAGGCCCGTTCGAAACGTCATGAGTTCATGACCGTCGAACATCTGCTGCTGGCACTCCTTGACAATGAGGCTGCCGCGACCGTTCTGCGCGCCTGTGGCGCCAATCTCGACAAGCTCAAGCACGACCTGCAAGAGTTCATCGATTCCACCACGCCGTTGATTCCTGTCAACGATGAAGACCGTGAAACCCAGCCGACCCTGGGCTTCCAGCGCGTACTGCAGCGTGCCGTGTTCCACGTGCAAAGCTCTGGCAAGCGCGAAGTGACCGGCGCCAACGTGCTGGTGGCGATCTTCAGCGAACAGGAAAGCCAGGCCGTGTTCCTGCTCAAGCAGCAGAGCGTGGCCCGCATCGACGTGGTCAACTACATCGCCCATGGCATCTCCAAGGTGCCGGGGCATGGCTCGCAGTCTGACAGCGACCAGGAAATGCAGGACGATGAGGGCGGTGAAACCTCCTCTTCGAGCAACCCGCTGGACGCCTATGCCAGCAACTTGAACGAGCTGGCCCGTGCCGGCCGTATCGACCCGTTGGTGGGCCGCGAGCAGGAAGTTGAGCGGGTGGCGCAAATCCTTGCCCGTCGACGCAAGAACAACCCGCTGCTGGTGGGTGAGGCTGGCGTGGGCAAGACGGCCATCGCCGAAGGCCTGGCCAAGCGCATTGTCGATGGCCAGGTGCCCGACCTGCTGGCGCAGAGTGTCGTGTACTCCCTCGACCTTGGCGCACTGCTGGCCGGTACCAAGTACCGCGGCGACTTCGAGAAGCGCTTCAAGGCGCTGCTCGGTGAGCTGCGCAAACGCCCGCAGGCGATCCTGTTCATCGACGAAATCCACACCATCATCGGTGCCGGTGCGGCGTCAGGCGGGGTGATGGATGCCTCCAACCTGCTCAAGCCGTTGCTGTCGTCGGGTGAGATCCGTTGCATTGGCTCGACCACCTTCCAGGAGTTCCGCGGCATCTTTGAGAAGGATCGTGCCCTGGCACGGCGTTTCCAGAAGGTGGATGTCAGCGAGCCGTCGGTCGAAGACACCGTGGGCATTCTGCGCGGCCTGAAGGGGCGCTTCGAAAGCCACCACAATATCGAATACAGCGACGAAGCCCTGCGCGCCGCCGCCGAACTGGCCTCGCGTTACATCAATGACCGGCACATGCCGGACAAGGCTATCGACGTGATCGACGAAGCCGGTGCCTACCAGCGCCTGCAACCGGAGGCCAACCGCGTCAAGCGCATCGACGTGCCGCAGGTCGAGGACATTGTCGCCAAGATCGCGCGAATTCCGCCGAAACATGTCAGCAGTTCCGACAAGGAGTTGCTGCGTAACCTCGAGCGTGACCTGAAACTGACCGTGTTCGGTCAGGACCAGGCCATCGATTCGCTGTCTACCGCCATCAAGCTGTCCCGCGCTGGCCTCAAGTCGCCAGACAAGCCTGTCGGTTCGTTCCTGTTCGCTGGCCCTACCGGCGTCGGCAAGACGGAAGCGGCGCGGCAGCTGGCCAAGGCGCTGGGCGTGGAGCTGGTGCGTTTCGACATGTCCGAGTACATGGAGCGCCACACCGTGTCGCGCCTGATCGGTGCGCCTCCTGGTTACGTTGGCTTTGACCAGGGTGGTTTGCTGACCGAGGCGATTACCAAGCAACCGCATTGCGTATTGCTGCTCGATGAAATCGAGAAGGCCCACCCGGAAGTCTTCAACTTGCTGCTGCAGGTGATGGACCACGGGACCCTGACCGACAACAACGGGCGCAAGGCCGACTTCCGTAACGTGATCCTGATCATGACCACCAACGCTGGCGCGGAAACCGCGGCACGGGCCTCGATCGGCTTCACCCATCAGGACCATGCGTCCGATGCCATGGAAGTCATCCGCAAGAGCTTCACGCCAGAGTTCCGCAACCGCCTGGACACCATCATCCAGTTCGGCCGCCTGAGCCACGAAACGATCAAAAGCATCGTCGACAAGTTCCTTATCGAACTGCAGGCGCAGCTGGAGGACAAGCGTGTGCTGCTGGAAGTCAGCGATGAGGCGCGCGGCTGGCTGGCGGCGTCGGGCTACGACGTGCAGATGGGTGCGCGGCCGATGGCGCGGTTGATCCAGGACAAGATCAAACGGCCGCTGGCCGAGGAGATCCTGTTTGGTGAACTGGCCGAGCATGGCGGTGTGGTGCACATCGACCTGCGCGATGACGAACTGGTGTTCGACTTCGAGACCACGGCTGAAGTGGCGTGATATTGGGGCCGCGTTGCGGCCCATTCGCAGCACAAGGCCTTTGTAGGCGCAGCCTTGTGCTGCGAATGGGCTGCAAAGCAGCCCCTTGCAATCTGACAGGCACAAAAAAGCCCGGCACATGGCCGGGCTTTTTCATGGCTGGAGCTTAGCGCGCACGGTAAGTGATGCGGCCCTTGCTCAGGTCGTACGGCGTCAGCTCGACGCGGACCTTGTCGCCAGTGAGAATACGGATGTAGTTTTTGCGCATCTTTCCGGAGATGTGCGCGGTTACGACGTGCCCGTTTTCCAACTCCACGCGGAACATGGTGTTGGGCAGGGTGTCGACGACAGTACCTTCCATTTCGAAGCTGTCTTCTTTCGACATGCAGTTGAGCCCTCGGATCCAGTGTTAGCCCGACGCATATCCGCACCGGGCAAAAAAGTGGCGCCGATTATGCCGGAAATCTGCGTGTCAAGCCAATGCTTTCAGTTGAGGGTGACCCAGCGCTGGTTTATCAGCAACTCGATGGGCCGATACTGCGTCTTGTAGTTCATTTTCTTGCAGTTCTTGATCCAGTAGCCCAGGTAAACCGCTTCCAGGTCCTGGCGCACGGCCTCCGTGATCTGCCAGAGGATGGCGAAGCGGCCAAGGCTGCGTCGCTCCTCGTCCGGCTCGTAGAAGGTGTACACCGCCGACAGGCCATTGGGCAGCAGGTCGCACACTGCCACCGCCAGCAAACGGCCTTCCAGGCGGAACTCGTAGAACCAGCAGAACGGCAGGTCGCGCACCAGAAAGGTAGAAAACTGGTCGCGGCTGGGCGGGTACATGTCACCGTCGGCGTGGCGCGTTTCGATATAGCGCCGGTACAACTCGAAGTATTCTTCCTTGAACGTCGGGCGCGCAGCGCTCACGGTCAGGTCGGCGTTGCGCTTGAGAATGCGTCGTTGCTGGCGGTTGGGAATGAAGCGCGCCGCCGGGATGCGCGCCGGCACACAGGCGTTGCAGTTCTGGCAGTGGGGGCGGTACAGGTGGTCGCCACTGCGCCGAAAGCCCATTTCCGACAGGTCGGCGTACACGTTCACGTCCATCGGCTGGCTGGGGTCGAGGAACAGCGTGGTCGCCTGCTCGTCAGGCAGGTAGCTGCAGGAGTGGGGCTGAGTGGCATAAAACTTCAACCGCGCCAACTCTGTCATGATCAACCCCTTCGGTGAGACTTTGTTTTAAGTGTAAGCCAGCTATGGCAACTCGCCTAGGCAACCCACGTTGCGCTGTTGGGTTGGTCGAGGTGGCGTGCCAGGTAGCCGGCGAACTCGGCGCGGCTGATGGCGTGGGCGCCCAGGCTGTGCAGGTGGTTGGTGGGCATCTGGCAGTCGATCAGCACGAAACCGGCTTCGCGCAGGTGGTTGACCAAGGTCACGAAGCCAACCTTGGAGGCGTTGTCGGCGCGGCTGAACATTGATTCGCCGAAAAACAGCTGGCCCATGGCCAGGCCGTACAGGCCGCCGACCAGCTCGCCGTCCTGGCGTACCTCCACCGAATGCGCGATGCCACGGCGGTGCAGTTCGCAGTAGGCGTTGCGCATGGTGTCGGTGATCCAGGTGCCGTCGGCGTAGTCGCGTGGTGCGGCGCAGGCAGCGATGACGGCGGCAAAGTCGGTGTCGAAGCTGACCTCGTAGCGGCCCTGGCGCATCAGCTTGGCCAGCGACCGTGAAACGTGAAGTTGGCCGGGCAGCAGCACCGTGCGCGGGTCGGGTGACCACCACAGGATCGGCTGGCCGTCCTGGTACCACGGGAAGCAGCCATGGCGGTAGGCCTGCACCAGGCGCTCGGGGCTCAGGTCGCCGCCAGCGGCAAGCAGCCCGTTGGGGTCGTGCAGGGCCTTTTCCAGGGGCGGGAAGGTCAGCGAGTCGCGGGTCAGCCAGGTGAGCATGGTCTATCGTGCGGTGGGGGAGGGGAGAGGGCAGCATGGCGCGGGTGAAAAGCAGGGTCAATCTCTTTGGCTGCTTCGCGGGCACGCCCGCTCCCACAGAAACCCCACGGTCTTCAGGCTTGCGCAGGCCTGTGGGAGCGGGCGAGCCCGCGAAGAGGCCGGCACAGGCCAGGAAATCAGGCAATTTCCTGCACATTCATGAAACCGCAGGCACCATCCGCTACATTTGCTGTCACACCTGTGCAAAAACACAGCATAAGCCTTTGTCACAAAAGAAAATGCATGCTCAAATTGCAGCCATGTGAAAGTCGCCCCCGGCAAACCCCCATGCGGCGTGCCGCCATGGCGGCTGGCGGGCAGTAATGTTAAAAGTAGTGGTTCATTGGCCGCACAGCCGGCCGATCACTATTGGACGCGCACCACGCGCAGGAATAGACGCGTTTTGAAGAAATCCACCGCAACCCCAGCTCCTCTGCCTGTGCCCCTGTGGCGGCAGCAGCTGCATTACCGCCTCAAGGAAGGTGCGTTGATCGCGATCGGCGCCCTGTGCCTGTACCTGTGGATGGCGCTGCTGACCTACGACACCTCCGACCCGGGCTTCAGCCACACCAGCAACGTCGACCAGGTGCAGAACGCCGCCGGGCGGGCCGGTGCCTACTTCGCCGACATCCTGTTCATGGTGCTGGGTTACTTCGCCTACATCTTCCCGCTGTTGCTGGCGGTCAAGACCTGGCAGATCTTCCGTGAGCGCCATCAGCCGTGGGACTGGAGCGGCTGGCTGTTCTCCTGGCGATTGATCGGCCTGGTGTTCCTGGTGCTGTCCGGTGCAGCGCTGGCGCATATCCACTTCCATCCGCCGGCGAGCATGCCGTTTTCCGCGGGTGGCGCGCTGGGCGAGAGCCTTGGCGAGCTGGCGCGCAACCTGCTGAACGTGCAGGGCAGTACGCTGATGTTCATTGCCCTGTTCCTGTTCGGCCTGACCGTGTTCACCGATTTGTCGTGGTTCAAGGTGATGGACCTGACCGGCAAGATCACCCTCGACCTGTTCGAGTTGGTGCAGGGCGCCGCCAACCGCTGGTGGGAGGCGCGCAATGAGCGCAAACGCCTGGAGGCGCAGCTGCGTGAGGACGAGCCAGTCTTCAAGGCACCGCCGACGGCCGCCGACAAGCGCGAGCCTGCCAAGCCGGCGTTGCGCGAGCGTATCTTCAAGCGTGAAGAAGCGCCCGCCCAGCCTGTTGTGCAGCGCGAACCGACCCTTGCTCGTGAGCCCGTGGTGCCGCGCGAGTCGGTAGTGGCGCGTGAAGCCGTGGTGCCCCGCGAGCAGCCTGCGGGCCCGACCATCGTGCCACCGGCAGCGGCCAAGGCGCCTGAGCCGAGCAAGCGCGTGATGAAAGAGAAGCAGGCGCCGCTGTTTGTCGACAGCGCCATCGAAGGCACCCTGCCGTCCATCTCCATTCTCGACCCGGCAGAGCAGAAAAAGATCGAGTACTCGCCAGAATCCCTGGCCAGTGTCGGCCAGTTGCTGGAAATCAAGCTCAAGGAATTCGGCGTGGAAGTGGCGGTGGACTCGATCCACCCCGGCCCGGTGATTACCCGCTATGAAATTCAGCCGGCCGCTGGGGTGAAAGTCAGCCGCATCGCCAACCTGGCCAAGGACCTGGCGCGTTCGCTGGCTGTGACCAGCGTGCGGGTGGTGGAGGTCATTCCTGGCAAGACCACCGTGGGGATCGAGATCCCCAACGAAAACCGGCAGATGGTGCGCTTCTCCGAAGTGCTGGCCACGCCCCAGTTCGACGAGCAGAAATCGCCGGTCACCCTGGCCCTGGGCCACGACATCGGCGGCAAGCCGGTCATCACCGACCTGGCCAAGATGCCGCACCTGCTGGTGGCTGGTACCACCGGCTCCGGTAAGTCGGTGGGTGTGAACGCGATGATCCTGTCGATCCTGTTCAAATCCGGCCCGGAAGACGCCCGGTTGATCATGATCGACCCGAAAATGCTCGAACTGTCGATCTACGAAGGCATCCCGCATTTGCTGTGCCCGGTGGTCACCGACATGAAGGACGCCGCCAACGCCCTGCGCTGGAGCGTGGCCGAGATGGAACGGCGCTACAAGCTCATGGCGGCCATGGGCGTGCGTAACCTGGGCGGCTTCAACCGCAAGATCAAGGATGCCGAGGAAGCCGGCGAGGTCATCCATGACCCGCTGTTCCGCCGCGAGAGCATGGACGACGTGCCGCCTGCGCTGAAAACCCTGCCGACCATCGTGGTTGTGGTCGACGAATTCGCCGACATGATGATGATCGTCGGCAAGAAGGTCGAAGAGCTGATCGCCCGTATCGCCCAGAAAGCGCGGGCGGCCGGTATCCACCTGATTCTTGCCACCCAGCGCCCGTCGGTGGACGTGATCACCGGCCTGATCAAGGCCAACATCCCGACCCGCATGGCGTTCCAGGTGTCGAGCAAGATCGACTCGCGCACCATCATCGACCAAGGTGGCGCCGAGCAGCTGCTGGGCCACGGTGACATGCTGTACATGCCGCCGGGTACCAGCCTGCCGATCCGCGTGCACGGTGCGTTCGTCTCCGACGACGAAGTGCACCGCGTAGTGGAAGCGTGGAAGCTGCGCGGCGCGCCGGACTACAACGACGACATCCTCAACGGCGTGGAAGAGGCCGGCAGCGGCTTTGAAGGCGGCGGCGGTGGTGGCGATGGCGATGATTCGGAAAGCGACGCCCTGTATGATGAGGCCGTGCAATTCGTGCTGGAAAGCCGCCGTGCGTCGATCTCGGCCGTGCAACGCAAGCTGAAGATTGGTTACAACCGCGCCGCCCGCATGATCGAAGCCATGGAAATGGCTGGCGTGGTCACCCCGATGAACAGCAACGGCTCGCGGGAAGTGATTGCCCCGGGCGGCCCGCGCGACTGACGAACACCTTGCCGGGCGCCAACGATGGCGCCCGGCCTTTTCAATGCTCAATGAGGATTACCATGCGCGCGATTCGCATGCTGTTGGTTTCTGCCCTTGCTCTGGGCAGCGTTTCGGCTTTTGCCGGTGAGCAAGATGTACAACGCCTGACCCAGCTGCTGGAAAAGTCGCAGACCATCGAGGCCAACTTTTCCCAGCTGACCTTGGGGGCCGACGGCACCAGCCTGCAGGAGACTGCTGGCCAGATGATCGTCAAGCGCCCGGGCCTGTTCTACTGGCACACCAATGCGCCACAGGAGCAGGTGGTGGTGTCTGATGGCAAGATGGTTACCCTGTGGGACCCGGACCTGGAACAGGCTACCGTCAAGAAGCTCGACGTGCGCCTGAACCAGACCCCGGCACTGCTACTGTCCGGCGACGTGTCGAAAATCAGCCAGAGTTTCGACATCGCCTCGAAAGAGCAGGGCGAAGTCATGGACTTCACCCTCAAGCCGAAGACCAAGGACACCCTGTTCGACTCGCTGCGCGTGTCGTTCCGCAAGGGCCTGATCAATGACATGCAACTGGTCGACAGCGTCGGCCAGCGTACCAACATCCTGTTCAATGGCGTCAAGGCCAACCAGGCGGTGCCGGACAGCAAGTTCAAGTTCGACATCCCCAAAGGTGCTGACGTGATCAAGGAGTAACCGGAGCTCGTCATGGACCTGTTTCGAAGCGAACCTGTCGCCCAGCCCCTGGCCGCCCGCCTGCGCCCGTCCAACCTGGACGAATACGTCGGCCAGGAGCACCTGCTGGCACGCGGCAAACCGCTGCGTGAGGCGCTGGAGCAGGGTGCGCTGCACTCGATGATCTTCTGGGGGCCGCCTGGGGTGGGCAAGACCACCCTGGCGCGGCTGCTGGCGCAGTTCTGCGATGCGCACTTCGAAACCGTGTCTGCGGTGCTGGCCGGAGTCAAAGAGATTCGCCAGGCAGTGGAAGTGGCTAAACAGCAGGCGGGCCAGTACGGCCGGCGTACCATTCTGTTCGTTGACGAAGTGCACCGCTTCAACAAGTCGCAGCAGGATGCCTTTTTGCCCTATGTGGAAGACGGCACCCTTCTGTTCATCGGCGCCACCACCGAGAACCCGTCGTTCGAGCTGAACAACGCGCTGCTGTCGCGGGCGCGGGTGTATGTGCTCAAGAGCCTGGACGAGGCGGCCCTGCGCAAGCTGGTCAACCGTGCGCTGACCGAAGAGCGTGGCCTGGGCAAGCGCAACCTGCGGGTGGGCGACGACGCCTTCAAGATGCTGATGGCCGCCGCCGACGGTGATGGCCGGCGCATGCTCAACTTCCTTGAGAATGCCTCGGACCTGGCGGAAGACGGCAGCGAAATCGACGTCGAGATGCTGCAGAGCCTGCTGGGTGACAGCCGTCGCCGCTTCGACAAGGGCGGCGAGGCGTTCTACGACCAGATTTCCGCGCTGCACAAGTCGGTGCGCGGCTCCAACCCCGATGGCGCCCTGTACTGGTTTGCCCGCATGCTCGACGGCGGCTGCGACCCGCTGTACATCGCCCGCCGCGTGGTGCGCATGGCCAGCGAGGACATCGGCAACGCCGACCCGCGCGCGCTTAGCCTGTGCCTGGCGGCCTGGGACGTGCAGGAGCGCCTGGGCAGCCCCGAGGGCGAGCTGGCGGTGGCGCAGGCCATCACCTACCTGGCCTGTGCGCCGAAGAGCAACGCGGTGTACATGGGCTTCAAGACCGCCCTGCGCGAAGCGGCCGAGCATGGCTCGCTGGAAGTGCCGTTGCACCTGCGCAACGCCCCGACCAAGCTGATGAAACAACTGGGCTATGGCGACGAGTACCGTTATGCCCACGATGAACCCGATGCCTACGCCGCCGGTGAAGATTACTTCCCCGATGAGTTGGAGCCTCGCCAGTACTACCAGCCGGTGCCCCGTGGCCTGGAACTGAAGATTGGCGAGAAGCTGCGCCACCTGGCCGACCTCGATCGCAACAGCCCCCGCCAGCGGAGAAAACCGTGATTGCACTCATTGCCGCCGTCAGCGCGGGCGGTATCGTCGGCACCTTGTTGCGCTTTGCTACCGCCAACTGGGTAGCGGCCCACTGGCCACGGCACTTCTATGCCGGTACGCTGGCGGTCAACCTGGTTGGCTGCCTGCTGATCGGCCTGCTCTATGGCTTGTTCTTGCACAAGCCACTGGCGCCGGTCGAGCTGCGCGCTGGCTTGATTGTCGGCTTCCTCGGAGGCCTTACAACCTTTTCCTCTTTCTCGCTCGATACCGTGCGCCTTATGGAAAGCGGGCAAGTGCCCCTTGCCTTAGGCTATACCAGTATCAGCGTGGTGGGCGGGCTGCTCGCGACCTGGGCCGGCCTGTCCCTTACCCGATTCTGAACCAACACCTACCTATAACGAGAGAACGATATGCTCGATTCCAAACTGTTACGCGGCCAACTTCAGGAAGTGGCGCAACGCCTGGCCTCCCGTGGCTTTAGCCTGGATGTCGCGCGCATCGAATCACTGGAAGAGCGCCGCAAGGCGGTGCAGACCCGCACCGAGCAGCTGCAGGCTGAGCGTAACGCTCGTTCCAAGTCTATCGGCCAGGCCAAGGCCAAGGGCGAAGACATCGCGCCACTGATGGCAGACGTCGAGCGCATGGCCAACGAACTGGCTGCCGGCAAGACTGAACTGGACGGCATTCAGGCCGAACTGGACGGTATCCTGCTGACCATCCCTAACCTGCCGGACGCCAGCGTACCGGTCGGTGCCAGCGAAGACGACAACGTCGAAGTGCGCCGTTGGGGTACGCCGACCGCCTTTGACTTCGCAATCAAGGACCACGTCGCCCTTGGTGAAGTCAGCGGTGGCCTGGACTTCGAGGCCGCAGCCAAGCTGTCTGGCGCCCGCTTTGCCGTGCTGCGTGGCCCTATCGCACGCCTGCACCGCGCCCTGGCGCAGTTCATGATCAACCTGCACACCGGCGAGCACGGCTACGAGGAGCACTACACCCCGTACCTGGTGCAAGCGCCTGCCTTGCAGGGCACTGGCCAGCTGCCGAAGTTCGAGGAAGACCTGTTCAAGATCACCCGCGAAGGTGAAGCTGACTTCTACCTGATCCCGACTGCCGAAGTGTCGCTGACCAACCTGGTAGCGGGTGAAATCCTCGACGCCAAGCAGCTGCCGCTGAAACTGGTTGCCCACACCCCTTGCTTCCGCAGTGAAGCCGGTGCTTCTGGCCGTGACACCCGCGGCATGATCCGCCAGCACCAGTTTGACAAGGTGGAGATGGTGCAGGTGGTGGAGCCGGCTAAGTCGATGGAAGCCCTGGAAGGCTTGACCGCCAACGCCGAGCGCGTGCTGCAGCTGCTGGAGCTGCCGTACCGCGTGCTGGCCCTGTGCACCGGCGACATGGGCTTTGGCGCCGTGAAAACCTACGACCTGGAAGTGTGGGTACCGAGCCAGGACAAGTACCGCGAAATCAGCTCGTGCTCCAACTGTGGCGACTTCCAGGCACGCCGCATGCAGGCCCGCTGGCGCAACCCGGAAACCGGCAAGCCAGAGCTGGTGCACACCCTCAACGGCTCCGGCCTGGCCGTAGGCCGTACCCTGGTTGCCGTGCTGGAAAACTACCAGCAGGCTGACGGCTCGATCCGTGTGCCAGACGTGCTGAAGCCGTACATGGGCGGCGTCGAGGTCATCCGCTAAATGGATTACCTGCCGCTGTTCCACAAGCTGCAGGGCGGCCGCGTGCTGGTCGTCGGTGGCGGTGAGATCGCCTTGCGCAAGGCGCGCCTGCTGGCGGATGCCGGTAGCGAGCTGCGCGTGGTGGCGCCGGATGTCGACGGCCAGTTGGCTGCGTTGGCCCGGGAAGGTGGCGGTGAGGTGCTGGTGCGTGGCTATCAGGCAGCCGACCTGGTCGGTTGCCGGCTGGTGATCGCGGCTACCGACGACCCTGGGCTGAATGCCCAGGTGTCGGCGGATGCCCAGGCACTCAGCCTGCCAGTCAACGTGGTGGATGCCCCGGCCCTGTGCACGGTGATCTTCCCGGCGATTGTCGACCGTTCACCGCTGGTGATTGCGGTATCCAGTGGCGGTGACGCCCCGGTGTTGGCGCGTTTGATCCGCGCCAAGCTGGAGGCCTGGATTCCGTCGGCCTATGGTGAGCTGGCCGGGCTGGCTGCGCGTTTCCGGCACAAGGTCAAAACCTTGTACCCGGACGTCAACCAGCGTCGCGGCTTCTGGGAAACCGTGTTCCAGGGGCCGATTGCCGAGCGCCAGCTGGCCGGGCAGGGCGCTGAGGCCGAACGCCTGCTGCAGGCGATGGTCGATGGCGCGCCGGTGCAGCAGGGTGGTGAGGTGTACCTGGTAGGTGCGGGCCCGGGCGATCCGGACTTGCTCACCTTCCGTGCCTTGCGCCTGATGCAGCAGGCCGACGTGGTGCTGTACGACCGCCTGGTGGCACCTGCAATCATCGAGATGTGCCGCCGTGATGCCGAGCGCATCTACGTGGGCAAGCGCCGCGCCGATCATTCCGTGCCGCAGGACCAGATCAACCGCCTGCTGGTCGATCTGGCCCAGCAGGGCAAGCGTGTGCTGCGACTGAAGGGTGGCGACCCGTTCATCTTCGGCCGGGGTGGCGAAGAGATCGAAGAGCTGGCCGAGCATGGCATCCCTTTCCAGGTAGTGCCGGGCATTACGGCGGCCAGTGGCTGCTCCGCGTATGGCGGCATACCGCTGACTCACCGCGACTACGCCCAGTCGGTGCGCTTTGTCACCGGACACCTGAAGGATGGCACCAGCAACCTGCCGTGGAATGACCTGGTGGCGCCGGCGCAGACCTTGGTGTTCTACATGGGGTTGGTCGGTTTGCCGACCATCTGTGCCGAGCTGATTCGCCATGGGCGGGCGGCAAGTACCCCGGCGGCGTTGGTGCAGCAGGGGACTACGCGTAACCAGCGGGTGTTTACCGGTACTTTGGCGGACTTGCCAGAGCTGGTGGCCCGGCATGAAGTGCATGCGCCGACCCTGGTGATTGTTGGGGAAGTGGTGCAACTGCGTGACAAGCTGGCCTGGTTCGAAGGTTCGCAGAACAGCTGAAATTGTCGGGGCCGCTTTGCGGCCCATTCGCAGCACAAGGCTGCTCCTACAGGGGTCGCGTGAAGCCCTGCGTGATTCCTGTAGGAGCAGCCTTGTGCTGCGATGGGCTGCAAAGCAGCCCCGGCTATCTCAAGCCTGCCAGATCCCTTTCCCCACCAACTTCTCTCGATCATGCGGCAAGCCAAAGTCCTGCAACGGCCCCTTAGGCACGATCCCGGTCGGGTTGATGGTCTTATGGCTCATGTAATAGTGCTTCTGGATATGCTCCATATCCACCGTCCCCGCCACCCCTGGCCACTGGTACAGCTCACGCAGCCAGTTCGACAGGTTGTGATAGTCACTCAGGCGGCGCAGGTTGCACTTGAAGTGCCCGTGGTACACCGCATCGAAGCGCACCAGCGTGGTAAACAGGCGTACATCGGCCTCGGTCAGGTACTCACCGGCCAGGTAGCGGTTACGGCTCAGCACGTCTTCCAGATGATCCAGCTCGTTGAACACGTCGTCGAAGGCTGCCTCGTAGGCGTCTTGCGTGGTGGCAAAGCCTGCGCGGTACACGCCATTGTTCACCGCCGGGTAAATGCGCTCGTTCAATGCCTCGATGGTCGGCCGCAGTGGCTCGGGGTAAAGGTCCAGCGTATTGCCGGTCAGCTCGTTGAACGCGCTGTTGAAGATACGGATGATCTCCGACGACTCGTTGTTGACGATGCGTTTCTCTTGCTTGTCCCACAACATGGGCACGGTGACGCGGCCGGTGTAATGCGGGTCATCCTGGGTATAGCGCTGGTGCAGGTACTGCAGGCCGTCAAGGTGGTCACCGCTGGACCCTTGCTGCTGGTCGAAGGTCCAGCCATTGTCTTGCATCAACCAACTGACCACCGACACATCGATCAATGGCTCAAGGCCTTTCAGGGCACGCAAGATCAGGGTGCGGTGGGCCCATGGGCACGCCAGCGAGACGTACAGGTGGTAACGGCCAGCCTCCGGGGCGGGGAGCTGATTGCGGCGCTGGGCGTTTTCGCGTTTGAACGTGCCGTCCTTGCCGTTTTCATACCACTGGTCATGCCAGCGGCCGTCGATCAAAAGGCCCATGGTGAGCTCCTGAAACAAAGTTGTTTGTCGTTGGAGCCCAGTCTAGGCCAAATCGTTCGAACAAATAGCGCAAATATCGGGGTGCTATTATCGGCTAAATCGATCTATTCCGCGTATCCCAGTAGCCCTGCGCTGTCGTGAATGCCTGTTCGCGGTCTTGCCCCAGGCCACGCAGGGCCAGGGCCATGGTCGCGATCAGGGCCTTTTCGCCATAACTGTCTTCCACTTCACCGCGCCAGAACGCGCGCAGGTGCTCGGCCTGCAGGCTGCCCGGTTTGACATGGCGGCGCTCGCTCAGTGCTGGCCACTCTTCGTCCCACGCTTCGCCCGCCGTGGTGCCGTAGAGGTGGCTGATGACATCGGGGTTGACCTCAATCTCGCCGCCATCGCCCTTGATCACCACAGCATGGTCGCCCAGCAGGCGGCTGGCCTCACGGTGCACGGCCTGGTAGCCAGGGTGGAAGATGCTTTGCAGGCCACAGCGTGCGCCCAGCGGGTTAAGTACCCGGGCCAGCGAATGGATGGGCGAGCGCAGGCCCAAGGTGTTGCGCAGGTCGATCATGCGCTGCAACTGCGGCGCCCAGTCGTGCAGCGGGAAGAACGCCAGTTGGTACTGGTCGAGGGCGTTGCCGACGGCGGCCCAGTCGCGGCACAGCGGGATCTGCAGCAGGTCGAGCAGTTGCTCGCTGTACATGCGCCCGGCAGTGTGTGCGCCGCCGCCGTGCATCAGGATGCGCACGCCATTGCCGGCCAGGCACTTGGCCGCCAGCAGGTACCAGGGCAGGTGGCGCTTCTTGCCGGCGTAGGTGGGCCAGTCCAGGTCCACCGCAATGCTCGGTGCCTGTAGGTGGGCGCGCAGGGCCTCGGTGAAGCCGGCCAGCTCTTCGGCGCTTTCTTCCTTGTGGCGCAGCAGCATGAGGAAGGCCCCCAGCTGGGTGTCTTCGACCTTGTCTTCCAGCAGCAGGGTCATCGCCGCGCGGGCTTCTTCGCGGGTCAGGCCGCGCGCGCCGCGCTTGCCTTTGCCAAGAATGCGCACGAATTCAGCGAACGGGTGTTCGGCGGGGGTCTCCAGGGTAAGGGGACGAACTTCATTCAAGAGGGGCTGGGTCATATGCAGTTGGTCGGCTTGGGCAGGCCCGCCAGCTTGGCGGCAAGTTTGGCGGGGGTGCCATTGAACAGGCGGTTCAGGTGCGGGCTGTTGCCCTTTTCCGGGCCCAGCTTCAGGGCCGCGTACTTGATCAGCGGGCGCGTGGCCGGGGACAGCTGGTATTCCTGGTAGAACTGGCGCAGCAGTTCGAGGATTTCCCAATGGTCCGCCGTCAACGGGATACCCTCGCGCTCGGCCAAAGCCTCGGCGGCGGCGCGGGACCAGTCTTGCAGGTCGACCAGAAAGCCGTCCTTGTCCAGGGCGATCGCCTGATCGCCAACGTTGAGCGTACTCATAGCCAGCTGTTGACCTTGTCGTAATGCAGCGACAGTTCGACGAACCCGGCGTAGTCCACGGCCTTGGCCAAGTCGTTGTCGACCGCGCGGGCTTGCACATCCTCGTCCAGGGCGAACAGGCGCTGGGCCAGGCCGGCAGCTTGCAGCTGGCGGTGCGGCTCGCTGCCGCTGCGCAGGGCATACACCGCATCGCCGCATAGCAGCAACGCGTCGTCGGTGCCGAGCAGGCGCAGGCAGCTGGCCAGGCGCTCGTCGCCAAACGGAGAGTGGGCAATTACATGCAGGGTTGTCATCAGAGCGTTACCACCTGGTCGAAACGGGCGATCAGCGCGGCAAGGGCCGCGTCATCCAGCACTTGCACCGGCAGCGCCAGGGCATCGACTGCCAGGCCGCGGCGGGTGAGGCTGTGGCTGCAGGCGAACAGCTCCTCGACACCGAACATCGGCAGCGCCTGCAGGTTGGCGGCCAGGTTCTTCTGTTGCACGGCGGTGGGTTGCTGGCCGGGAGCGAGCTGGAACACCCCGTCGTCGAGAAACAGCATGCCCAGCGGCAGGTCGAAGGCCCCGCCGGCCAGGGCGATGTCCAGCGCTTCGCGGGCTGATGGGCCATTCCAGGGGGCCTGACGGCTGATGATCAACAAGGATTTGGCCATTTCAGTCGCCTCCAAAGCAGACAAGGCGGTCGGCAACCTGCGCCGCTTCATGCAGCTGGCCAAGCCCCGACAGTTCCCAAGGTTTGGGCAGGTTCACCGCCGGGCGCTGGTAACGGTTGGCTTCGGCCTCGTCGAGCACGCCACGGCGCAGGGCGGCGGCGATGCACACCACGGCGTCCAGCTGGTGAGTCTCGATAAAGGCACGCCATTGGCTGGCCACATCCAGTTCGTCCTGGGGCGCGACCACGTTGGCCGAGGCACTGTGCACCCCGTCCTGATAAAAGAACAGCCGGGCAATCTCATGCCCGCCGGCCAGCACCGCCTCGGCGTAGCGCAAGGCGCGCCGCGAGGAGGGCGCATGGGCCGGGGAGAACACCGCGATAGCGAATTTCATGGCTAACTCATGCAAAGGAATGCCGCCATGATAAAGCAAAAAAGCCCGCGCCCGCTTGTGCAAGCGGCGCGGGCTTTCTATGTATCCGTGTGCCCTACGCGCCCCTGTGGGAGCGGCCTTGTGTCGCGATGGGCTGCAAAGCAGCCCCATGGCCCTGTCAGAAGGACACAAGACTCAAGCCTGCTCCTTGCTCTCCGGCAAGAACCAGTTCAGCACCAGCGCACAGATCCCCCCGGTAGCCACACCCGACTCCAGCACATTGCGAATCGCCGCCGGCATATGCGCCAGGAACTCCGGCACCTGCGCCACGCCCAGGCCCAGCGCCAACGACACGGCAATGATCAGCAGCGCACGGCGGTCCAGCCGGGTGCTGGCCAGAATATTGATCCCCGAAGCCGCAACCGCCCCGAACATCACCATGGCCGCGCCACCCAGCACCGGCTCCGGCACTGCCTGGATCACCCCGGCGACGCTCGGGAACAGCCCCAGCAGCACCAGCATCACGGCGATCCAGATACCGATATGTCGGCTGGCAATGCCGGTCAGCTGAATCACCCCGTTGTTCTGGGCAAAGATCGAGCTAGGGAAGGTATTGAACACACCGGCCAGCAGCGAGTTGGCACCGTTGACCAGCACGCCACCCTTGATCCGCTGCATCCATACCGGCCCTTCGACCGGCTGGCGCGACACCTTGCTGGTGGCGGTAACGTCACCGATGGCTTCCAGCGAGGTCACCAGGTAAATCACCAGCATCGGAATGAACAGCGCCCAAGAGAAGCCCAGGCCGAAGTGCAGCGGGGTCGGTACCTGGAACAACGCGGCTTCGTGCATGCCGGTAAAGTCCAGGCGGCCCATGTAGCCGGCCAGTGCATAGCCAACCGCCAGGGCAATGACGATGGCGCAGCTGCGCATCCACACTACCGGCACGCGGTTGAGGATCACGATGATCGCCAGCACCACGCCCGACAGCAGCAGGTTATCGCCGTTGGCAAAGGTGCCATTGGCCATGGCGCCGAAGCCACCGCCCATGCTGATCAGGCCGACCTTGATCAAGGTCAGGCCGATCATCAGCACCACGATACCGGTCACCAGCGGAGTGATCAGGCGTTTGACGAACGGCAGGATGCGCGACACGCCCATCTCCACGAACGAGCCCGCGATCACCACGCCGAAGATGGCCGCCATCACACCTTCTACCGGCGTGCCTTGCTTGACCATCAGCGCGCCGCCCGCAATCAGCGGGCCGACGAAGTTGAAGCTGGTGCCCTGCACAATCAGCAGCCCGGCGCCGAATGGGCCAAAGCGCTTGCACTGCACGAAGGTGGCGATACCCGAGATCACCAGCGACATGGAAACGATCAGGTTGGTATCGCGCGCAGAAACGCCCAGCGCCTGGCAGATCAGCAGGCCAGGGGTAACGATCGGCACAATGATCGCCAGCAAGTGCTGCAGGGCAGCCAGCAGGCCAATCAGCAGCCGTGGCTTGTCCTCCAGGCCAAGCACCAGTTCATTGGCAGGCGCCGACGCGCCTGGGCTGTGTTCGTGTGAGCTCATTGCTGAAAGCCGCCCCGGAAGAAAAAAGGAGCGCATTCTACGGGGTGAAGAGGGATTGCGGTAGAGAAAAGCACGATGGCAGCATGATCGGCGAGCATTCGCCTGATTATCTGACTTTTTAGTCAGTTATTTGATGCTGACTTATCAGGGAAAACAAAGTCCCAGCCTACACCGTTGCCCTTTGTGGGAGCGGGTTCACCCGCGAAGAATGCGACGCGGTGCTTGGCACCGGCGTTGCCGGTGTTCGCGGCTAAAGCCGCTCCCTCAGGTACAGCCATAGCCTGGAATTTGCGCAATACCTGTGGGAGCGGGCAAGCCCGCGAAGAATCCACCGCGGTGCGGGGCAATGGCTAAACTGGCGTTCGCGACCAGGCGCCCCCAATTCCGCGCGCCCACAAAAAAGCCCGCCGAAGCGGGCTTTCTCACACAGCAATCAATCAGTCATCGCGACCCATGATGCCAAACAGCTGCAGCAGGCTTACAAACAGGTTGTAGATCGACACATACAGGCTGATGGTCGCCATGATGTAGTTACGCTCGCCACCATGAATGATCGCGCTGGTCTGGAACAGGATGCAGACCGACGAGAACAGCACGAAGCCAGCGCTGATCGCCAGTTGCAGGCCGCTGATCTGGAAGAAGAAGCTGGCAACGACAGCGCCAAGCAACACGAAGAAGCCCGCAGTGATGAAACCGCTGAGGAAGCTCATGTCCTTGCGGGTGATCAGCACATAAGCCGACAGACCACCAAACACCAGCGCAGTCATGGCAAACGCCGAGCTGACCACTTCAGCGCCACCGGCCATGCCCAGGTAACGGTTGAGGATCGGGCCGAGAATGAAGCCCATGAAGCCGGTGAGGGCGAAGGTGGACACCAGGCCCCAAGCCGAATCACGCAGCTTGTTGGTCAGGAAGAACAACCCGTAGAAGCCGATCAGCACCACGAACACGTTCGGGTAGCCGACGCGCATCTGCTGGGCAACGAATGCCATGACACCGCTGAAGGCGAGGGTAAGCGCCAGCAGGCTGTACGTGTTGCGCAGGACCTTGCTGATCTCCTGCTGCTCGACCTGCTGGCCGTGATGGACGGCGTAATCCTGTTCGCGCATGGCGACACTCCTTGGTAAAACCTGTGGTTTCAGACGTTCAGATGCTAGGAGTCTATCAGAGCTCCTGCAACCCGCGACACAGAGAGTTTGACAGCGTGTTTCATTACGGTATTATGGCGGCCGCAAAACGAGCTGGAAGCGTGGCCGAGTGGTTTAAGGCAACGGTCTTGAAAACCGTCGATGGGCAACTATCCTAGAGTTCGAATCTCTACGCTTCCGCCACATTCAAAGCCCTGATTATTCAGGGCTTTTTGCGTTTTTAGGGCCTGTAAAACGGGCTTCTGGAGCGGGTCTGTTCAAAGGAGTGAGTGAATGTCCATTGTGCCTTTTGCACGTCTGGTTGCAGCGCTTGGCGTTGCCGTGAGCCTTACAGCCATTGCCGAAGACAGGGTGCCTGAACCCAACGAAGCGAATTGCTCGGGTGAAACCTATGAGCAAATCCTGGCGAGCCTCTCCAAGGAGTGGGACCGCAATGAGTTCATCGCCAACTGCAAGAGCTTCCATGCTGCCAAAAAGATGACCAAGTGGAAGTTCGAAAAGAGCCCACCTGACAGCTTCTGAGCACAGCCAAAGCCCCCGCAGAGATGCTGGGGCTTTTTTGCATTGGATTGGGGCATTTCGCGTTGCCTCGATGGCATACCGGGCGAGTGCACAAGTCAGCAACGCCCGACTTCCGCGCTGATTCAAGGAATCGTGTGTTGTTCTATGGGAGCGCGGCCAAGGCTGTGATAATGGCGGCAATGACAAGGGCCATACCATGCTGACCATCTCCAATAACGTGCATCTGCCGGATGCCGAAATCGAACTGACCTATATCCGCGCGCAAGGCGCGGGTGGGCAGAATGTCAACAAGGTGTCCAGCGCCGTGCACCTGCGCTTCGACATCCCGGCCTCTTCATTGCCCGAGTTCTACAAGGAGCGGCTGCTGGCGCTGCGTGACAGTCGCATCACCGGCGACGGTGTGTTGATCCTCAAGGCCCAGCAATACCGCACCCAGGAGCAGAACCGTGCTGACGCACTGGCGCGTCTTGCCGAGTTGATCATCGCTGCCGGCAAGACCGAGAAGAAACGCCGCCCCACCAAGCCGACCCTGGGCTCGAAGACCCGCCGGCTTGAGGGCAAAGCCAGGCGGAGCGCTGTCAAGGCCGGTCGGGGCAAGGTGGATTTCTAGGGCTGATGTTGGACCGTCGCTGGCGAGTCTGAGCATCTGGTGATGCCAGCGTGGCTAGTCCTGCCGCAAAGCGGCCCCCGGATTCTGGGGTTACATCAACTGTTGCTGGGGGCTGCTTTGCAGCCCTTTCGCGGCACAAGGCCGCTCCTACAAAGGACCGCGCGTGTTTCTGAGATTTTCTGGAAGGCGGGTGCTGTCACTCGGCAGGCATTTCTCCCGAGGCATGCACAGGACCTGTGGGAGCGGCCTTGTGTCGCGATTGGGCTGCGGAGCAGGCCCTGGATTTCAGCGCAGATGCACAAATTGCTGGGGCTGCTTTGCAGCCCAATCGCGACACAAGGCCGCTCCCACAAATGGGGCAGTGCAGGCCGGCGCAATGGCAGTTCCCACAGTAGCCATGCAACACCGGCAAGCGGGCGCTTGCCCGCCGGTTCCGCCGATCACTTGATCAGCGGCACACCGCTCAGCTTCTGCAACTCGTCAAAGTCGATATCCGCGCAGATTTCTACCACTTTCAGCCCTTCAGGCGTCACTTCCAGTACGGCCAGGTCGGTGTAGATGCGGCTCACGCACGCAATGCCGGTCAGCGGGTAGGTGCACTCGGGCACCAGCTTGCTTTCGCCGGTCTTGGTCAGGTGGTCCATCATCACGAACACCTGGCGGGCGCCGGTGGCCAGGTCCATCGCGCCGCCTACAGCCGGGATCGAACCTTCGGCGCCGGTGTGCCAGTTGGCCAAGTCGCCCTTGACCGACACCTGGAAGGCGCCCAGTACGGCGATGTCCAGGTGGCCGCCACGCATCATCGAGAACGAGTCGGCATGGTGGAAGAAGGCACCACCGGTCAGCAGGGTGACGTGCTGTTTGCCGGCGTTGATCAGGTCATCGTCTTCCTCGCCCGGCGCAGGGCTTGGGCCCATGCCCAGCAGGCCGTTCTCGCTGTGCAGGAACACTTCCTTGTCGCCCAGGTAGTTGGCCACCAGGGTCGGTGCGCCAATGCCCAGGTTTACGTACGCGCCTTCCTGGATGTCTGCGGCCACGCGCTGGGCCATCTCGGTGCGGGAGAGCTTTTTGGTGATGGTCATGGCAGGCCTCAGACAGCTTTGGCAATCGAAGAAGCGGCAGCGCCGGAAACGGCAACCACGCGCTGGACGAAGATACCCGGGGTGATGATGTGTTCCGGGTCCAGTTCACCGAGTTCGACAACCTGGTCGACCTGGGCGATGGCGGTCTTGGCAGCCATGGCCATGATCGGGCCGAAGTTGCGCGCGGCCTTGCGGTAGGTCAGGTTGCCCCAACGGTCACCCTTGTGCGCCTTGATCAGCGCGAAGTCGGCGTGCAGCGGCATTTCCAGCACGTACATGCGGCCGTCAATTTCACGGGTTTCCTTACCTTCGGCCAACAGGGTGCCGTAGCCAGTCGGCGAGAAGAACGCACCAATGCCCGAACCCGCTGCGCGGATGCGCTCGGCCAGGTTGCCTTGCGGCACCACTTCCAGCTCGATCTTGCCGGCGCGGTACAGTTCGTCGAACACGTAGGAGTCGGACTGGCGCGGGAACGAGCAGACCACCTTGCGCACACTGCCCGCCATGAGCAGGGCGGCCAGGCCGATCTCGCCGTTGCCGGCGTTGTTACTGATAATGGTCAGGTCGCGGGCACCGGTTGCGATCAGGCCATCGATCAGCTCGGACGGCATGCCGGCTGTGCCGAAGCCACCGACCATGATGGTCGAACCGTCGGTGATCCCTTCCACCGCGCTGGCGATGGACTCGTACGTTTTATTGATCAAGGCGAGCTCCTGGTTGTTCCTGGAGTATGGTTGTCGGGCTGGCCGGCGCGTGTGAGGCGATGGGGCCAATCAGCGCTTAAAATTGTTTGCTGACTTTCGCTATAGCGTGCCGCAAGATAGGGCAACAGTAGAGGGGGTTTAGCGGAATTTGTGCGATTATCGAACTGTTGTGCGATGTGCGAGCAGTTCTGGTGGTTATTCGTCACATTCCGGATAAGGGCCTGATTTCATGTGATTCGCGCCTCGTTGGTGCATTCAGGGCCTGCCATAACCTTTCTTGCACAAGTGCTGTGCATTCAATGACTTGAATTCCCTATTAATCACCGCTCCCGCCGTTGGCGTGCGACTTGCTATCAGATTGCCATCCGATGTCGCGTATGGTGAAGATAATGTCGCTTTCCAGTGGTTCCATGCAGTTGTCATCCAGCGAGAAGGGCTGGCTGCCCTGGTTCGGTAAAACCGGAAAGCTCCGAATGGGCTGGGCATGTCACCTGAACCGGGCGAATTACCCGCAGATCGAGCAAACCTTCGAAGCCATCGCCCAGACCCGCATGCGTTTGTTGCATGAATGGGCGTGCGAGCACTGGGAGCACTTGGCGGAACTTGCGGAGCAACTCGCGCAAGGGTTCGCTCAACCCGACAGCACGCTGCTGCGCGACAAGCTGGCACAGGCCGAAGACTTTTCCGAGTTGTTTGTCGTCGATGCTGCGGGCAGCATCATCGCCTCGACCTGGCCACAACGTGGTACGCCACGTATCGAGCAGACTGCAGCTCTGGCCCAAGGGCTGAAGGCGCCCTTTCTGCATGGCCCTTACAGCGACCCGCTGACCCTGCGCATTGGCCCGTCGTCTTCACGCTTCCACGACGAAGTGACGCTGATGTTCTACCAGCCGGTGAAGGCTGGCGGTAAAGTCGTTGGCTGCCTGTGCGGTCGGGTACCCAACGATGTTCTGGGCGACCTGATCCAGCGCGAGGCCGGGCATATTTTCGCCGAGTCGGGCGACAACTACCTGTTCATGGCGCAGTCGCTTTTCGACCCGGCCATCCAGCCTGGCACAGCCCTGTCTCGCTCGCGCTTCGAGGACGGCACTTTTACCCACGGCGAAAATCTCAAAAGTGGTGTGCACACGCCCTGGACCACCGTGCAGGTCCAGCGCCATACCGAGCTGGAACTGCGCTTCACCGACCCCTCCACGCGCGAACTGCACCCGGGGGTAAGGGAAACCATCAGACGTGGTGCCAACCTGTTCGTGACTTACCCGGGCTACTCGGACTACCGCCACGTGCCGGTGGTCGGCAAGGGCGTAACGTTCCAGTTGCCGGGGTCGCCCGACCGCTGGGGCATGATGTGCGAGGCGGACCTGGAAGAGGTCTACCGACGCCGCTCGCTGAGCTATGGCTTGATGAAGCCCTACGTGGCGACCATGGCCGGGTTATTCGGTTGCAACTACCTGGTGCAGCACCATGCCGGCCTGCCGCAAGGGCTGAACGACGTGATTCTGGCCGTGAGCATGCTCGGCGCCACGCTGGTGTTCGGCGTGTTCGGGCCCAAGCGCCTTGCAGCCAGGTTGAATGGCATGAGCGGCGTGCTGCGCACCATCGCCGAGGGTGAAGGCAACCTGCGTCAGCGCCTGGACACCAGCGCCCTGGGCAACGATGAGAGCGGCGACATGGCGCGGTGGATCAACAGCTTCATCGACCGCCTGGACGCGGTGGTGGGGCAGGTGGTGAAGGCCAGTCGCACAGTCGGCAGCACCAACCAGATGATGCTCGGGCGCAGCCAGGAGGCGAGTGTGAGCTCTGCCGATGTGGCGGACGCCGTGCACCAGATGATGATCATAATGGAGGAGCAGCTCGGCGAACTGCAGCAGGCCTCGGTCAGTGCCGAGCAGATGAAGCAGGCCATGGACGAGGTGGTCAGCCGTGCCCGCGAGCAGTTTCTGGCGGTGCAGGCAGGCACCCAGTCGATTCGCGATGTGGTGGCGCGTTCGTCCTCCAGCGTGCAGCGGCTCGACAGCCGCATGGTCGAGATCGACAACATCACCGGGTTGATCAGCGACATCACCAACCAGACCAACCTGCTGGCGCTCAATGCTGCCATCGAGGCGGCGCGTGCTGGCGAGCATGGCCGCGGTTTTGCGGTGGTGGCCGACGAGGTGCGCAGCCTGGCCGCGCGAACCGCGCGCGCCGCCGAAGACATTCGCCACATGGTCGAGAGCCTTCAGGGCGAAACCCGCCAGGCCGTCAGCTTCATGGAGCAGGGCGTACAGGACGTCGACAACAGCCTGCGCCTTGCCGAAGATGCCTCGTCCGAGAACGTTCAACTGCACCAGGCCGTGGAGGGCATGTTCGCGATCATCCAGCAGCTCAACCGGCGTAGCGTGGAATACGGCAAGACCATCGACCAGGTCAACCAGTCCTCCAGCGAGATGCGCCAGACGGCGGTGGTGCTGCAGAGTAGCGCGCAGAAGGTGCGGGTGGATGCTGGCAAGTTGCAGAAGCTGGTGGGGCAGTTCGAGGTGAGTGGCGAGGAGAAGGGGGTAGCTGCAGCTTGAGCAAAGCACCGCATCCGCGAAAGGGTTCGTGCATGCATACAAGGTATGCCTTGCCCTCTGGCATTGCATCATGCACTGCCGCTTCAGGCATCATGTACCCAGCCCCATCCACAAAAGCTGAACCCGCAGATGCCTGACTCCATCAAACCCAACCGTGCCATCTATGACCTGGACATGCTCCGCACCGTGGTCATGGTGGCCGACTGCGGCAGTTTCACCACCGCTGCCGCACGCCTGCACTCCACCCAGTCCACGGTCAGCCAGAAGGTGCGCCGGCTGGAGGAAATGGTTGGCCAGCAGTTGCTCGACCGCAGCAACCGCGAGGTACACCCGACCGATGCGGGGGAAACCCTGCTGGGGTATGCGCGGCACCTGCTGGCAGTGAGCAGTCAACTGACCGAGGCCATGTCGGGCGGGGTGACAGTGACTGTACGCATCGGCCTGCCGGACGATTTTGTCGCAGGCAAGACGATGCAGGCGCTGGCGGCGTTCAACCGGCGTAATCCGACAGTGAAGCTGGAGATTACCGGTGGGTTGAGCCGCGATTTGATGAGTACCTACGACCGAGGCGAGCTGGACTTGGTGTTGATCAAGCAACGGCGCCATAGCCGCGAGGCGAATGCCTGCCAGCCAGAGCGCATCGAGTGGATCGACAGTGCGCAGTACCCGTGTTTTGCCCAAGACCCCATTCCGCTGGTGACCTTTCCGCCGCGGGGATTGTACCGGGATGACATGATCGGTGCGGTCGAGGCCATGGGGCGCAGTTGGCGGATCGCTTTTACCAGTTCGAGCCTGGCGGGGATTCAGGAGGCGGTGGCTAACGGGTTGGGGGTTAGCCTGCTGCCGTCGCGGGTGGTGACGGGTGGGCATCGAGTGCTTGGGGCGGAGCAGGGGTTCAAGCCCATCAAGGTGTTTGAGGCGGCGATTTTTCATCGGCCTACGGCGGACCCTATGGTCATGGCGCTGGCTGAAATTCTGATCGGGATCTTGCGGGGTGAGGAGGAATGAGCCTGCGCAGCCCATTGGCTGCGCCTTCGCTCAGGGTACAAAGCTCGAAACCGTGCCGCGAACCCTGTGGGAGCGGGTTTACCCGCGAAGAAGACAACGCGGTGTATGGCACCGGCGCTGCCGGTGTTCGCGGGTGAACCCGCTCCCACAGGGGCCGCGCAGGGCTGGGGTCTGTACTTTGCCTGCGATTAACGGCGCAGTTCGGTAGCAAACTGCACTGCCTTCAACTGCAACTGCGCAGGCCCGCCCCAGAACGCGCCGTGGCGCACGATCACCCGTTCATGAATGGCAGCCGCTACCGCCGCAGCGGCATTGGGTGCCTTGAACAGCACGAAGCTGGCCTCGTTACCAACCTTCAAACCATAGTCCTGTTTGCCCATCACCCCGGCACTGGCTTCGGTCGCCATTTCCAGTGCAACCCGCAGCTCGCCATCGGTATTGAAGCCCGAGCGATAGCTGACCAGCATCGCCCGCTGCAGCATGTCGCCATTGCCGTAGGGCCACCAGGCGTCCTGGATGTTGTCGTTGCCGGTAAATACCCGCACGCCGCCGTTACGCAGGCGCAGCACGGGTGGGAACGCATGTTCGCCGGGGGCGTTGGTCATGATGGATATGCCGGCGCCCGCCAGTACTTCGGCCGTGCGGTCGACCACAGCATCGGATACGTCGCCCAGGCCGTAGGCGTGGCTGACCGCCACCAGGCCTTGCATGCCCAGTGCCTGGGTGCGTGCCGCAATGCGCTCGAGCTGGGCGATGCAGATATCGCCCGGCTCGTGCAGGTGAATGTCGACCTTCACGCCATGCCGTTCGGCGATGCCGAAGACAATGTCCAGCTGGGCGTCGGCGTCGCCATCCAGTGTGGTGGGGTCGATGCCGCCGACCACCTGCACGCCTTCGCGCATGGCCGCTTCCATCACTTCAGCCGTGCCGGGGCAGCTCACCACGCCTGCCTGGGGGAAGGCCACCAGCTCGATGTCGAGCAGGTCTTTCCACTTGTCCCGGGCTTCGAGCATGGCGTGCAGATTGGTCAGGCCGGTGGTGGCGTCCACGTCCACGTGGCAGCGCATCGCCAGGGTGCCGAACGAGGCGGCTTGGCGCATCAGCGCATCGGCGCGCTCGACGATGGGTGGGGCACTGGCCAGTTCGCGTTTTTCCACGGCCAGGCGCTCGCGCAGGCTGGCGACCGGTTGGTGCGGTCGCCAGCGGTCGCCGACAAAGCTCTTGTCCAGGTGGATGTGGCCATCGACAAAGCCTGGCAGCACCAGCAGGCCTTCGAGGTCGATGGTTTCACGGGCTGGGGTGCTGGCGCGTTGCGGGCCGATGTGGGTGATGCGCCCGTTGGTTACGGCAATGTGCAGAGGCATGCCATCGGCGTCGATGGCGTTGATGAACTCACGGTCGTTCATGATCGGGCCTTTTCTACTGAGGCTTGGGTGACGTACCACGGTAGGGGGGATGCCGATAGGTCTCCAATTAATTATCAGGATCGGGTGCAGTGCATTTATGGATGCAGCCCAGGGCAGTCTGGCCTGCATTAAAAAGCCCACTGATATCGATGCCGATAATTAACTTTCAAAGCCTTCCATCTCGGCCCACGATTGCCCACGAGACCCGCCCAGCCGCCAGCTACGGCGCCTTTCAGGGCAGGTCGCCACACACAATAAAAACAAATGCCGTGTCGGGGTCCCCATGACGCAAGATTCCAAGCTGCTGCGTGCCGCGCTGATTTTCATCGCCTGTACTTCCTTCATCGTCTGTGGCGTACAACCCATCTTCATGGGGTTGGTCACGGAGCAACTGAGCCTGTCACTCGATCAGCAGGGCTGGGTGGTGTCGGTCGAGATGATCGGCATGACCCTGGGTACCTTGCTTTGCCCGGTGCTGATGAAGCGCCACGGCGGGCGCAGCCTGTGCCTGATCGTGGGCGCACTGTGCGTGGCCTTGAGCATCGCGACCGCCTTTGCCACCACCAACACCCTGCTACTGATCGTGCGCCTGGCGGCCGGCACCTGTGCGGGGCTGGTGTATGCCTATGCGGTGTCCACGCTGGGCCGCTTGCCCAACCAGGACCGTTCGTTCGGGTTGATGCTGTTGCTGCAAACCCCAGAGTACTCGCTGTTTTCCGCAGCGTTGCCGTTGCTGGCCGCGCAGAGTGGCACGGTAACCGCCCTGTGCGCGTTCGGCCTGTGGTACTTGCTGATCTGCGGCGCCAGCCTGGTGCTGCCACGTCGCCCGCCGGCGTTGCTGGCCAGTGGCGAAGCCTCGCCTGCCCAGGGTGGTTCGGCGCGCACGGGGCGTACTGCGTTGGTGGGCATGCTGTTCATGCAGATCGCCATCTACTGCGTATGGGGCTTCATTGACCAGTTGGCGCGAGACCAGGGTATCAGCGGGGTGGATATCGGCTGGGCGTTTGGCCTGTCGGCCCTTGGTGGTTTGCCGGGTGCGGGGCTGCCTAGCCTGCTGGGTGCGCGGGTCAATCGCCAGCTGATGATCGCCGTAGGGCTGGTGGCGGTGTTCATTTCCATCGCCATGCTCACCGGCCATACCCGCACGCCGATGCAGTTGTTCGTCGCGTTGCTGCTGATCAACTTTGGCTGGGTGCTGTCGTTGTCCTACTACATGGCGCTGATCACCACCAACGACCCGACTGGCAAGCTGACGCCTTTGGTCAGCATTACCTTGATGGGGGCTGCAGCAGTGACGCCGGCACTGATTGCCATGCTGGTGGAGGGCTCCAACCAGCAGCTGATTTTCCTGTTGGGTACCGGGGCATTGGTGATTGCCTTTGCAGTTACCTGCCTGGGCGCTGGGGCCAAGCCTGCCAGGCAAGGAAGTGTGCATGATTCGACGGTTTAGCTGTAAGCCTGCTGGAGCAGTGCGGGCAGCGTGGTGATACAGCACGTTGTCTCGCAAAGGCCCAACGTCTGTGGCAGTGTTGGGTTATCTCGCCAGCCCCTCAGGGACCGACATGCAAACTCGCAAAACCGGTGTTCGTGCCCAACAAGCCGACCGCACCCGGGACAACATTCTCAAGGCTGCGGTGAAGGTCTTCAGCAAGGAAGGCTTCACCGGTGGGCGTATCGAGCAGATCTCCACGCTGGCCAAGTCCAACGACCGGATGATCTATTACTACTTCGGCAGCAAGGAAAAGCTGTTCATCAGCGTGCTGGAGCATATCTACGCCAGCTTCAACCAGGCCGAAGCCAAGCTGCGCATCGACCTCGGCGACCCGGAACAGGCCCTGCGTGAGCTGGTGGCGTTCATCTGGGACTATTACGTGCGCCACCCCGAATTCGTCACCATCCTCGCCACCGAAAACCTTCACCAGGGCCAGCACGCGCGCAAGTCGCAGAACCTTAAGGCGCTGTCCGGCGAAGCGGTCGGCGTGCTGCGGCCGATCATTGAAGCAGGCCAGGCCAAGGGCCTGTTCCGCGACGACATCGACATCACCCACGCCTACCTGATGATTGCCTCGCTTTGCTATTTCTATAATTCCAACCGCCACACCCTCAGCTCGTTTCTGGCCGTAGACCTGGCCGACAAGCAGGCCAAGGCCGACTGGCTGGTATTTATCAGCGACCTTGCCCTGCGCGGCCTGCGCCGCTGACGCTCAGTGGCTGCCGGGGTTGGCGCGCACCTGCGCGGCCTTGGCCGCCAGGCCTTGCCAGGCCGGCTTGTCCGCAGCGAAGCGCTGGCGCAGGTAAGCTGCCAGGTCGGCGACCTGGCGGTCCGACAGGCTGTCCTTGAAGCCGGGCATGTAGCCCAGGTCACGGGTTGCGGGGGTGGCAATGCCGTGCAACACCACGCGCAGCAGGTTGTCCGGCAGGGGGCTGTGGACGTTGCTGTTGACCGCCATCGACGGGCTGACGCCAAACAGCTTCGGCCCCAGACCATCGCTGTGGCAGGCCATGCATGCGCCTTTGAATACCCGCTCGCCGTTGCTCAGCGACACTTGCGTGTCCACCTGGGGCGCGGCCTTGGCGGCCACTGCCTGTGGCTCGCCGTCGAGTGAACCTAGGTAGTGGGCAATGGCACGCACGTCGCTCTTTGGCAGGGTGGCCAGTTCGCTGACCACCGGGCCCATGGGGCCGGCCGCTACACCGTGCTTTTCGGAGAAGCCGGTGCTCAGGTAGCTGAACAGTTCGTCTTCGCTCCACGGCGTGGATGATTTGCCCAGCGCATTCAGGGCCGGGGCTTCCCAGCCATCGACCATGCCGCCCGCCAGGTAGCTGCTGCCGCCTTTTTCCGCGCCCATCAGGTTGCGCGGCGAGTGGCAGGCGGTGCAGTGGCCCAGGCCGTCGACCAGGTAGGCGCCGCGGTTCCACTGCGCACTGCGCTGCGGGTCGGGCTGGTATTCGCCGCGTTGCAGAAACAGCGCATTCCAGCCGGCCATCAGTGGCCGCTGGTTGAACGGGAAGCGCATCTGGTTGGCGGGTGCTTCCTGGCGTACCGGAGTTTGCGACATCAGGTAGGCATACAGCGCCTGCATGTCGGCGTCGTTGATGTTGCGAAATGAGGTATAGGGGAACGCCGGGTACAGGTGCCGACCGTCGCGGCTGATGCCTTCGCGCATGGCCCGCTCGAAGGCGCCGAATGACCAACGGCCGATGCCGGTTTCCGGGTCGGGCGTGATGTTGGTGCTGTACAGCGTGCCGAACGGTGTTTCCATCGCCAGCCCGCCTGTATTGACCTTGCCGCCGCTGACCGTATGGCACACGGCGCAGTCACCGGCCGCCGCCACCTGGCGCCCACGCTCGAGCATCGCGGCGCTCCAGCTGCCAGCGCCTGGCGGGGTGACCGGGGCGATTTCGGCGCGCCAGGGCAGGGCTGTGGCGAGTACGCCCAATGCAGCGCCGAATACCCCGGCCAGCGAGCCGAACCACCACTTCGAACGCTTGGTGGTCGGCTGCGCTGGCGCGGGCGCGTCAGGGCCCTGACCTTCGCCATCGAGGGCGGCACGCACCCGTTCCGCCGTGATTGGCAGTTCGCGAAAACGAATGCCGGTCGCGTCGAAAATGGCATTGGCGATGGCCGCCGCGCTCGGTACCGAGGCCGACTCGCCACTGCCCATCGGCGCTTCGTGCTGACGCGGCAGCATCATCACGTCGATGGCCGGCAGTTCGGGGAAGGTCAGGATCGGGTAGCCGCCCCATTCCTTGCTGGCCACCGTCGACTCTTCGAAGCTGACCTGTTCCTTGAGCACCCGGCTGGTGGACTGGATGACGTTACCGTGGATCTGGTGGCGCACGCCCTCGGGGTTGACCATCATCCCGGCATCGTGGCCGATCACCACGCGGGTGACGGCCACTTCACCGGTGCGCCGGTCCACCGCGACATCGGCCACCCATGCCGCCCACGCCGCGCCAAAACCGGGGAATTTGCTGTGGATGTAGCGTGCATAGGCAAAGCCCCTGCCGCGCAGCACATCGCCTTCGGCCTGCGCCTGCATGGGCCGGGTATGCGGCTGCCATTCGGCGCGGTCGGCGGTGGCCTTGACCAGGTCGATGGCGCGCGGGTCGGACAGGTGCCTGAGGCGGTATTCGACCGGGTCGACGCCAGCGGCAAAGGCCAGCTCATCGATGTACGACTCGTGGGCGAAGCTGTTGGGCATGGCCGACACGCCACGCATCCACGAGGCACGTACCAGTGGCGTCATGTCGTTGATGGTGACGCGCATGTGTTCGTAGTCATAGGGCGGTATAGAGGTGCGGTCGCCCATCTCGAACAGGGCCGGCACTGGCTCCACGGCGCCGGTCAACAGCAGGGCCAGGGTAGGTGCGCCATTGGAGGGGTAGCTGGTCTGGAAGTCGTAGGCGGCCACGCTGCCGTCGGCGTTCAGGCCGCCGTCGATTTCCATCAGTTGCGCGGTGCCCTTGGGCTCCCACACATGCTCCTGCTCGCGGGTCAGCTGCACCCGCACCGGGCGCTGTACCGCGCGCGACAGCAGCACCGCGTCGGCGCACACGTCATCGGCACAGTTGCGGCCGTAGCAACCGGCGGCCTCCATGCGAATGATCTCGATGCGCTCCTCTGTGCACTCCAGCAGCCAGGCGAGGTCGGCGCGCAGCAGGTGCGGGTTCTGCGTGCCGGACCACACGCGGATCGGCCCATCGGTGAAGTCGGCCAGCGCGCACGAGGGGCCGATCGATGCGTGCAGCTGGTACGGCCACAGGTAGCTGCGGCTCAGGCGCTGGGTGGCATTGGCGATGCCGCCGTCGACATCGCCCTGGTCCAGCACAGTGCGCTGTACCCGCGGGTTGTCGCGGATGGCCTGGGCGACATCGCTGAGGTCGGGCAGCTTGCCTGTGAATGGTTTCCAGCTGATTTTCAGCGCCTGGGCCGCGCGGATCGCTTGCTCTTCGCGCTCGGCCACCACGCCGACAAAGTCGCGGATGACGACCACGGCCACCACGCCGGGCAAATGGGCGATGGACGATTCATCTACCGCCAGCAGGCTGTTGCCGACGAAGTCGCCGCTGTCATGACCGGCGTAGGGCGGGCGGATCACCCGGCCGTGAAGCATGTCGGGCAGGCGCATGTCATGCACGTAGGTCAGCTCGCCGGTGGCCTTGCCGGGAATGTCTACCCGTGCAGCGCTGCGGCCGACCAGGCGGTAGTCGTCGATGGCCTTGAGCGGGGCATCGTCGGCAATGTGCAGCTGGTGGTTTTCGTCCTGTACCAGTTCGGCAAAACGCAGCGTGCTGCCATCGCTGGCGATGACCGCGCCTTCTTCGATGCGTAGCACTTCGGGCGTGCAGCCAAGGCGTTGCGCGGCCTGTTGCAGCAGGTGGCGCCGCGCGGTGGCGGCTGCCTTGCGCAGGGGCACGGCGGAAATCTGCAGGGTGGCGCTGGCGATGGTCGCGCCCTGGTTGGGTGCCCGCTCGGTGTCGCCCAGCACCATGTGCACCTGGTCCATGTGCAGGTCCAGCTCTTCGGCGACGATTTGCGCCAGCGAGGTGCGGATGCCGGTGCCCAGGTCGACGTGGCCGTTGAAGGCGTAGACCATGCCGTCGTCGCTGACAGCGATGAACAGCGCCAGCTCGCGCGCCTTGACCACAGGCGTCACACCCTTGGCCACGGGGCCCGAGGGTGGGGTGATTTGGTCGACGATCAGCAACACGCCAGTCTTGGCCAGCAGCTGGTCGCGGCTGGGCACCTGTTGTGAGTGGTTCATGCTTTTCTCCGGGTCTCGGCGGCGCGGCGCACGGCGCGCAGGATTTCGACGTGAGTGCCGCAGCGGCACAGGTTGCCGGACAGTTCCTGGCGAATCTGTTCGTCGCTGGGGTCGGGGATGCGGTCGAGCAGGGCCTTGGTGGTCATGATCATGCCGTTCATGCAGTAGCCGCACTGTGCTGCCTGTTCGGCGATGAACGCCTGTTGCACCGGGTGTGGCGCGGCCTTGCTGCCCAGCCCTTCGAGGGTGGTGATGTCGCGGCCCGCAGCGCCGGCCAGGGGGATGACGCACGAGCGTGCGGCCACGCCGTCGATGATCACCGTGCACGCCCCGCATTCGCCCAGGCCGCAGCCGTATTTGGGCCCGTTCAGGCACAGGTCGTTGCGCAGGATCAGCAGCAGCGGGGTGTCGGGCATGGCGCTGACTTCGACAGGCTGGCCGTTGACCCGCAGGGAGATGGTTGTTTGCATTGTTGGCTCATCTCTGGAGGTTGCTTGCGCTACCAAAGGACTCACATGACGCGAGAGTTTCGGTAAGTACTCACTACATGAAATGAGTGAGCAAGAAGCAGGCCAGAGATGGTTTGCCGGGCGCGTCAGCTTGTCAGCCGGGGTTTTCGTCGCTGTCGATCATCTTGCGCAGGAGGTACAAAATGGCCACGCGTTCGCCGGCATTCAGGCTGCCCATGCTCAATTCGCTGATCTGCAGGGCGCAGGGGATCATTGCGTCGAGCAATGCAGCGCCGCTGTCGGTGAGTTCGACAATGACCTTGCGCCGGTCGCCCGGGTCTGGTGACAGCTGCACCAGCTCGCGCGCCTTCAGGCGCTCGACGATGCCGCGGATGGTTGCCTGGTCCACCGCGGTGGCCTTGATCAGTTCGGCCTGGGAGCTGGGGCCATGGTCGCGCAGGGCACACAGGGTAACGAACTGGATCGAGGTAAGCTGCGGGTCGCAGGCCTGCTGCTGGAAGATTGCCGTGTGCCGCTGGTAAGCCTTGCGCAGCAGGTGGCCGACTTGTTCGGTGACGTCATAGGGTGTGGTGTCTAGCGGGGCGCTGCTGGGGGTGGTTTTCTTTGGCATGGGATGGCTTGGGCTGGGTGGAAAGGTGCTGGCCGGCCGCCAATAGCGGAGCGCCCGGCCAGTATAACCACTATCGCGCCCGTGATTCTTCTGGTGCGACCACGTCGCCGGCCAGCACCACGGCCTTGTCATCCAGGTAGATATCGCAGTTGCGCAGCGGGATGTCCAGGTGGCAGGGGGTCTTGCGCTTGCCGCCGACCTCGGTGTTCGGGCCGGTGGAGAACAGGAAGTTGCCGTAGAACGCGCGGGCGTCCATGCACATGCCGTCGTTGCGGTCGTGCAAGCCCATGGCCGTCCACTGCGCGCGCGGTTGCAGGCCCCAGCCGATGTGTGAGATGCCGTACACCTCGGGGTCGTTGAAGTACCTCATGTAGTCGCGCAGGTACTCGGCCTCGAAGCCGCCGTGGATGCCGATGATAAAGCCTTTTTCAATCTCCAGGGTGATGCGCTCGCGGCAGTAGTTCTTGAACGGCAGGATGATGTCGCCCACATCCAGCACCAGCGTGCCCTCGGCACTGTCCTCGTTCGGCCAGGTGAACAGAAAACCGCTGGGCCAGTGGTCCCAGCGCCCTGGTTCGTCGGCATAGCCGTACTCGGTCACGGCCGGGTACTGGCCGAGCGGGGCGTGGAAGTCGCTGCCGGCTTTGGACCGCACATGCATGCTGCGCGCCTGTTTCAGCAAGGTTTCGGCGGCCAGCACCCGGCGTTTGTCGTCTTCGCTCGGCAGCATGCGCGCCAGCACTTCAGGTGGCTCCACCGCCAGCAGGATGCGCGTGCCGGTCTTGAGGATCTGCTCCTGCTCGGGCGAGTGCAGCAGCATCATGGTATCGACGACCAGGTCGGCCGCTTCCAGCGCCCGCTGCGCCGCCAGGTTGCCGGTCAGTGCGGTGTCGCCGCAGTAGGCAGTCATGTCGTTACCCATGGCGGTCGGGTGGTTGAACGCCGGCAGCTCTACCGCATACACCTTCGCCTTCAGGCGCTGCGCGGCCTCCATCGCGGCGTTGACCGTGCGCGGGTCGGAGTAGTGGCTCTTGAGTACGGCCACGCTCTGCGTCTCGTCCACGCGGGACAGCTTCAGTACATGCTCGAACATCTGGGTCAGTTGTGCATTGCTCACCGGCATCGGGGTTCTCCTGGGTGGCGTTGACAGGGGGTGCACCATGGCAGTGCCTGGCGCTTCATCTCGGTGCAAAATAATAGTGTGTACACCCTACTTTTGCAGATGAAAGCGCATCCGGACGGCGAGCGCAAGTTATCTATCAAACGTTACCTATTCACACAAATCACCAATGTTTGCGGTAACAGGTGGCCTGTATTGGTTTTCGATCAGGTGTTTGAAAAATATTCTGCCGTGCCTCTATCCAAAGTTCATTTACAGCGTATACGCTCTAAATCGTCAGGCGGTCGAACCGCTGGCCACATATCAGAACAAGAGGAGAGATACCCATGCGTGGTAGGCAGAAAATCGCAATCGTCGGTGCGGGTCTGGGTGGGGCGGCCGCCGCCACGTTGCTGCAGCAGGCCGGGTTCGATGTCGAGGTGTTCGAGCAGGCGCCGGAGTTCACCCGCCTGGGGGCGGGCATCCATATCGGCCCTAACGTGATGAAGATCTTCCGCCGCATGGGGCTGGAGCAGAAGCTGGAACTGATGGGCTCGCACCCGGACTTCTGGTTCAGCCGCGATGGCAATAGCGGTGACTACCTGGCACGCATCCCGCTGGGCGAGTTTGCCCGCCGCGAGTACGGCGCGGCCTACATCACCATTCACCGTGGCGACCTGCACGCCCTGCAGATCGAGGCGATCAAGCCGGGCACCGTGCACTTCGGCAAGCGCCTGCAAAAGATCGTCGACGAAGGCGACCAGGTGCGCCTGGACTTCGCCGACGGCACCCACACCGTGGCCGACATCGTCATCGGCGCCGACGGCATCCACTCCAGGATTCGTGAAGAACTGCTGGGCGCTGAAGCGCCGATCTACAGCGGTTGGGTCGCCCACCGTGCGCTGATCCGCGGGGTAAACCTGGCGCAGCATGCCGATGTGTTCGAGCCCTGCGTCAAGTGGTGGTCCGAAGACCGCCACATGATGGTCTACTACACCACCGGCAAGCGCGACGAGTACTACTTCGTCACCGGCGTACCTCACGCGGCCTGGGACTTCCAGGGGGCGTACGTCGACAGCAGCCAGGAGGAAATGCGCGCTGCCTTCGAGGGCTACCACCCCACCGTGCAGAAGCTGATCGACGCCACCGAGTCGATCACCAAATGGCCGTTGCGCAACCGCAACCCGCTGCCGCTGTGGAGCCGTGGCCGCCTGGTGCTGCTGGGTGATGCCTGCCACCCGATGAAGCCACACATGGCCCAGGGCGCGTGCATGGCCATCGAGGATGCAGCCATGCTGACCCGCTGCCTGCAAGAAACCGGGCTGTCCGACCACCGCACCGCGTTCGCCCTGTACGAGGCCAATCGCAAGGAGCGGGCATCCCGGGTGCAGGCGGTATCCAACGCCAACACCTTCCTCTACAGCCAGGAGGACCCGGCCTGGGTCTACGGCTATGACCTGTACGGCCAGGCGCTGAAAAGCGGGGAGGCGGCATGAGCACCTTCGTCGCCGGCGGCAACGTCTGCGCCAATGGCATCCGCCAGCATTACCTGCGCTATGGCGGCAAGGGCCATGCGCTGATCCTGGTGCCAGGCATCACCAGCCCGGCGATCACCTGGGGCTTCGTCGCCGAGCGCCTTGGGTTGTACTTCGACACCTACGTGCTGGATGTGCGCGGCCGCGGGTTGTCTTCAAGCGGCCCCGAACTGGACTACGGCACCGACGCCTGTGCTGCGGACATTCCGGCCTTTGCCGCAGCGCTGGGCCTGGACAGCTACCACCTGGTCGGGCACTCGATGGGCGCGCGCTTTGCCATTCGCGCGGCTGCCCAGGGAGCACCGGGGCTGCAGCGGCTGGTGCTGGTCGACCCGCCGGTGTCCGGGCCAGGCCGCCGTGCCTACCCGAGCAAGCTGCCGTGGTATGTGGATTCGATCCGCCAGGCCACGGTGGGCATGAGCGGCGACGACATGCGCGCATTCTGCGCCACCTGGAGCGACGAGCAGCTGGCGCTGCGGGCCGAATGGCTGCACACCTGTTACGAGCCGGCGATCGTGCGGGCGTTTGATGACTTTCACAACGTGGATATCCACCAGTACCTGCCTGCGGTGCGCCAGCCGGCATTGCTGATGGTGGCCGGGCGAGGTGGGGTAATCGAGCCACGTGACATCGCTGAAATACGTGAACTCAAGCCGGATATCCAGGTCGCGCATGTCGACAACGCCGGCCACATGATCCCATGGGATGACCTGGACGGCTTCTTCGCCGCTTTTGGCGACTTCCTCGACCAACCCCTTGTCTGACGGAGCACGAGACATGACCAAGCTATACCGCATCGGCCAGATCGTGCCGAGCTCGAACACCACGATGGAAACCGAAATCCCGGCGATGCTCAACGCGCGCCAGGCGATCCGCCCCGAGCGCTTCACCTTCCATTCCAGCCGCATGCGCATGAAGCAGGTGAAGAAGGAAGAGCTGGCCGCCATGGACGCCGAGTCCGACCGCTGCGCCATGGAACTGTCTGACGCCAAGGTGGATGTGCTGGGCTACGCCTGCCTGGTGGCGATCATGGCCATGGGCCTGGGCTATCACCGGCAATCGGAAAAGCGCTTGCAGCAGGCCACCGCCGACAACGACGCGCTGGCACCGGTAATCACCAGCGCCGGGGCGTTGGTCGAGGCCTTGCATGTGATGAAGGCCAAGCGCATTGCCATCGTCGCGCCGTACATGAAGCCTTTGACCGAGCTGGTGGTGAACTACATCCGCGAGGAAGGCTTTGAGGTGCAGGACTGGCGCGCGCTGGAAATCCCCGACAACCTCGCCGTGGCCCGCCATGACCCGGCCAACCTGCCAGGCATCGTCGCCGGCATGAACCTTGAGGGGGTCGATGTGGTGGTGCTCTCGGCCTGCGTGCAGATGCAATCGCTGCCGGCCGTGGCCAAGGTTGAGGCGCAAACCGGCAAACCGGTGGTGACCGCTGCCATCGCCACCACGTACGCCATGCTCAAGGCGCTGGACCTGGAGCCGGTCGTGCCGGGCGCCGGTGCCCTGCTGTCGGGCGCCTACTGAAATCGGGAGATGGACATGAGCGACGCACAAAGCGCCCGTGACAACTACCAGGGCGTATGGGGCCAGCGCATCGGCTTTGGCCGCAAACCAGCCCTGTTGATGATCGACTTCATGCAGGGCTATACCACCCCCGGCGCACCGCTGTACGCCCCGGGCGTGGTCGCGGCGGTCGAGCAGGCTGCCGGCCTGCTGGCGCTGGCCCGCGACTGCGGTACCCTGGTGGTGCATACCAACATCCGCTACCAGCCGCCGCATTTTGCTGACGGCGGCGTGTGGGTGCGCAAGGCGCCGGTGATGAAGGACATGGTCGAAGGCAACCCGCTGGCGGCGTTCTGTGAAGCCGTTGCGCCACAGGCAGGGGAGGTGGTGCTGAGCAAGCAGTACGCCAGTGCCTTCTTCGCCACCAGCCTGGCCCCGCTGCTGCATGCTCAAGGCGTGGATACCGTGGTACTGGCTGGCTGCTCCACCAGTGGCTGCATCCGGGCCAGTGCGGTGGATGCCATGCAGCACGGGTTTCGAACCATCGTGGTGCGCGAGTGCGTCGGTGATCGCCACAACGACCCGCACGAAGCCAACCTGTTCGACATCGACAGCAAGTATGGCGATGTCGTCACCCGCCAGGAGGCGATGCAGCAACTCAGGCACCTGGCCGGCTGAATGCCGGGTAGCCCTTACCAATAACAATCAAGGACCGGTGCGGGAAGCCCGTCCATGACCGCCTGCTGTCCGGGTGGTCGCCCCGCAGGAGCACTCGGGGTCTTCAGGCGCTGCCCAGGCACGCCGCGTATAGTGCGCGGGGTGCCCGGCGCGTCGAACACTGCTGGCCTTAAAACAACCACAAAGTCGCCCGCCAGGAGACAGGAAATGCCAATTGCGAATGCAACCACGGTCCACAGTGACATCGACCATGGCACTAAAGCGCTGTACAGCAAAATCACCTGGAGGCTCATCCCCTTCCTGTGCTTCTGCTACCTCGCAGCTTATCTGGACCGCATCAATGTCGGCTTCGCCAAGCTGCAGATGCTCGAAGACCTGCAGTTCAGCACAGCGGCCTATGGCCTGGGTGCCGGGCTGTTCTTTGTCGGCTATATCATTTTCGAAGTACCGAGCAACCTGATCCTGCAGCGCGTTGGCGCCAAGCTGTGGATCGCACGCATCATGATCACCTGGGGCCTGCTGTCGGCCTGCACCATGTTTGTTTCCACCACCACCCAGTTCTATGTCCTGCGTTTTCTGCTGGGTGCTGCCGAGGCCGGCTTCCTGCCGGGCGTGCTGTACTACCTGACCATGTGGTACCCCACCTATCGGCGCGGGCGCATCATTGCCTTGTTCATGATCGGGCTGCCCTTGTCGAGCGTGATCGGCGGGCCGATTTCTGGCTGGATCATGGGGCATTTCGACCAGGTGCATGGCCTGCACGGCTGGCAGTGGCTTTTTTTGCTGGAGGCGATCCCCAGTGTGTTGCTGGGCATCCTCACGTTTTGGGCATTGCCTAACCATTTCCAGCAGGCCAAGTGGCTGTCGGCTGACGACAAGGCGCAGTTGGCAGCGGACTTGGTGGCTGACGATGCCGAGGGCAAGGACAGCAAACACAGCTTTCGCGACGGCTTTTTCAACCTGAAGGTGTGGATGCTGGGGGGCATCGACTTTTCGATTTTGCTCAGCGCCTATGCCATGGGCTTCTGGATGCCGACCTTCATCCGCGATGCTGGCGTCAGCGATACCTTCCACATCGGTCTGCTGACGGCCATTCCGAGCCTGGCCGCACTGGCCGGCATGTTGATGATCGGGGCCAGCTCCGACCGCCACCGTGAGCGCCGCTGGCACATCATCGTGCCGTTCATCATTGGTGCAATCGCCATGGCCAGCAGCACGTTGTTCAGCCAGAACCTGGTGATGACCGTGGCGCTGTTCGCCATTGCCTCGGCAGCGATCATCGGCGCGGTGCCGGTGTTCTTCAGCCTGCCGGCTACCTTCCTCAAAGGCACTGCGGCCGCCACCGGCTTTGCCCTGGCTTGCTCGGTGGCCAACATCGCAGGCCTGGTGAGCAACTCACTCATGGGCCTGGTCACCGACCTCACCGGTACCTCCCACGCCGCATTGTGGGTGTTTGCCGGCTGCCTGATCCTCAGCTGCTTCCTGGTCATCGCCTTGCCGGCGAAGCTGGTCAACCGCTAGCGGCCCAGCGCTTCAAGCAACGGCAGGGCAGGCGGGCCGGGTGCCCGCCTGCCGACCCCTCTCTCGATGCAACCTGCACGTTGGTAGCCACACACGGCCGCCGCGCCGGGTTGCTGTTGTCCGAATCCAGGAGTAGCTCCATGCAAGGTTCCACTGCACCGCGTTTTTCTTCGTCTGCGTGCCTGGCCGGCGGGTGTATCGCCGCCGCGTTGTGCGCCGAGGCCTCGGCAGAGGAGGCCGGTTTCATCGAAGGTGCCCGCGCCACGCTGCAGGCACGCAATTACTTCTTCAGCCGCGATTATGCCGATATCAAGGGCGCGAGCACCCAGTCGCGTACCCAGGAATGGGCGCAGGGTTTTATCCTGAACGCAAGCTCCGGCTACACCCAGGGCACGCTCGGCGTCGGCGTGGATGTGAAGGGCCTGCTGGGGTTCAAGCTCGACAGCAGCCCGCAGCATGCCAGGTCCGGGTTGCTGCCCAGTCTGGACAGCGGCAAGTCGGCGGACGAATACAGCCGCCTGGGGGCGGCGATCAAGTTCAAGGTCTCGCAAACCGAACTGAAGGTGGGCGAGTTGATGCCCAACCTGCCTGTGCTGTTGTTCAGCGATCTGCGCCTGCTGCCGCCTACCTACCAGGGCGCGATGCTGGAGTCGCGCGAGTTTGCCGGGTTGACCCTGAATGCCGGCCAGTTCCGCTCCACCAGCCTGCGCGACTCGTCCAACAGCCAGAAAATGTACGCGCTGGTCAACGACCCGATCAACCCGGCGCGGCTGGCGCGCTTTACCAGTGACCGCTTCAACTACGTTGGCGCCGACTATGCCTTCAACGACAACCGTACCAGCGTCGGTGTGTGGCAGGCGCAACTGGAGGATATCTACCAGCAGCGCTTCTACAGCTTCAAGCACGCCGAGCCACTGGGGGACTGGACGCTGGGGGTCAATGCCGGCTACTTCGATGCCCGCGAGGACGGGCGCAAGATTGCCGGTGACTATGACAACCATGCGCTGTTCAGCCTGTTTTCGGCCAAGACCGGCGGGCATACCTTTTACATGGGCTACCAGCAGATCGGCGGCGATGATGGCTTCATCCAGGTAGGTGCAAACACCAACCCGATGGGTAATACGCTGCCGACCTATGAGTTCTCGGCGCCGGGCGAACGCTCGTGGCAGGTGCGGCATGACTACAACTTTGTCGCCTTGGGCCTTCCGGGCCTGACGTCGACCCTGCGCTATGTAAAAGGGCGCGATGTGGACACCGGGCTGGGCTTTGAAGGGCGTGACCGCGAGCGTGACCTGGACCTGGCTTACGTGGTGCAAAGCGGGCCGCTGGCCGGGCTTGGGGTGCGCGTGCGCAACGTGATGGCGCGCTCCAACTATCGCACCGACATCGATGAGAACCGCTTGATCCTCAGTTACACGGTCAAGCTGTTCTAAAGCGGATGGCCTGTGCTGCGAGCTTTGTGTATGGGCGGGCTTGTGTCGCAGCAGCCCCAGGGTTTCAGCGAAAATGCATACATTGCCGGGGCTGCTATGCAGCCCTGTCGCGACACAAGGCCGCTCCTACAGCTCTGGTGCATGCCTTGCGGGAGCAGTAGCGGTCACTGCAGGGTCACGGGCTTGAGATCATCCGGCAACTGCCTGATAGCCGCCTCAATCCGCGCGATCGACCCGGCGAGGCGGTCCGCTTCCATGTCCTTGCCCTCACTTCTCAGGCGGTAGCACTCAAGGCGCAGGTCCAGCAATTTTTTCTGTAACTTCAGGGCCGAAGTGTTGAACGGGTCCATGCTTTTCTCGAGCTGTAGGCTTCCGTGCCGTTGTAGGAAAAAGGGACCGTAGCAGCTCGAATTAACTGGAGAAACTGATGTTTCATACAGGTTTGTGCCCCTACCGCGATTCTTCCCACAGCGCACAGTAAAAAGTCCTACAAACGACGTTTCAATTCATGTGCTCTCAATCGAGCTCGACTTCCCGTGTCAGCTGCGTTCAGTCGTCTTTTGAAGGGCAGGCCACCTGCGTGGTTACAGCCGGAGCCTGTAACCCGTCTTGAAACCTCATGTAGCAATAATGTATCTGCGCCGCATCTGATCCGCTTTTTTTCCACAAACCTGAATCTGTAACCGTATCAGCTCAGGCTCGACAATATGTCCATCCCCGCATCACAACTGTAGAGGTTCCAATGGGCAAGCTGGCGCTGTTCCTGGGTGGTTTTCTGCTACTGACCATTCTGATTGGTATTCTTGGCACCATTCCGCCAAGCTGACTTCAACTGCTTTTTTCCTGCGCGGCCCGTCTATTTCAACTGACGGGCCCAATGCCTGACCAATTGGCCAGCATTCCCCCTGCTTGCACTGCTGGACCAGCGGTAGCTGCAAGTCATTCTCAAGTGTAAAAGCCTCGTGTAGTCTCCCGCCGCCGCTCATTCGGGCCGGTCTTTTTGCCGTGGAGTCGATACATCAATGGAATACAAGAAAGGCACTTCAGCCATGCTGGAGTGGCGTAGCCGTTTTCTTGCCGAAGGCACACTTGATGAGCAGGGATATGACCAGGCATTGCGCGATGCCCTGGTGCTGGAACAGGCCGGAGTGATCAGCACGGCGGAGTGGATCGAGCTGGTCAAGCTGGCAAACACGGCGTTGCTGGTTGTGCGATAAGTCGTTCTTTGCGTTGGGAAATCTGTCCACAAAAAACGTGGGTAGGTCTGTGGATAAAGTGCTGTAAGCCAGGCCCGCGGCGGGCTCTGTTAAATTGAGCAGAAATTGAACAGTCATTTCGGGGGGCTGTTTTGGCAGGCCAGGCCGGCACGGCGCAATGCCGCTAGCAGGTCGCGTACCCGCGCCGGCAGTTCGCCAGCAGGGTACACGGCATGCATTTGCGGGTCCTGGCCGCTGCTGGAAGTCAGGCGGTATTCCGGGCACACCCGGACCAGCCGCCCGGCCTTGACCTGCGCTTCGCCAACCCAGGCAGCCAGGCGGGCGATGCCTGCCCCGGCCAGGGTGCTGTGGTACACCGCGTCACCGGAGTCCAGCCGTAGCCTGGGCCTGGGCCGCAGGCTGGTAATCTGGTCGTCGCGGCAAAAATGCCAGGCCTTGAGGATGCGCGGGGCGGTGTGCAGGATCAGCGCATGCCCTTCGAGGTCTTCAGGGTGCTGAGGTGTGCCGGCCACCGCCAGGTAAGCCGGGCTGGCATACAGGTGGCGCTGGTAGGCCCACAGCGGGTAGCCGATCAGCTCGCTCGATTGCGGAAAGGCCCCACGTACCACGAAATCGAACTTGCCTTGCAGCGGGTCGAGGGTTTCGTCGCAGTACCTTACGTCCAGGGTGACTTTGGGGTGGCAGCGGGAGAACTCGGCGAGCACCTGTGGCAGCACATGCTCACCCAGCAGTTGCGGCACGGCAAAGCGTATCCAGCCCTCGGCGCTGCCACTGAGCGCGGCCAACTCGTCGGCCGCATCACGTTGCACATCCAGCAAGCGTTCGGCATGGGGCAGCAGGCGCTCACCGGCTTCGGTGAGGGTGACGGCGTTGGCGTTGCGGTTTAGCAGCTTGCTTCCGGCGTTGTCTTCAAGGGTTTGCACCGCACGTGTTACCGCGCTGGGTGAGCGCCCCAGCGCGCGAGCGGCGGCCACGAAGCTGCGCTTGTGTGCCACGCTGACGAACGCCTGGATTTCCCGCAACATGTCCAATGCCATTGCCTGCTCCTTGTTGCAGTTTTTGCAATATGGCATTTCAACACAAGCGCAGCACTTTGATTAGCCTTGCTGGGGTCTTCTCTACCTGGAACCGCGTCATGATGGATGTTGCTGTGCTTTCTGTGTTCGCCTTTGCCGCCGGGCTGATCGACGCCGCAGTGGGGGGCGGCGGGCTGATCCAGATCCCGGCCTTGTTCAACGTGCTGCCCACCGCGCAACCAGCGGCGTTGCTCGGCACCAACAAGCTGGCGTCAGTGTGTGGTACGGCCTTCGCGGCGCGCTCGTTCATTCGCAAGGTGACGCTGGACTGGGGGCTGATCGTGCCGGCAGCGCTCAGCGCCTTTGTCATGTCGTTCGCAGGCGCGGCCACGGTATCACTGGTGCCGCCCAGTGTGATGCGCCCGGCAGTGCTGGTGATGATCGTGCTGATGGCCATCTACACCTTCTGCAAGAAAGACTTCGGCACGCTGCACAAACCCGCGAAGATCGGCCGCAAGGAGCAGTGCCTGGCGGTGCTGATAGGTGGCGCGATCGGTTTTTACGATGGCCTGTTCGGCCCGGGCACCGGCAGCTTCCTGATCTTCCTGTTCATCCGCTTCTTCGCCTTGGACTTCCTGCACGCCTCGGCCTCGGCCAAGGTGGTGAACATTGCCACCAACCTGGCGGCGCTGGTGTTCTTCGTGCCCTCGGGCAACGTGCTGTATGCCATCGCCCTGCCCATGGCGGCGTGCAACGTGCTTGGGGCCCTTACCGGCACCTGGCTGGCAGTACGCAAGGGCGCAGGCTTTGTGCGCGGGCTGTTCCTGATACTGCTGTGCGTGCTGATCGCCAAGCTGTCGTGGGACTTGCTGGCCGGTTGAGTCACACCACCTGGCGCTGCGCTTCGGCCTGCTCCACACGGTTGCGGCCATGGGCCTTGGCCCGGTACAGCGCCTGATCGGCGCTTGCCAGCAACGCGTCCAGGCTGGGGGCCGGGATATTGGCGTCGCAGCCGGCCAGGCCGATACTCACGGTAATCTGCAGGCGCTGGTCGGCCTGCACCACGTGCAGGTCCTGTACCGCGCGGCGCAGGCGTTCGGCGGTGAACTTGGCGCGTTCTGGCGCAAGGCCCGGGAGGATGACGACAAACTCCTCGCCGCCCAGGCGAGCGAGCAGTTCATCGTTGTGCAACTGGTCTTGCAGGGTGCTGGCGAACTGGCGCAGCACCTGGTCACCGACCCCGTGGCCATGGGCATCGTTGATCGACTTGAAGTGGTCGATGTCCAGCATCATCAGGGTCAGTGGCAGTGCCTGGGCATGCTGCTGGCGGCTGTCCAGCAGCGCGTTGGCGCGGCGGGTGAAAGCACTGCGGGTGAGCACGCCGGTCAGGTGGTCGATGGTGGCCTGGTGCGCCAGGCGGGCCATCAGGCTGCGGTTGGCCTGGCTGACGCAGGCCACCACCAGCGGGCCGAGCACCAGCATGGCAATGCCCAGGCGGGCCGACATCAGCGTGGTCACCCCGGGCTCGCTTTGCGGCACGCTGAAGTGCATGAGGTTTTGCGCCACCGCCACAATCAAGGTGCTGCCGGCGGTGAGTGTCAGCAGCGAAACCATGAATGGCGAGTAGGTCCAGGCACACCACAGCAAGGCGGCAATCGGGAAGGCGATGGCACCGGGGCCGCCAAAGGCAATGCTGAGCGCCAGCGAGACCAGCAGCACCAGCAGCGGCGGCAGGCGGATGGCCTGGGCACCTCCGCGCACCAGGGCCCGTACCGAGGGCGCGGTGAGCAGCACCGGCAGCACCAGCACGCTGGTCGAGAACTGTTCGCTGAACCAGGCCAGCCAGGTGGCGCGCAAGGATTGCTCGAACCAGGGTGCAGCCATGACCGCTGCCATGCTGGCCGCCACCATGGCGGCGGCGGCACAGGCGGCGAACACGCTGAGTACGCCGTGCGGGGTGCGCATGCGCCGGTGCAGCCGTGGCAAGCGCGACAGCAGCTGCCAGAGGGTTACTACCACAGCAAGATTGCACAGGTTGAACCATAGGGCCGGCCCCCAGGCACTGCCACACAACAGGTCGGCGCCGACCATGGCCAGCCACACCAGGCTGAAGCCGGTCAGGGTGGCTTGGCGGGGGTAGCGCAACAGTACGCCGGCCACCACAGCGTTCACTGGCCAGAACAGCGACAGCGATTCGATCGGGCGTGCCAGGATGCCGCCCAGGGTGAGGGCAAAGGTCAGGCAAAGCAGAACGACATAAGGCAACAAGCGCGATTGGGCTGGAAAAACCATGAACTCGACCGGCAAGCGGAAACGAAATCCAGGACAACGCCTTGAAGCACCTGGGGCAATAACCCGCAGTGTGTTTCGTCAGCCCAGTTGATGTCAATCTGCCGCGATCGGCCGAGATAATGTCAAATTGCCTCTAATCCTTGTTGCTTTCCTTTAAAACCCGAAGAACCACGGCACCATCACGACGGTGACCACCATCACCAGCACGGTGAACGGCACGCCGATTTTGACGAAGTCGGCGAAGCGGTATTGCCCCGGCCCCAGCACCAGTGTGTTGACCGGCGATGACACCGGCGTCATGAATGCCGCCGATGCGGCCAGGGCCACGGTCATGGCAAACGGGTAGGGTGACATGCCCAGTTGCGCGGCGGTACTGACAGCTACCGGCGCCATCAATACCGCAGTGGCCGTGTTGGAAATGAACAGGCCAATCACCGCCGTGACGGCGAACAGGCAGGCGAGAATGGCACTGGGGCCGGCGCCACCCAGCACGCTGACCAGCCCGCCCACCGCCAGGTCGATACCACCGGTTTTTTGCAGTGCCTGGGCGAACGGCAGCATGCCGACGATCAGCACCAGGCTTTGCCAATGAATGGCCCGATAGGCGCTGTTCATGTCGATGCAGCGGCCGGCGCCCATCAGCAGGCAACCGATCAAGGCCGCGATGACATTGGGCACGGCACCGGTCACCATCAGCCCGACCATCACCGCCAGGCTAAGCAACGCCTGTGGCGCGCGGGTGCGGGCTGGCGCGACCTGGTCGATCTCGGCGGGCAGGCTCAGTACCAGAAAGTCCTTGGGCTGGCTTTGCAACTGGCGCACGGCCTTCCACGGGCCGACCACCAGCAAGGTATCGCCAAGGCGCAGCTTTTCTTCCACCAGTTGCTCTTCGATAGCGGCCTGTTCGCGGCGCAGGCCGACCACGTTGAGGCCGAAGCGGGTGCGAAAGGCCAGTTCGAGAATGCTCTTGCCGATCAACTGCGAGCCCGGCGGCAGCGAGACCTCGGCCATGCCCAGCTCCTGGGACTGATCGATGAAGTAGGCTGCCTTGAAGTGCAGGGGCTCCAGTTGCATGGTCTGGCACAGGCTGCGCAGATCGTCGCGGTTGGCGAACAGGTCAAGCAGCAGCACGTCGCCCTGGTGCAGTACGGTGTTGGAGTCGGCGCCGATCACCCGTGTGGTGAACTTGTGCTGGCGCTCGATGCCGATCACGTTGGCGCCGTGCCGGGTGCGCAACTCCAGCTCGCCGAGGGTATGGCCGATCAGCGGTGAATCAGGGCGTATGCGCAGGCGCCGTTCACGGCCGTTGAGCTTGTAGTCCAGCACCAGGTCCAGCAGTGTGCGACGGGTTTCCACGCGGCCGTCCTTGCGTACTTCGCCGTTCAGCCAGTGGCGGGTCAACAGCATGTAGCCGATGCCCAGCACCAGCACCACCAGGCCGAACGGGGTAAAGCTGAAGAAGCTGAAGCCCGCTTCGCCATTGCGCACCAGCTCGCTGTGCACCACCACGTTGGGCGGCGTGGCCACCAGGCTGAGCATGCCGCTGATCAGCCCGGCAAACGCCAGAGGCATCATCAGGCGGCTGGGCGACAGCTGCAGGCGCGCGGCAATGCTTAGTACCACCGGGATGAAAATGGCCACCACGCCGGTGGAACTCATCATCGACCCCAGCCCGGCCACGGCCACCATCAGCAGCACCAGCAGGCGTGTCTCGCTATTGCCGGCCCGCTCGCTCATCCATTCGCCAATACGGTAGGCAATACCGGTGCGCACCAGGCCTTCGCCGATCACGAACAGCGCGGCGATCAGTACCACGTTGGGGTCGCTGAAGCCGGCCAGGGCCTGCTCCACGGTGAGGATGCCGAGCAGCGGCAGGGCCAGAATCACCATCAGCGCGACCACGTCCATGCGTGGGCGATTGATGATGAACAGGACAACGACGATGGCCAGCAGGCCGAGGACCCAGAGCAGATCTTGGTTCATGGGGAGGGGGTGTTCCTTCACACGGGGCACGATAGACAGTAGCAGTCAGTGTGCCAGCTTGTGATGAAGGGGGTGTTGATGTGCTGCAACAAAAAGGGCCGCTATGCGGCCCATCGCCGGCAAGCCAGGCTCCCACAGGATTGCATATGCCTTGCGGCCAATGCAGTCGAGGTAAGAGCTGGCTTACCGGATATGGGCCGCGCAGCAGCCCTAGAGTCAGCTAATCAGTGACGGTGACGGCGGTGCTTCTTGCTGCCGCGGTTGTCGTCACCCAGGTGGTTGCCGAGGGCACCGCCAGCGGCGCCGCCCAGGCCCGCACCCACGGTCGAACCGGTCTTGCCGCCCACCGCGCCGCCCAGCAGCGAGCCGCCAGCCGAACCCAGGCCACCGCCGATAGCGGCTTCGGTACGGTTGCCTTTGCGTGCACCTACCGCACTGCCGGCTGCGCCGCCCACGCCGGCACCGATGGCGGCGCCGGTCTTGCCACCGAGTTGTTGACCGACAACGTTACCCAGGACACCACCCAGGCCGCCGCCGATGGCGGCAGTACCGTCACCGGCGAAAGCGCCTTGGCACAGCAGCAGGCCGAGGGCAAGGGAAGGCAGAGTCAGACGCATGATACGAACCTCAAAGGAATCATCAGGTTAAGTTGCCGCGCAACGGGCGGCAGGTCAGGGGGCAAAGACGCTTCAGCGGTAGTCGCGGTCACCGCGGTACTGACGATTGTCATCGTCATCGCGGTCATGCCGATGGTGGTGGCGATGGCCACGGTCGCGGTCACGCCAGCCATCGTCGTCGTCATGGTAGCGATGGCTGTGGCAGCCTGCGGTCAGCAGAAATGCAGCAATCAGCGTAAGGCTTGCAAAGCGGGTCATCACGATATAGGTCCTTGATCCGCAACGGTTTACGGGACACTTCCTGAGACTGGGAATGATCCATTTGGTTTCCCGGGCGGGCAAAAAATTATCGCTGGGGTGATGAGCGGCGTGCTTGCAGGCTGTTGTTCTGTCCCATTCGGTCATGGTCGCGCGGGCAATGTCCCTCTAAACTGTGGGGCAAGCCGCAGTCAAGACGGCAATCTGCCACTCGGTGAATCACGATGATCGCCCATACCCCCACGTTGTTCGCCGCCGTTGCACTGGTTGCAACCATTCTGGCCTTCTGCCTGTTGCTGGTCGGGCGCAGCAACCGCCGTGACAACCTGCTGCTCACCGGTTGCGGGCTGCTGGTGCATGCGCTGGCTTATGTCTGCTACACCGTCTATGCCCAGGCCCCGCTGTGGGTCAGCTACGGCCTGGGCAACAGCTTGCTGTCGCTGGCCCTGGCGTTCTACACCGCCAGCCTGTTCCGGGTGCGTGAGCAGGTGGTGCCCTGGCGTGTCATTTTCGTCATCCCCGCCTGCATGCTGGTGGGGCTGATGCTGCTGCTCGATACGCTGGAGCCGCGCATGCTGCTGGCGACGCTGGTATTGATGCTGCAGTGCTCGATGATTCTTTACTGGGCGTGGCGCCATGCCGAGCGGCCGGGCAGGGCCCACCTGCTGCTGCAGATCGGGGCGTTGATCAGCCTGGTCGGCCTGGGCATGCGTGTGGTCGCGGTGGCCAATGGCACGGCGGTGGAAATGCGTTACGACACCAGCAACCTCAAGCAGAGCATTTCCGTGGCAATCGGCACGGCGACGGTGATGATGTATTCGATCGGGCTGGTGCTGATGGCCAAGGAGCGCAGCGAGTCCCGTTTGCAGCACCTGGCCCTGCACGATGTGCTGACCGGCACATTCAACCGCAGGGCGATACTGGAACGGTTTGCCGTGGAGCTGGACCATGCTCGCCAGCAACACGCCAGCCTGGCAGTGGCAATGATCGACATCGACCATTTCAAGCGCATCAACGACCTGTATGGGCACCTGGCCGGCGACGAGGTGCTGTGCCATTGCGTGCGCCAGTTGCAGCAGCGGCTGCGCCAGGGTGACAGCCTGGGCCGTTATGGCGGCGAGGAATTCCTGCTTTTGCTGCCGGGCAGTGACCGCAGTGGCGCGATCGCTGCGCTGCAAGGGCTGCGTGAGGCCATTGCACGCAGCCCGGCGCGCTTTGCCGGTGACCAGATCGAACTGCGCTTCAGCGTCGGCTTGTGGTGTGGCGTGCCTGGCGCCAAAGACAGCACCGCCAACCTGCTGGCCCAAGCCGATGCGGCGCTGTACCAAGCCAAGGCCGCCGGGCGCAACACGGTGCACATGGCGGCGTTGATCTAGGCGGGATGAATCAGGATGCCGGCTGAATCGCCAGCACTACCCCGTTGGTGATCTGCACCAGCACGTAGTGGTCACCCATTCGTACCCAATGGCTTTCCTTCTCCGGTGCTGGCAAGCCTTTGGCTTTCCAGTCCTTGATGGCCTCCTCGTCGCGTTTGTACTGGTCCGGGGCTTTGTCGCCCACTTCAAGCGTGCGATTGTGGGTTTCCGGGGCGGTGATGCTTTCTTCGCTGGAGGGCGCGGCGCTGACTGCCAGAGGCAGGCAGGGCAGGGCGGCGAGTAGCAGATAGTGAAGCTTCATGTGGTGCTCCTGATGGCGGCATACCTTATCTGCGACAGCGGCATGCGCGTGACAATTCACTCGCGATGCCCGCCAGTGCTAGAGTCGCATCTTTTTCAATACCCCGAGGATGGAACATGCGTGCGATTCTGCCGATGGCCGCAGCGCTGATGCTGGTCGGTTGTGCTTCTGCGACCATGGAGACGGCCCGCGGCGGCAAGCCGACTGCGCAGCTCGATTCGCACAAGGCGCCGGAGCTGGTGGCCCAGTGCATCCAGTTCAGCTGGCAGGAAGAGAAGGTGTTCGGCGACGATGCCAGTGGTTACCTGGAACCCCGCAAGCAGGGCGGGTTCACGGTGTATACCCGTGAGGCCGAGGCGTTTGTGGATGTTTACCCCCAGGCGGGCGGGGCGCGGGTCGACTACTACGCGCAGAAGAATGACGGCGTGGCGCTGCAGCGCCGGGCAGCGGCGGCTACCTGCCTGTAAGGGCCAGCGCAGTCCAGTTGTTTGCTCGTTGGGTGTTTTTCGGCCTTTACAATTTTTAGCAAGGCAGTGGTGTCGTAGATGAGCAGGTGGCGGCTAGCATGAGCCGTCACCACTCAAGGAAGACACCATGGACCGTTCATTGCAACTCAACCGCACCAGCTGGGACGAACGCGCCCCGCTGCACGCTGCCTCCAAGGAATACGAAGTCGATATTCTGGTCCAGCGCCCCGGGCACCTTTCCGAAACCGTCCGCTTCGACCTGCCTTTGCTTGGCGACATCACCGGGCTGAACACCGTCCACCTGCAGTGCCACATCGGCACCGACACCTTGTCGCTGGCACGCCTTGGCGCCAAGGTCTGCGGCCTGGACTATTCGGCGGCTTCGCTGGTGGAGGCGCGGGCACTGGCCGAGCGTTGCGCGATGCCCATCGCGTATGTCGAGTCCGACGTCTATGCCGCCGACAAGGTACTGCCGGCAGGCACGTTCGACCTGGTCTACACCGGTATTGGCGCGCTCTGCTGGTTGCCCCGCATCGAGCCGTGGGCGCGTGCGGTCGCTGCGCTGCTGAAGCCTGGCGGGCGGTTTTTCCTGCGCGATGGGCACCCGATGCTGATGGCCATCAACGAAGACCACCAGGACCGCCTGCAGCTCGAATACCCGTACTTCGAGCACGAAGCGCCGACGGTGTGGCACAACGACCAGACCTACGTCGAGACCGAACAGCGCCTTGCCCACACCGAAACCCACGAATGGAACCACGGCCTGGGTGAAGTCGTGACTGCCCTGCTGGCGCACGGGCTGCAATTGACGGCACTCGTCGAGCACCAGAGCATCCCCTGGGAGGCGCTGCCGGGGCAGATGCTCAAGGGCAGTGATGGTGAGTACCGCTTGCGCGAGCAGCCTGCACGCTTGCCCCTGAGTTACACCTTGGTGGCGGTCAAAGCCTGATCAGGACAGGTAGCCGCCGTCGACGTTGAGTGCCGTGCCGGTGGTGTAGCTGGAGGCATCGCTGGCCAGGTACAACACCGCGCCGGCCATTTCCTTGGGGTCGGCCACGCGTTTGAGCGGGATCTGCTGCAGTGCGGCGTTCAGGATGGCGTCGTTCTTCACCAGTGCAGAGGCGAACTTGGTGTCGGTCAGGCCCGGCAGCAGGGCGTTGCAGCGAATGCCGAACTGGGCGCACTCTTTGGCGAAGACTTTGGTCATGTTGATGACTGCCGCCTTGGTCACCGAATAGATACCCTGGAAATGGCCGGGGGACACGCCGTTGATGGACGCCACGTTGATGATGCTGCCGCCGCCATGCTCGCGCATCAGCTTGCCGGCTTCCACCGACATGAAGAAGTAACCGCGAATATTCACGTCCACCGTCTTCTGGAACGCATTCAGGTCGGTGTCCAGCACGTTGCAGAACTGCGGGTTGGTGGCGGCGTTGTTGACCAGGATGTCCAGGCGCCCGAACTGTTCGCGGATGCTGGCGAACACCTGCCGGATCTGTTCCATCTCACCGATGTGGCAGGCCACCGCCGTCGCCTTGCCACCCGCCGCGATGATTGCCTCGGCCACCTGTTGGCAACCGTCTAGCTTGCGACTGGAAACGATTACATGGGCACCTTGCTGGGCCAGCAGGTGGGCGATGGCTTCGCCGATGCCGCGGCTGGCGCCGGAAACGAAGGCAATCTTGCCGTTGAGGTCGAACAGGTGGGTCTTGGACATGCTGTTTTCCTTGTTATCCGTCGTCGTGGCGTTGTTCAGAGGCTGGACTTCGCGATGACCTGCAAGCTCATCTGCTCCAGCAAGCGGTTCATGTGGATGAACTGGGCGAAACGCTTGTCCTGGGTCTGGCCGTGGAAGTAGCGGTAGTAGATCTGCTGGACGATACCGGCCAGGCGGAACAGGCCATAGCAATAGTAGTAATCGAAGTTGTCCAGCGGGATGCCCGCGCGCTCGGCGTAGTAATCCACGAACTGGCGGCGGGTGAGCATGCCTGGGGCGTTGCTCGGCTGACGGCGCATCAGTTGCACCGGCGCCGGGTCGTCGGCCTCGATCCAGTAGGCCAGGCTGTTGCCCAGGTCCATCAGCGGGTCGCCCAGGGTGGCCATTTCCCAGTCCAGCACACCGATGATGCGCATGGGGTTGTCGGCGTCGAGGATCACGTTGTCGAAGCGGTAATCGTTGTGCACGATGGCGGGTTTCGGATGGTCGGCGGGCATTTTATCGTGCAGCCAGGCGGTCACCTTTTCCCAGCGCGGGGCATCCGGGGTCAAGGCTTTTTCGTAGCGGCTGGTCCAGCCCTCGATCTGGCGCTGCACGTAGCCTTCCGGCTTGCCCAGGTCGGCCAGGCCGCAGGCGTTGTAGTCCACCTGGTGCAACTCTACCAGGCGGTCGATAAAGCTTTTGCACAGGGCCTCGGTGCGGCTGGCGTCCAGGTTCAGCTCGGCGGGGATGTCCGAGCGCAGGATGATGCCCTTGACCCGTTCCATGACATAGAACTCGCCGCCGATCAGGCTGCTGTCGGTGCAGTGCACATACGCCTTGGGGCAGAAGGGGAAACCACTGTTCAACTGATTGAGGATGCGGAACTCGCGGCCCATGTCGTGGGCCGACTTGGCCTTTTGCCCGAAGGGCGGGCGGCGCAGCACAAAGTCCCGGCCCGGGTAGCTGACCAGGTAGGTGAGGTTGGAGGCCCCCCCGGGAAACTGGCTTATGCTCGGCAGGCCGTCCAGGCCGGGGATGTTGGCCTTGAGGTAAGGGTCGATGACGGCCGCGTCGAGTTCTTCGCCGGGGCGTACCTGGGTGGACTGGTCGGTGAGCGTCATGCGTTTTCCTTATTCTCGATCGCAAGGACTATTGGCTAATCTAATGGCCTGGCGGCGCTGGAACAAGCGTGCCAAGTGCCATATAGGCGAGGGTGTTGCAGGTCGATCACTGCACCGAATGCAGGGCAAAAAAAAAACCGAAGCCGCCACGGCTTCGGTTTTTCGATCATCCGGTGTACCCAGCCCTCAGGACGGGAACAGCTCGCTGAGTTTCATCGACAGCATCATGTCGCCTTCAACGCGCAGCTTGCCGCCCATGAAGGCCTGCATGCCGTCGGTTTCACCACTGACGATGCCCTTCAGGGTTTCGCTGTCCATCACCAGGGTGCAGTTGGCGTCCGGGTTTTCGCCTTCCTGCAGGTCGCAGGTGCCGTCTTTGACGATCAGCGCGTATTGCTTGCCTTCGTCGGTGATGTTGAAGCCGAACACCAGGTCCAGGCCGGCGGCAGCGGATGGGTTGAACTTCTCTTGCATCTTTTTGACGGCATCAGCTACGGAGGTCATGGCGCATTCCTTATAGAGTTATTTACACGTCCCCGCAGGGACACAACAAACCGGGCTCATCGATAGGTGACAAGCTCCGGTACCCTCAACAGCTGCACATGGGCCTGGCTGTTGAAGGAGGCCAGTGCCACGTCGCGGCCGCGGAACTTCAGCTGGCTGAGCGACGTGTTGATGATCTGCCAGTTCAGCGCGAACGCCTGGCTGGGGGTAATACGGGTAACCAGGTGGAGCAGGGCGGCGATGGTGCCGCCCGATGTGAAGATGGCGACATTGTCGCCGCTGCCGGCGGCATCCAGCACGCGCTGCAGGCCACCTTGTACACGGTGGGTGAACGCCTGCCAGCTTTCCAGGCCATCGTCGGCGTGTTCGCCCGCGTGCCAGCGCTGCACCATCAAGGCGAACAGGCGCTGGAACTCGCTGCGGTGCTGCGCAGCGTTGCGCAGGATGTGCAGGGCATCGGGTTCTTCTGGCAGCAGCCCGGGCAACAGGGCGCGGATGACGCCATCGGCATCGAACTCATTGAACGCGGCGTCGGTCTCAACAGCCGGCACCGGGCAGCCGCTGGCATGCAAGGCCTCCAGGGCCAGGCGTGCGGTATCCTGCTGGCGGCGCAGGTTGCCTGCCACGCAGCGGTCCAGCCGAATACCCAGTTGGGCCAGGTGCTCACCCAAGGCCTGGCTTTGGCGCACGCCCACGAGCGAGAGGACGTCGTAGTCATCGGCACCGAAGGAGGCTTGGCCATGTCGGATCAGGTAGAGGTTGCCCACGAAAGGTTCCGGCCTGTTTGGAGGTTGCTGCGAGGTTAGGATGCAGCACACGGGCTGTCAACGAAAAAACATACAAGCGTTTGAAAAGGTTGTTTGAAAGGTGTTGCCAGCGTTTACACCGGCTGGCAGCGCCTCAGGTGCAGCGGTATGCTTGCAACAGTTACGCGCCGCTTTGGCGCAGGTATTTAAGGAGTCAACGTGGAGTTTCTTGCCGAGTACGCAAGCTTTCTCGCCAAAACCGCCACCCTGGTCATCGCCATCCTCGTGGTGCTGTCGGCCATCGCTGGGTTGCGCAGCAAAGGGCGGCGCAAGCCGGGTGGGCAGTTGCAGGTCACCCGCCTGAACGAATTCTACAAGGACCTGCGCGAGCGCCTGGAGTCCGGCCTGCTCGACAAGGCCCAGCTCAAGGCCTTGCGCAAGCAGCAGGCCAAGGCGGAAAAACAGCAGAAGAAAGGCAAGGCCGAGGAAAAGGGCCGGGTCTTCGTGCTGGACTTCGATGGCGACATCAAAGCCTCTGCCACCGAAAGCCTGCGCAACGAAATCACCGCGCTGCTGACCCTCGCCACCCCGCGTGACGAAGTGGTGCTGCGCCTCGAAAGCGGTGGTGGCCTGGTGCACAGCTACGGCCTGGCTGCATCGCAACTGGCGCGCATTCGCCAGGCGGGCATCCCGCTGACCGTGTGCATCGACAAGGTGGCCGCCAGCGGTGGTTACATGATGGCCTGCATCGGCGAGAAAATCGTCAGTGCGCCGTTCGCCGTGCTGGGTTCGATCGGGGTGGTGGCGCAGTTGCCCAACATCAACCGCCTGCTGAAGAAGCACGACATCGACTTCGAAGTGCTGACAGCCGGTGAGTACAAGCGCACCCTGACCGTATTTGGCGAAAACACCGACAAAGGCCGGGAGAAGTTCCAGGAAGACCTGGACATCACCCACCAGCTGTTCAAGGATTTTGTCGCCCGCTATCGCCCGCAACTGCATATTGATGAAGTGGCCACAGGCGAAGTCTGGCTCGGCGTTGCCGCACTCAACCGCCAGTTGGTGGACGAACTGCAGACCAGCGACGAGTACCTCAGCGAGCGCGCGCGCAACGCCAACCTGTTCCACCTGCACTATGCCGAGCGCAAGAGCCTTCAAGAGCGAATCGGCATGGCTGCCAGCGGCACGGTGGAGAACACCGTGGTGGGCTTATGGAGTAAACTCAGCCGGCTGCGCTAACACCTTGAACCCGTTGAAATTTTTTTTTGTTCAGGGGGTTGCAAGGTGAAAGGAATGAAGACATAATGGCGCCCATCGAAACGCAGCAAACTTTGAAAAAGGTTCAGCGTTTCAAGGAGATAGCAAAGCGTAAGCAGCTAGATCCGACCTTTGAGGCCGAGTAGCAAAGTGGTTATGCTCCGGATTGCAAATCCGTCTACGCCGGTTCGATTCCGACCTCGGCCTCCACCATTCGAAAGCCCCGCAGATTAACGTCTGCGGGGTTTTTCTTTATGGGTCGACAAAAGGCAAGAGTTCCGAAACTTTCGGGGTGGAGTTCCGAAACTTCAACCTTTTGAGGGCTTTGCGATCGCGCCGACGCGCCGGTAAACACGCTCGGTAATCCCCTCTTTCGAGTGGCCCAGCAGCACGCTTGCCTCGCTCAGGTCGTTGATCTCCGATGCGGCTTTCGGTCGGATATCGCGGAACTGGAACTGGGCGATTCGATTGGCCAGGTCTGGCTTCTTTTCCAGTTCGGCTTTTACCCTGGCTGCCTCGCGGGCATCTGCCCACCGGTTCCGCAGCATCGGCCAGCTCATGCGCTTGCCGTGCTCGTTGACGATGAAGAACGGCGAAAGGTGCTGGCTGGTGTATCGCATGATCCGATCGAGCAGCAGGCCCAGGCTGTTCTTCACGCCATTCGCTTCCAGGACGATCCTCAATCGCTTGCCGGTCTTACCTTGGCTGACCAGCAGGTAGATCCCTTCCATATCGTCCTTCCGCATGGACAGCACATCTGACGGCCGCTGGCCGGTCAGGTACGCCAGGTCCATTGCATCCTTCAGCTCCGGTGGAGCCTCCTCATACACCGCCTGCCATACAGTTTCGTTGGCGTAGAAGTCGCGCGGTTTCTCCTTGTTCTTCCTAACGCCCAGGCACGGGTTGTCCCGGGTGGTGAGCCCCCATTCCCTTGCCGTGTTGAAAACGTGGGAGAGCAGGGCAATTTCCCTATTCGCCCTGGTCTTGGCAGACCGTGAGTCGCGGTACTGCGCGATCATGGCTGGTGTGATCGCGTCGATTGGCGCCGAGTCGAACACGGCGCGCAGCTGCTTGAGCTCGTAGATGTTGTCCTTCTGGGTCCTGGCGGCCTTGCCCGGGATGATCTTCAGCAGGTACTCGTCGAAGATTCCCTTCATCGTCGTCAGCTCGGCCGGGGTGGCCTTGGCTTCGAAGTCGGCCCACTTTAGCTTGGCCTGCACCAGGTCGGTACCGAGCGGTATTTCCTTACCGGCCTGGTCGCGGTAGTAGTACCCGACTCACACATTTCCGTTCTTCCTGGTGCGCTTGCGCCGGTACATGCCCGGCGGCAGATCGCGGTTCTCGGTACTTCTGGGGCGCATGTCACTTTACTCGGGAGAAATCAGGGGTCCAGGCTGGCGCCGGGGGCGGTACGGCAGCGACCGGCACGGTGTCGATCACCACGCCGCTGAGCTTCTGGCGGGCGTACTGGCGGCCAACCAGTGGCCGGCCGCCGCGACTCTCGACGAAGTGCCAGCCTTTTTCTGTGAGCCAGCGGCGCTGCCACACCCTACAAAGGTCCTTGTGTTGCCCTTGTGCTCAGGCGCTGCAAGATCTCGAAGAATGGTGAGCGCGACTACAAAGTCGAGCTCGACTTCCATGAGATTGCTTCCATGCTCGATATGTTGGCAGGGGAAGGAATTGATCAGTTTGGTCCTTCGCTCGCTGAGGCCCTATCTGGGTCTGTACGCTCCCTGAACCGGTTGATGTCTGCTGCGAGCGGGTTACCGCTGGCGGGGCAAGAAGACGATGAATAATCCTCAAGGCTCTCGAGCCGCAGAACGCTTGAGCTGGCCCACTAGCTGAGCCGGCAGGTTTCTGATGGTCAGGCTGGCGCTGTCCTGGTCGAACTCAACTCGCTCGCCGAGCAAGTGCGCCTCGAAGCTGATCGACATCCCTTCGGCGCGGCCGGTGTAGCGGCGATACTGGTTGAGGGTGCGCTTGTCGGCGGCGAAGGCCTCGGAGATTCCGTAATCGCCAGCCCTGATGAAGTCGGCAAAGGTCTTTGGCCTGTCCTCGTCCAGCACCTCGGAAAGCTCGTCCAGGCTGATCGGTTCGCCGATCTTTCCCTGCGCCTGGGCGTAGGCCACCAGGTTGTGGCTCTTCTCGCTGGCGGTGTCGCTGGGCAAGTCTTCAGCACTCACGAAGTCGGTGAAGGCCTTGAGCAGGGTGCGCGTTTCGCCTGGGCTGTCGATCCCTTCCTGGTAGCCGATGAAGTCCTGGAAGTAATGGGAAAGCCGCTTGCCGTTCTTGCTCTTGATGAACGAGATGTACTGGCGCGAGGCCGGGTTGTTCTTCCACTCGCTCAGGTTGATGCGAGCGGCGAAGTGCAATGTTCGGGTATCGATCTGGCGCGAGGTCGCAACGGTCATGTCATGGGCAACGGATACCGTATCAACCTGTTGAAGGATTGCGATCATCAGGTAGTCGGTCATGCCCTGGGTGTAGAGGGCGAACAGAACGTGACCACCGACAGACAGGTTCGACTCCTCCATCAACTTCGTTAAGTGCTCCGCTCCGGTCCGGGTGAAGTCGAGGAACGCCATTTCGTCGATCATGACCTTGCCCAGCCACCCACTGAGTGGGTAGGCGCCGGACGCGGGGTGGAAGAAGCCCCAGCCCTTGCCGGTCTTGGCGTTGTAGGTGCCATTCACGTCGAAAAGCAGGTTTTCGATGGCGGCGCTGTCCGGAAGCTCCGAACTGGCCAAGTGCAGGACCGCTGGGCTGCCGTCCGGCTTCTTGTCGATGAAGTGCAGCACTGCGTGGCGAATGGGCGTGGGTGTTCCTCCGGCGCCGGCTGGCGGCATGATGGCAATTTGGTTTTGGATGGAGTATTACGGGTGAGCGGCATCGGGCCGGTCACGAAAGGCGCACGTTTCCCCAACGGTACCAATGAGCGTCACAACCAGTCTCCAGAACGAGCTTCTGCTTGCAATCGGCATTACACCTAAGACCACTCGAGGCTGGACAGGACGCATGACGGGAGCAGATCAGACTGCGAGAGTCGAGCGTGTGAACGCGCCGGCGATGCATGTGTATTCGGCAAACGTGGGCTTTCCGCATCTGGTGTCCGGCATTTCTGTAGACGCTTTGTCAGGGGCAGAGCGCAACCTGATCCTGACAGTGTCCTAATCTTAATTAGGCCCATCGACTGCCGATCGGCGGTTTTTTTGTGCCCGGAGAAAATTTCATGGCTTATAACAGTGCCCACACCGGGCCACAGATCGATGCCGCAGTAGAGATGCTGGACCAGGTGCAGGATGCTCGTGAAGCCACTGCAAGCGACCTGGGTGAGGTAAAAGACCTTGCTGCCGAGGTAAAAAGCGATGCCCGTCAAGTGTCGGAAAAAGCCGAGACAGTGGCAGCCCAGACAGCTGAAGTTATCGCGAGCACCGCAGCGGTACAAAAAGCCCGTGAAGATGTGGTTTCAGCAGCCTCTGCCGCAGAAAGCGCAAAGGATTCTGCTGAGCTTTCAGCCGACTCTGCACGGCAAAGCCAGGACGCCGCTCACGCCAGCGATCTGGCTGCTTCGAGAAGCCAGCTGGCTGCCGGTCTTTCAGAGCAAGTCTCGGCAGACGCCGCCTCCGAGGCGGCGAGTGCAGCCCAGAAGACTGCGGATGATCGAGCCGCAGCTGAAGCCAGCGCTGTAAGTGCCGCTCGCAGTGCACAGAATGCTGAGGCGGTCGTCACCGGCGGCACGGCCTCTACCAGCCCTGAGCCAGGAAAAATTCCTCTTGCTGATGCTCAGGGCAAAATCGACTCTGGCTGGGTCGGAGCTGACATCGCTCGATCGGTGACTGTTGAGGCCGTTGCGGACGCAGCTGACTCAGCTGCAAATGCTGCGGCGGAGGCCCAAGCTAGAGCAGCGGCATTTCTCCTGCCGTCGCCAGAGGCGCCCATTGCACGAGATGACGGCAGCCCGCTTCAAGTCGGCGACAGATACTTCAACATGGTTGAGCAAGCAGAATACCTGCTCAAGCAAAGCGGTTGGGCCGTAAACGACAGCCTGGTAGCGCTGGATGTTCTTGAGCATCGAATCGGGACAGAACCTGCGCCTGGACGAATTCCTGAGGCGGGAGATGATGGTCTCTTGCCCGTAAAATGGATGCCAAAAGAGCTTGTTCGTGCGATGGCTCTTGCTGCGCAAGATGGTGCAGACGGCATCGGTTACGTATTTGGCGCAGAGAACAGCCTGCCCACCTCAGTAAAGTTCAAAATTGCCGAGCGTGTGAGCGTAGTGGACTTCATGAGCCCTTCGCAGAAGAGCGACTTCTTTGCGCAGAAGGGGCTTGTCGATCAGACCAGCGCGCTCAATGCCTTCTGGCGATATATCCGTTCGACGTTTGTCGACGTATCTTCGGAAGACTACGTTAAACGGTGTGGCGAGATTCCGGGAGGCCTGTATCGTGTTGATGGAAGTGTAAACTTCACGGGACTAAAGGCCCGCAACACGATATTGCTTGCCAATGGCGCAGTATTCCATGGTCGTGGCGTGTCGAAAAACGTTGTCGACATGACTGGGACGCGATGGCTTCAAGTGTACGGGCTAACCGTTTTTGGCGATGAGCAGAGCATGCCGCGATCGGGCATACTCTTGGGGCCCCAGACCAATGAAACCAGCGGTAATAATGCATTTTTCGGTTGCAATTTCACAGGTCATTTTTCGAAGGCTGCGATCTGGAACATCGGTAGTGAAACCACTTCGTGGGTTCGCTCCAGGGGCGCGAACTACAACACAGACCCAAGCGCTAAAGTTTTTATCGGCGACGGGAAGATGCGTAATGGAGCGACTAGCGACTACTCAGCTCTGCGAGGTGTAGGCACTGGGGTGTCATTTACCAATAACCAATTCTACTCCTGCGATTTGAGACACGTCGGCGGAGGCGCGCCCATGTGGCTAGAGGCGACGCGGGGCTGGGGATTTGATCGCGGTTGCTACTTCTTGAGCTTTAATGACGCTATCTTTGAACTTTACCAATCATCCGATAGCCTGCATCAGAACCTATCGATTGAAGGCCTGATGGAATCCACGTTTAAAGATAAACCAGCGGCAGGAAATACCGGCTGCAAACATCAAATAAAATTCGTTGGCGACGGATCGGCTAGCGTTTTGCAGGGTTTGACTTTTAAAGTAGGGATTCCGCACACGGCCTTGTCATCCATCAAGCAGGACGATAGCTCAGGGCCTATTTCGATTCTCAACTTTGACATGGTGATTGGACACCAATTGACTCCTGGCGTGCCAGTGTTCGATGCTCCAAGAGCCACTATTACTGGTCGCGTTCAGGCGGAAACGGCGGCAGAGCTCAATCTAGATTCGCTTGTGGCGTTCAACGGTTTTTCCATCAGCGCTGGTCCGGGTGCTATCCGGCCAAAAGCCGGTGTGTTCCTAATGCTCAATTCGGCGTCTGGACAATTAATAATGGGGGGATCAGGGCCGAGGGTGTTCGACGGTGCCTACCGCGCAGACGGAGCGGGAGCAAACGCAGACTTCAAAGGGAGGGCTAAGGGTTCTGGCAACGTGGAACTGGGGAACGAAGTCTTAATCGGGGCCCTGACGGTGAAGGCACAGCCGGGATCCGTGAATGGTCTCGCTACCCAGGCATCGCAGACAATTCCCTACTACACGGTAGTCTCTGTGTCGGCTCAGCTTGATGTCGGCTTGAGGTCAAAAGGGGCTGGTTCGAGAGTCCAACTGGGGAATGATCTATCGGCGAATTCTTGGGCTGAGGTACTATGTACAAGTACATTCCCCACCATCATGGCTGCGGGCCCAAGCGATAATCATGACCTGGCGCTGGCTGGCAAAGGTTCGGGTAATGTTCGTTTCGGTACACACGCTAACGCCAGTAGTCCAACGATTACCGGATACATTACGATTAAGGACGCAGGAGGGGTAATTCGAAAGCTTGCTGTGATAGCTTAAGGGGCGGCGGTCGCCCCTTTCAAAGGGTATGTGGTTCTGTCGGTTACATCCTGAATTTTATATTTTCTACATTTCTTGTGAATTCTTGATGCCTCTCGCTTCTCTCCATTTCACCAATTGATGAGCTGTTCATTCGAGACCATGTGATGTTTTCTCTGCGGCATGTCGCTGGTACTCCAGCGTAGGAGCACGATGGCAGCAGATTTCCTGATACAACAGCGGATTGGCCGATCACCGAATCCTTTCCAATAGTAGAGCCTTTAGATATTTTTACATCCCTACTAATCCAGACGTGGTTCGAAATAATAACGTCTTGGTCATGGTTGATCTTTTGTCCTGAGCTGATGTCATAGATCGAGTGGTGATCGCTCCGGTCTATAACTATTCTTGCAGATAACATGCAAAAATCGCCAATTATGATTTTCCCGTCACTGCCGCTGAGGATTGTGGTTATGCTTTCTACTGTCGAGAATGCCCCGAAATAAAATAGCGAATTTTCAGCGGTTATTCGAATGCTGGCATTGCTTAGCTTGCTGTGAGGGCCCAGAAAGACGATATTGTTGTTTCCGTTAATAGATATCTTTGATCCGCTTGACTCGCTTTTGTAGCCTCTTATCAAGACATTGTTTTTGCCGCTCAAGCTGGGGTGGGATATCTCACCTGTCACCCTTTCCGATTCGAAAATTTTAAAGTGACGTTGATCTTTGTGTGTTTTCTCGGAGTAGCAGTCTTTCCGTTCAACTAGTTTGTCGGATGTGGTTTTGCTCAGTATATCCAATGCTGAATTAAGATGCTGGTCTTGCATTGTGATCTCTCCTTGTGAGCTTTCATTATCCAGTCGTTGCAGATTTAGTGCAATCGGGTTAGTCAAATCAGCCCAAGTAGAAAGAGCTTACTTTTCTCAGGTGATAAATATGTCACGAATTACTGAGGGTGCAGCGGTGTGCAGCAATGTGATCCGCTTCTTGGATCTCATTGCCATCTCTGAAGGCACCTCTGCCGTTGAGGGCAGCGATAACGGCTATAACGTGCTGTATGGACGCGGCCTGTTCACCGGCTACCAGGATCACCCGCGGCGCAAGCTGACATTCCCCATCAACGGCAAGCCTGTCACCAGTACGGCGGCCGGCCGTTACCAACTGCTCGAGCGATACTGGGACGCCTACCGATCCAGCTTGCGCCTGCAGGGCGGCTTCACGCCGGAGAACCAAGACCGCGTGGCCATTCAGCAGATCCGCGAGCGCAAGGCGCTGGACGACATCAAGGCTGGGCGTATCGCCAAATGCTCGAACATCTGGGCCAGTTTCCCGGGTAATACCTACGGCCAGAACCCGCACCAGGTGGAGAAGCTTCTGGCGCAATGGGGCAAGCTTGGCGGGGTGCTGGCTTGACCATCAAGACGATCGGCCAGTGCCTGGGCCAAGCCGAGGACGGCTCGCTCTGGTTCTTTTGCAATGGCTGCAAACTACCGCACAGCCTGAGCGTTGGAGCTGGCAACGGCCCGCGCTGGGGCTACAACGGCAATGCCGAGGCAACCACCTTCACTCCATCCGTTCTTAGCCGGTACCGAATGGGCAGCAAGGAGACGGTTTGCCACTCGTTCGCCACTGACGGAAGGATCCAGTATCTAATCGACAGCACCCACAGCTTGGCCGGGAAGACGCTCGACCTTCCAGAGTGGGAGGCTGCATGGAACAACTGGTAGAGAGATATGGCGTGCCGTTGCGCTGCGTCGGGATCCTGCTCGTGCTCGCGTCCTATTGGGGCGTGTACCAGCACAGCCGGTCAGTGGAGAGGGCCGAGGCCGCCCAGGCATCAGCAGAACGAGACAGTGGCGACCGCCTAGCCGAGGTGATCGGCGAGCGCGGCGCCCGCCAGGAAGAACAACGACTCGCCCAGGCGCAGGAGGAGGCGAGAGCCCATGCCCACGAAGAAAGAACGATTGCTGATGCTGGTGCTGCTGGCGCCGATGCTGCTGGCCAGCTGCTGCGCGACGAAGCCGGAAAGCTCGCCGCCACCATCAGTTGCCCCAGCACGGAAACCGCCGCTGTCGCCCGAGGCCATGCAGCCACCCGCGCTGCCATGGTGCTCTCCGACCTGTTCGCACGGGCTGATGCTCGAGCGGGAGAGCTGGCGAAAGCTTATGACCGCGCCCGGATAGCAGGTCAAGCTTGCGAGGCGTCCTATAATGCGCTGATCAAATGATCGGGGTAGGGCAGTGGACAAGCGCACCTTTATTGGCATGGTCGAGGCCGGCGAGCCGCTGATTCAGCAGGCAGTCGACGTTATGCGCGAGTATCACCAGGCCCTAGATTGCGGCGCCTCGGCAGAATAGATCGAGCGCCTGCGCCTGCTGGCCGAGTCGCTGTTCCAGGCGGTCTCCGATGACTAGCTTCGTGTCGTGGCTAAGGCCCGAGGCAAGGATTTGCCCGCGCTGCATTAGGCCGCCGGTCGGTCGTTGCCTGCAATACTGGAGGGCTGTACGATACTGTTCATCTATACAGTGTTGGTGCCGCATGTACTTCCTTCTCGTTCGACGCCGCGAGCATGGCGCGGCCTTACCCTCCGATCGTCTACGGAAAGTCCAGCCACTCCGCGCTGAAGTCCACATCGGTGATCACCACAGCGAGCCTCTGGGGCGTGTGTCGACTCAGGCTTGGGTGTTCAACCCTGCACCTGGACCGGACATCATCCCGCGCCTGCACGACGCGAAGGTCCACGGCATGGCCCAGCTTGGCATCAACATCAATGGGGTCGAGGAAGTCGACGGCGTGCTGTACGCGCATTCCTGGTGGTGCAGGGCAGAATGATGGCCAGGATACCGCAGGCTTGGCTGGATAAACTGAATGACCATTTTGCCTTGGTCACCGATCCCGAAGGCCGCTCCGCGGTGCTGGATGAGATGGCGTATGCCGCCCATCGCCGGGGCGAGGTCAGTGCAGAGCACCTGGTCGACATGTTGGAGCTGTCCGAGGCGGCAAAGGTTTGGGGCTTGGTGGAAATTGATGAGGCTTATCACATCGGCCTGTTCAGTTATGAGATTTCGAGTAAATGGGATGGGGACAACCCAGGACGGATCATCGTAGGCAGAACGCCTGGGGGGGTGTTGATGCTGTCTAAAACTGCTCGAGGTCCTATCGGTTTTACGGGGTGAAAGTCGATCCGACTGGCCGAACCGTATTAGACAGGTCCAAGGCACAGGTCGCTTGTGGCGCGGCCTGTTGTTCGAATCTAACGGTACTGCTGCATGACTGGAAGTCTACAGCGCCCAGTTGTTAATTTTGCAACCATGCTCAGCCATGCTCTTGAGAATTTTGATGATTGAACTACTTAACCTAACTTTTCGTTGAGTTGAGGGCTGACTAGTTGTGAGGCGATGCGGCAGGTACTTCCTGCCGCTGGGTAAGCATATTTTTAAATGTTTTGGGTGTTTTCCAAATGGTTAATGATGGCTAATAAACGGATAACTCCTCAGAGGATGAAGTCTGAATGCGATATTTCTGAAATGCCGAGAATTTTTATGGCGAATTCAGGTGAGCTGTCTGAGTTGGTGTTACCGTATAGTATGCCGTTTGAAAATTTTAATTGCCCAGCCATCGTAAAGTTACTTGCGCTGCCGACAATTGTGTGGAATGCATCATTTACAGTCGTGGCGGTGTTGGCATCGAGGGTCGATAGATCTATCTTGTCGATGCCGCGCTCGAAGTCTGTTATTATATCCCACGTTGAAATGGTCAGTCCGGTCTCGTTGAGGTCGTTGAAATCAAAGATATCACTTCCTGAGCCGCCGGTGAGCACATCTTGACCTAAACCGCCGATCAAACGATCATTGCCAGCTCCTCCCAGTAGTATATCTGCACCGGCGCCACCATTCAGCACGTTGTCAGCACTATTGCCTGTCAATGTATTATCCAGGCTGTTGCCTGTGCCATTGATGGCTGCGGTTCCAGATAGAATAAGTTTTTCCAAGTTGTCGCCTAGAGTGCGGCTATCACTGGAAATAACAGTATCAATACCACCATTGGCGGCTTCGATGATCATGTCTTTACCGCTATCGACGTAATAAATATCGTTGCCCATGCCACCGATCATGGTGTCAGCGCCTGCACCGCCGTTGAGCACGTTGTCTGCGTTATTGCCTGTCAATGTGTTATCCAGACTGTTGCCCGTGCCATTGATGGCTGCGGTTCCAGATAGAATAAGTTTTTCCAAGTTGTCGCCTAGAGTGCGGCTACCACTGGAAATAACAGTATCAATACCACCATTGGTGGCTTCGATGATCACGTCTTTACCGCTATCGACGTAATAAGTATCGTTGCCCATGCCGCCGATCATGGTGTCAGCGCCTGCACCGCCGTTGAGCACGTTGTCTGCGCTATTGCCTGTCAATGTGTTATCCAAGCTGTTGCCTGTGCCATTGATGGCTGCGGTTCCAGATAGAATAACTTTTTCCAAGTTGTCGCCTAGAGTGCGGCTACCACTGGAAATAACAGTATCAATACCACCGTTGGCGGCTTCAATGATCACGTCTTTGCCGCTATCGACGTAATAAGTATCATTGCCCATGCCGCCGATCATGGTGTCAGCGCCTGCGCCGCCATTGAGCACGTTGTCTGCGCTATTGCCGGTCAATGTGTTATCCAGACTATTACCCGTGCCGTTGATAGCCGCAGTTCCGGAGAGAATAAGTTTTTCCTGATTGTCGCCCAAAGTGCGGCTGACGCTTGAAATTACAGTGTCAATTCCGCCATTTACATCCTCGATGACCACGTCCTTGCCGCTATCAACGTAATAAGTATCGTTGCCCAATCCGCCGATCATGGTATCCGCGCCGGGCCCACCATCAAGTACATCGTTACCTTTGCCGCCTTCCAGCAAGTCGTCTCCGGCAAGCCCGTTAATCCTATCATTGCCGTCCAGTCCTACCACCCAGTCCGAGTAACTACTACCGTTGAAGTAGTCGTCGGTAGATGTAAGTGTGGACTTGTTGGCTACAAACCTGATAGAGGTGTTGATGCCCATATTGGATAGTTCGTTGGGAGAGTAGCTTCGAGTATTCCCCTGTTGATCCTCAATTACTACGGTTGTAATGTTGTAGATTCCAGTAGGGTTGGTCGAGGCAATGTGCCAAGTTTGTGCGGAGCTTCCATCCAGCCAGGAGTCATAAAGTCCCTGGTTGAGCAAAAGGTTTGATGAGAATTTTTGGTCGCTATTGGTGTAGGAGTAAGTGAGGTTTTTATCAAGCCATATCTGTATGTTTTTGATGCCTGATAGGTCGTCTGATGCAGTTGCGTCTATGCTTAGTTCATTTGACCCAGACAAGGCTATTGTGGTGGGTATTTTAAGAGAGGTAAGGCTTGGTGGCGTTATGTCCGGTGTTGAGTTCTTGAAAAGAATACTTGTGTTGACACCTAAATCTGCTAATTCGTCTGAAGAGTAAGTTCGAGTGTTTCCTTGTAGGTCCTCTACTATAACGGAGGTGATGTTGTAAGTTTCAGAGCGGTTGGTCCCTGCAATGTTCCATGTTTGTGAGGAGGAACCATCCAGCCAAGAGTCAGAGAGTCCTTGGTTGAGTAGGAGATTTGAGGAGAATTTCTGGTCGCTGTTGGTGTACGAGTATGTGAAATTTTTATCAAACCATATTTGTATGTTTTTAATGCCTGACAAATCGTCGGATGCAGTGGCACCTATGGTCAGTCCGTTGTTGTCCGAAGACAAATCGATTGTGGACGGTATCTCAAGGGAGATGAGACTTGGGGGCGTTGCGTCAGTGGTTGACTTTTCAAAAAGAACGCTAGTGTTAACCCCGAGCTCAGATAGTTCGCTTGAAAAGTAGGTGCGAGTGTTTCCCTGCAAATCTTCCACAACAGCAGAAGTGACATTATATATTCCAGAGGGGTTGGTGTCTGCGATAGTCCATGTCTGAGAAGATGAGCCATCTAGCCAAGAGTCGGAAAGGCCTTGGTTGAGCAGGAGGTTTGATGAGAATTTTTCATTGCTGTTGGTGTATGAGTAGGTAAAGTTTCTATCAAACCATATTTGAACATTCTTTATTCCTGATAAGTCGTCAGATGCTTCGGCATCTACTGTCAGTCCGGCTGTTCCCGACGAAAGATCAATTACTTGGGGGATTCTTAACGAAGACAGATTAGGAGAAATTGTATCTGTAGCGGAGCTCATGCAGGTCATCCTTGGTGGGAAGTGGTGGGGGTGGGTCCCAAGCCGTCATATTGCTGGCCATTTGATATTAATGTGAGCGCAACCAAAAAGCGACATGGTCAGTATGATTGGCAATCTGTTTTCTAGAATTCGAGTGTGAGGACCGGTCACTCATAGCATTTGAAGCCACGGTGCGGGCTGATGTGCTTCCTGATCGTTCGCTGGAGGGAGTGTGGCATTGCCGCTCCGGCCGCTCGGTTGCGGAAATTCAAGAAGCTGCGTGCCAACGCGCATACTGGCGACCATTAATTTGAGCCTTTGGGGTGGGGTGCCACCTAGGCTTGGATGTTTAATCCTAGCTCTAGACCCGAAATCATCCCGCACCTGCACGACGCCAAGGTCAACGGCATGGTCCAGCTCGGGATGAACATCAACGGGGTTGAGGACATCGACGGCGTGCTGTATGCGCAGTCGTGGTGGTGCAGGGTGGAATGATGGCCGGGATACCGCAGCCCTGGGTGGACGAGCTGAACGACCATTTCTCTTTAGTCACAGATCCTGATGGTCGCTCGGCCGTGCTTGATGAGATGGCCTACGCTGCGCACCGCCGGCGCGAGGTGAGCGACGAAGACTTGGTCGACATGCTGGAGCTATCAGAGGCCGCCAGGGTTTGGGGATTGATGGAGCTTGAAGAGGCGTTCCACATCGGCCTGTTCAGTTACGAGATCGCGAATGGTTGGGAAGAGGACGAACCAGGAAGGATCGTCATCGGCAGAACGCCTGGATGGGGAAGGAAGGCTGTCTAAAACCGCGGTTGCGCTTCTCGGTTTTATTGGCTGAAACTCGATCAAACGGGCCAATGCATATTAGACAATCGCGATGCATAGGCCGCTAGTTTCGCGGCCTGGGGGCGGTTTCCTACACTACTGCTGCAGTACTGGAAGTTGGCAGAAGCGGTGATCGCCAGACGTATGAGCCTGATCGGAACATAAGGGTGCTGCACTCTACCAGCCTGTGTCCCCTTCGAGCCTGTATTGGTTCGGTTCCTTTTTCGAGTTCGTGTTCTCGTCTATTACCACATCTTCTCGTCGTATCACTGGTTGGTTTGGTAGTGAAGACATCATGCTATACAGCCCTTTCTGGAGCTTAGCCTTCTTGAGCTTCAGCTTTCCGCTGCGCATCAGCGCAACTATTTTTTTTCGCTGTGCGTTCGCCCGATCCCTCTCAAGGGCACGTCTATCTTCTGCTTTTTGGAGGTCCTTTTTCCTCTCCCTTCCCGATTTGGGGCTCCTGCAGATCGTGCCTTTTTGCTCAATGAGGTTCCCTCCAGATGACAGCGAAAGGTGTGGCGTCGGGCCAAAAAACAGTTCCAAAACTTAAATGCCGACCCTTGTAGAATGCGGGTTGTAGCCGTGAAATTCTGCATTGGTTTTGGAACTGATTTTATAGCCAAGAACCCATGAAATGGCAATTCTTAGATCGGATTGCAAATCCGTCTACGCCGGTTCGATTCCGACCTCGGCCTCCACCATTCGAAAGCCCCGCAGATTAACGTCTGCGGGGTTTTTATTTGCGCGTCAGAAAACCCAATCATTTCCGCATAATCAGGCATCGTTTCCGCATCAGGTCGTTGTTTGGTCGGGCTGACGACCTCGCCGACTCGGCGGTAGACCCGCTTCGTGATCTCTTCTTTGGAGTGGCCCAGCAGCCTGCTGGCGTGGCTAATGTCCTCGATTTCCGAGGCCGCCTTCGGTCTGATATCGCGGAACTGGAACTGCCGAACTGAGGCGGCCAGGTCAGCGTTGCCATCGGTCGTCAGCTTCCGAGCGGCCTTGTCGCGTGCTTCGCTGAAGCGGTTCCTGAGCATTTCCCAGCTCATCCGCAGACCCGAGTCGTTGGTGATGAGGCAAGGGTTACGCACGCCTTGCAGCTTGCGGCGTTCAAGTAACGCCTCAATGACAAGGCCAGTCAGTTCACCATTAACGTGCCGGCGAATGCGCAGTTTCTTGTCGGTCTTGTTCTGGTCAACCCACAGGTAATCCTCGTCGAGGTCATCCCTTCGGGTGCATTCTCCATCTCGACTACGCAGTACCCCAAGCCGTGGTCGCCGAACCAGCTGAACGGCAGTGCACATTCATCGCCGTCGTCCGGCCAAGCCGGGTGGGTCCAAAAGCCGCATTCATCGCGCTCCACTTGCAGCGGCTGGATCAGTTGCTTTTTTTCAGGCATGACTTCGTCCTTGGCCGCCTATCGCGGCAGGGAATAGAGGGGAAAGGGGTAAAAAGATGGAGCTTTTTTTCGTGGCCAGTGGTCAAGCTAGTTGGATAGGCCAAATTCCAAATGAAGGCGTCTGCCAGTCTTGGTTACACCAACAGCCTGGGCAGTGGCTGATCGCCAAGGAGCCGCCCTCGCCGGAGAGGCGTTATCGTTGAATAGGGGACGGCGCTGGCTGATGGCACGGCGCCACGTTTTGCGGAGGGTGGGGATGTTTGATATAACGCCCGGCCATTTCACAGGAAGGAACCTCATGAAACGCACCATCGTAGGCGCAGCCATCGTTGCCATCGCTGCAATTTCACTCAGCGGATGCTGGGAGTCCGAGGCGGACAAGAAAGCCAAGGCGCAGCAAGAGGCGAGCGACAAATTATGGGATATCACCCCTCCCGATCGCAGTAAGGACAAGGGGTTCAAGCCGTGAATTCATGCCTTGCCCCAATCCTCGCTGCGGCACTCGTTATAAGCTTGGCTGGCTGCAAAGAAGACGCCGTCGACACGGCAGCCTACGAGCCGACTAGCGAACACTGCCAGCCCGACTACCTGAAAACACTTCCAGACAACAAGGCCCGCGAAGACCTGGTCGAGAAGTGCATGACCGGTGGCTCGTACAAGAAGTCAGAGCCGAAGACCTGGTAACGTCCGGTCTTCGTCAGTCAGCGCCGCCTCATCAGGCGGCGTTTTCGTATGTGGGGAAGGCGCTGGCGTGCAGCGCTGCTGTTGTTATGCTTAGCCGCTTACCAAGCAGGGAGAGTGGTAATGCAGTTGCGTGAAAGACTTCGGGCGTTCCAGCTATGGTTCAACCCGAAGCGCAGACGGTGGGCTGGCGTGACCCTGATCACGCTTGGGGTGGTTGGGATGTTTCTCAACCCGCAAAGCCGGTGGACCCTGGTGCTGGGAACTGGAATCTACTGGTTCTTCACGGCCCTGCCGCCCACACTCGGCGGCAAGCGTTGAGGTGCTGGCGGGCAGCGCCGGAGGGGTAGGCGGCGATCGGAAACTCTTTGCCCAGGGCCTGCTGAACTGTCGCGATGGCGCGGCAGAGGTAAGCCCAGTCAGGGTTCGGCTCCATGGCGCCAGGTTTTCGAGGTACACACTGATCGGCTCGAGGCCGTGCACCTCGGTGATCAGCAGCTTGGTGACGGTCGATGTCTCGATGTTCATGGCTTTGTCCATGCATGCGCCGCCCTCCGTGGCCGGATGCGGCATGGTGGCAATTTGGTTTGGTTTGGGATGGTGTATCAGGGGTGACCGGCTTGGGGCCGGGCATCGTCAGAGCCATCATCGCCTCCATTGCGTACGAAGGTGGCGCCAGGCCCGATGTCGAGTAGGTCGCATACTCGACAAACATCGCCAAAAAGCCCAGCCATAGAGCTGGGCTTGTTCGTTTAGGGATTTACTTGAGGTGGGGCCAGACTGGTAGAATTTGCGCCCCTTGAACCTTGAGATGGATCTTATGCGACAGTTTTTGGCAATGACTTTTGGGGGGCTAACCCCGAGCTACTACGCTCGGCAGTTATTCTTCGGCGCGCTGTTTGGGGCTTTTTTCATTTACATGAAATCACGCGCTCCACTAGGTATTGATTTCGCAACGGTAGCCATCTCGGTGGTGAGTACCTTGCTCTATCCCTATTCTCGATTTGTGTACGAGAGCGTGGTGGGCTTCATCATGGGCCGCAACATGTTCTTCGTGAATGCGCTGCTGATGCTGTTTATCAAAGTGATGACGATGTTCATCTGCTGGTTCCTGGCGATCTTCATCGCGCCACTGGGATTGCTGTACCTCTACTGGCATCACAGTAGACAGCCTTCCAACTAAATCCTCCGAGCCCAGCCTAGCGCTGGGCTTTTTCGCTTATGTAGATGACGCTGAAAGTGCAGTGTGAGAGGGGCAAGGCGGCCGGAGCGAAAAGCGAAGAGGTCGCAACGCTGTTTAAAGGCCCGTCCCCAGCAGATCACAGGCACCCTGACACGGCTTCAGTGCCGGTCATCCGCACCCATTCATGAGCGCGGCCAAGTACCGGGTTTTTTATTGCCCGAACAGGCCCTCAAGAGGGCCGGTGAGAGTGCCGACCCCCTGGGTGCGCGATCAAGCAGCCTGCAGCGCGGTAGGTATCACCTGGAGTCGAACTCCGAACTTGGCCAGAGCTTCTTCCAGGCTCTCGAGCTTCGAGGTGTGCTCGAAGGCGACCAAGCGCCCGTTCGTGAGCCACGATTTTGTAGTCGTACATGTTTCCTCTCATGGGGCTGACTGGACGTCTGTTCAGGGTGGTGGGGCCTCATTTGAGGCCCAGTTGCTTGATGATTTCCTTCCTGAGTCCTTCACCAATTTCCTTGGATCCGTGGCTCGGGAAGATCGTTTAGTGGTCCTTGTAGCGAATCTTGAAGTGACTGCCATTGGCTGACTTCGAGAACTTGTGGCGCGACAATCTGAGGGCCACCTATGGACAACCAGCACAAGAAGATCACAGGTTACCGCGACCTCACTCAGAGCGAGATTGATGGCATGAACTCAATCAAGGCCCTGGAGGCCGATGCCAGTGAGCTGTTCAAGCAAATCGGCTAGATCGAAGGCGTGGACCAGCGTACCTTGGCCCTGGCCAAGACTAATCTTGTGGCCATCCTGCACGGTCATGCCCATGCCGAGACGCACAGGATGGTGTTCACGTAAGGATGGGCTACCGGCTAAGTGCATCTTTCGCAAAATCGACGGCGGCAGTAATAGCAGCTCTTGCTTGAGGGCTATTTCTCCAGCATGTCGATCCCAATGCGGCAGATGCTCGCGCCAAGATGTCGGTTACATCGGCTCTGCTCAGTTCGGCCAATGAGGCGATACCCATCTGCTCAAGTCTGGTGATGACCGTTGGGCCTACGCCCTTGAGTTGTAATAGTGCAGCACGTTCCTTCGGTGGAAATGGCATCAGTGAAATCCCTATCTGATCAATGGTGCTTTGTAAGATTGCCTCATGTTGGTAGTCGGTGCCACAAGCGACTGGAGGCCAAGCACTTTGGCTAGACCCCTTCCACCGGTGGACCTGCTCGAATCGCTGTGGCTCACATTGCGCCCGGCTACCCGCGTATGGGACTGGGTGCAGAGCGAGATCCTCACTGACACCGGCGGCATCCACAACCCAGATCACGCCCACCTGATGGATGCCAACATCGGCGTGCTATGGGCATCGTCCGGAATCGCTAAGCAGGGGCGGGTAGTTCTCGGCCAGGCCGAGCAGCTGATGTTCCGCGCAGGCGGGTGGCAAAAGGCTCGGCAAGAGCAGCAGATGCGGGAATGGTTTGGAGACGAGCCGACCTACCTCATCACCCTGGCCGCCGACAACTGCGCCCAGTGCTCCGACGCTCAGTTCTGCACCCGGGTCGAGCACGAGCTCTACCACATCGCCCAGGCAACCGATGAGTACGGTGCGCCCAAGTTCACCCAAGACGGTTTACCCAAGCTCTACCTGAGCGGCCATGACGTCGAAGAGTTCGTGGGTGTGGGCCAAGCCACGACGTACAGCAGCTGATCGACGCTGCAAGCCGGCCGCCTGAGGTGGCCAAGATCAACATTGCGAGGGGCATGACCCAACCAAGTACGCCGGGCGGGGCCGGTTCGATTCCGACCTCGACCTCCACCATTCGAAAGCCCCGCAGATGAAAATCTGCGGGGTTTTTCTTTGTGCGCTGAAAAACCTGATCGTGTCCGCATCAGCCCTCCACTGGGCAGGGCTGAATGGCTATCAATCTGCAGGTAGCATTCAGAGCTTGTATTGAATGGTGTAGGACGCATCGGTTCTCGGTTCTATCGTAATAGGAATACCGAAAAGCTTCCCTCGACAATCACTGACAACACAGCGATACACCGTGCCTTGCTGGAGCTGGGCCCATAAGCCTTCGTCATGTATCGCGATACCTAGTACACGGTTGTTCGGATCCTCTCTGACCTGAGCAACGTAGTGGTCCAGGTCGCACCCGAACTCAGCAGTGGTAAACTCTGGATCAAAGCCGATCAGCACACCGTGCCTTTTAAGATCGTCCCTGATACGCTCAATCACGTCGTCTGCTTCTTGTTTTAGCATGATCGTTATCTCGCGGTGCTTGTACTCATCAAAACTCTAGCTGACCCTGATGATTTTCGTTGTTCATCGGTGTAATCAACGACTCACCCTCATTCCTCACATTTCCTACCGCCTTACCGACCGGATACCACCGGAATTGGGCAGCTGGCATGCAACCTTGCTCCACGATCGTCGCAGCCCGCTGCGGCGATGTAGTCGGGTCGATCCATTCCCGCGCGAGCTCAGGGGCCAACACCAAGGGCTTCCTGTCGTGGATGTCGATCAGTCCCTGATCCGCTGCTGCGGTGATGATCACAAATCCATCGCGCTCGTCTGGCTCGGTGTTCTGGTGCACTTCTGCAAGCGCAGCGAAATAGAGCGGGGCGCCGTTGTCGCTTGTGATGTAGTACGGCTGCTTGCGCTTCGGATCCGCTGGGTCTGGTATCCACTCGAACCAGCCGTTCGCCGGCGCCAGGGCTCTACCACCTGGCCACAGCTCTTTGAAGAATTTCCCTGTTAGCACCGTTTCAGCCCGGGCATTGATCGGGTCCGGCCGCTTCCCCTTCGCCCAAAACGGCGACCACCCCCACTTGACCCGATCTACGCTGAGTCCATCGTCGACCGGGCGGATGATTTCGACGCGTGTCGACGGTGCCACGTTGAAGCGGTTGATTGGCGCGTGGTCGTAGCCATTGATCACCACCAGGTCCAGCGACAGCTGGCGCAGGTAATGATCCATCGACTCATAGATCGAATATCGTCCGCACATTTTCCCACCTCTCGCCCGTCAGATTTTTCATTGCCCAGGATTTACCGGGCACCCGATGCCAGATTGTCTGTATATACATACAGTTTCGTTGGGCCCTTCGCACTGTGGCGAGAGACGTCTTACTCATTCGCGGGTTGGTGGGGCGGGTCAAATTCAGACGGCTTGAACGTCGATGACTCAGTGCTTGTAGAGTAACGCTTCAACTACAACGCCGAACGCTGATGAATGTTCACGGCGATTAGGATAGTAGAGATGGTAACCGGCAAAGGGTTGGCACCAATCTTCCAACACCCGCACAAGGCTGCCGTCGGCTAGCTCCTTCGCCACCATGTCCTCCGGCAGGAAACCCAAGCCACATCCCGCCACGGCCGCACGCAGGATCGGCACGCTGCTGTTGAATGTCCATTGACCTTCGACACGGGCCTTCAGCTCGTGACCATCCTTTTCAAAATCCCATTGCATCAGGCTGCCATGAGTGGGTAGGCGCAAATTGATGCAATTGTGCGCCGCAAGGTCACCGGGCACCTTGGGCAATGGCCGCTTGTTGAAATACTCGGGTGAGCCCACGACTGCGATGCGCAGGGGTGGCCCGATAGGAACGGCGATCATGTCCTTGGCCACCTGATCTCCCAGGCGTACGCCGGCGTCATAGCGTTGCGCGACGATGTCGGAGAGGGCGTAGTCGACAGTGATTTCGACTTTGATGTCCGGATAGTCGGGGAGCACCTTTAAAAGCTTGGGCCACAAAATATTGTTGGCGGCATGTTCGGACGCTTGAATGCGCACGCTGCCTGCCGGGGTGTCACGAAACTCGCTGACCGCGGCCAGTTCGAGTTCGATCTCATCGAACCGCGGCGCCATCGATTGATACAGCCGCTGACCCGCCTCGGTCGGCGAAACGCTGCGGGTGGTACGTGTCAGCAAGCGCACGCCCAATCGGCTTTCCAGTGCGCGCATGGTGTGGCTCAGCGCCGACTGCGAAACGCCAAGCTGAGCGGCCGCGCGGGTGAAACTGCCTTCGCGGGTGATGACCACGAAGGCTTGCAGGTCGTTTAGATTGGCGCGGGACATTGATGAGAACCTCTCATGAGGGGCGCGGTATTAATCCATGAAAGCAGGTTGCACACGTATGCGCGACCCCTCAAGAGACTGGTTACAAGGTGCGGGAGTAAAACGTGGTCAGTTTGCCAATTGCGGCATCGACATAACGCGGTACCCAGTAGGTCTCGATGTGCGTTGCACCGTCGAGGATAAACACCTCCTTGTCGGTGGTGCCGGTGGCTTTGGGCAAAGCATCCTGCGTCATGTACAGGCTGTCGGCTTTGCTGCCGGCGATCATCAGCAACGGTTGGTTGATCAGCTCGATATGGTCAGTGGCGTCGAAACGCATCAAGTCGATCAGGCTGCTGGTGGTGTATTTGAAGGTCGAGTTCGGGTGTGCGTGTGTCTTCCAGTAGTACTCATAACCTTGGCGATACAGCTCGAAGGGCAGTTTGGCAATTTGCTCGTCGGAGAGGTTGGCATCGCCCGAGTACAGCACCGCGCCGCCGGCCGCTTCTTGCGCGCGGGCTGCTGACGCGTGTTGCAGGCGTTGCTGAATGCTGTCCATTTGCGAGTCGTTGTAGCCGTTGCGACGTACTCTGCCTGAGTTGAACATGCTTACTGTTGCCAACGATTTGAAGCGTTTGTCGGTTTGCGCTGCCGCCAACGAATAACCACCGCCACCACAGATGCCGAGCAGGCCCATGCGTTTGTCATCGACGCCGGCAAACTGGCTGATGAAGTCGGCCATGCCGTGAATGTCTTCGATGCGATACGCCGGCTTATCGATGCTGCGCGGCTGGCCACCGCTGGCGCCCTGATACGCCGCATCGGCCGTGATGGTGATGTAGCCCTGTTCGGCCAGGCGTTGGGCGTACAGCCCGGCGACTTGTTCTTTCACGCCACCATTGGGGTGTGCAACGACCACGGTCGGGTAGGTCTTCTTCGCGTCATAGTTAACCGGGGTGTATACGTTGGCGGCGATATCCAGACCGTTGAGTTTGTAGCTGACCGGATGGATGTTGACCTTGCCCGGTTCGTTCTTGCTGATCGCGCCGTCGTAGGCGAGGGTGAACGGGTTCTTTTTGTAATCGGCGGCCAAGGCTTCGCCCGCCGAGAGGCCGACCAATGCCGACATAAACGTGGCCTTGAGTGTGTTTTTCACCTGAAGCTCCTGAGCAATCAAAAGGGCGGCAGTTGCAAAAGTATTTGGGTCAGTCCAGCTGGTTCTCTTCGAGGAATTGCGCGACCAGGTCAGCGATCTGCACGTTGTTCAGATCCGACATGGGGAAGTGGGTATTGCCATGAATGCCGATCTCCGGCAGGTGGATCAGTCGCACATCACCGCCGTGGCGATTGACCGCGTCACGCCAGAGCCGGGCCATTTTCAGGCGTGCGCGCCAACTGTCCTGGGCGGGCAGGTCGACCGCCTGCTCCGGGATGTTGTCGCCGTAAAGGATCAGAATCGGAATGCGCGTGAGGGCCTTGAATTGCTCCATCGGCACCGCCGCGCCTTGCACTGTGTCGAACGCGCTGGGAATTGGCGGAGGGACTTCACCTTGAGCGAACACGAAGCTGCTGCCTGGCTCGAACGCCACAATGGCTTTCACCTTGTCGTTCTTGATCGCGGTCAACCAGCCCGGCCCGCCACCTTGCGAATGGGTGAACAAAATCCCCGGGCCGATTTTGTCGAAGAGTGCTGATACGCCATCAGAGACCACGTCCATGTCGAACGGCCCGGTGTTCGGCGTCATCGCCCGGAAAAATTGCTCGCGGGTCTGGGCATCCTGTGCCACTTGCACACCGCTGAAGTAGTTGGGCCACAACCCGATGCGGAACTGGTTGAACCACAATTGTTCGTCAGGCACAGGCTTGATTGTGGTCTCGACCATGCTGCGCCCGGCATCGCCACGCCGCGGCTGATCGATCAGATAGACGCCATAATGGCGGCGTAGAAAGATGTTCTGAAAGCCTTCGCGACCATCGGCGGTGGTTTCCCAGGTCTTGGAAAACTGACCCGCACCGTGCCACATGACGATGGGCAGTTTTCGCGCATCCACCGGGATTTGATAGAAGGCGTAGGCGTGGTCACCGTGGTATGTCTGGCCGTTGGGCGTCATCGGTTGGTGCGGGTTGAAGGTGCCCGGTGCAGTGGTCACCGTTCCGCCGGCGGCGAAGCTGCCTTGTCGTTGAATCTGCAACGAGCCATCGGGGTTGTTCGCGCAGGCCGCTAGCAGGCTCAACAGCGCGATGCTCAGTAGGGACTTGGCAGGCGTCATGTCATTTACCCGAAGCCGTGAGGGCTTGGGTCAACGCGGTCTTGGCACGTTCAGCCGTCTGCTCGTCGCCGTGTTGTTTCAGCAGCTGCGTGACTTCGTGCAACTGCGCCGCGCTCAGACCGACGCGCAGGCTCGCCGCCATGTGCGAGCGTAATTGTGGCTCGACCCCAGGCGTTGCCGCCAGCGCGCCGATGGTCGCCAGTTCGCGGCTTTGCCAGTCGAGGTTGTCGCGCTCGAAGATGTCGCCGAACAAGTGAGTTTGCAGGTACCGGTTTATTACCGGAGCGAACTCGAACACCGGGCCTTTGACCGGGGCACCGGAAATCCTGGTTTGATTTGCGGTGCCGGCGGCCAGCAGCTCAGCCCCGACCGGAATCGCCCGGCTCGGCTCACGCCCCGGCGCGTCTTCGATACCGCGCTGTTTGCGCGTCTGTACCACCGCCATTAACTCGTTCAAGGCGTTGAGGCTGCGCGGGAAGCCCACATAGGCGTACAGCTGCACCAGAATTTCCCGGGTTTCGCTGATGGTCAAGCCGGCATCGAGGCCTTGATTGAGCGCGGTGTTGAGGTTGGGTATGTCGCTGGTCGCCATGAACGCGGCGATCAGGGGAATCGTTTGTTGCTGGCGCGACAAGCTAGCTGCGCTGGCGGAGGGGCTGGCCATGGTCTGCGATGCCTCGGCTGCTTGAGTGGTAACGCTGAACATCGCCCCGACGCCCAGGCAAAGCGCCATGAGCGTGGGAAGGGTAGAGTTGTTGCGTGCGTCAGTGGTCATCGTGAAAGGCTCCATCCGTTGCGGGTCAGCGTGGTGTCGCTGGATCGTACGGAGGATGGTTGTGTCGATTAACCCCGAAATTGCGCATGGACTTCTGAGCAGAATTCATGAGTCGAAATTGCCGTCACCGCTGCAACTTCGGCGCGACCCCGCTGATGCCGGGCCTGCAGGGCGGCTGACGGTTTGTGACAGAGGTGCCGGGCGAGCAACTTCGACACATTCCGTAACTTCATTGGCCGGTGTATTGCGCCTCCGAGACCTGTTCCGCCCAGGTGACGGTCTTGCCGTCCTCGGCTTCAGCGATGGCGATGTGGGTCATGCCGTTGCTGGCCGTGGCGCCATGCCAGTGACGGGTGTGCGGCGGAATCCAGACAGTGTCGCCCGGTCGGATTTGCTGACGCGGGCCGCCCTCTTGCTGCACGTATCCGACGCCTGCTGTGACGATCAGCGTTTGCCCCAGCGGATGGGTGTGCCACGCCGTGCGTGCGCCTGGCTCGAAGGTCACCGTGCCGCCACCGATGCGCGCCGGCGCATCACCGTTGAACAGGCCATCAACGCGCACCTTGCCGGTAAAGTTTTGCGCCGCGCCATTGACCGAGGGCTGCGCGCCATTCGGCGTAACGCGGATTTCACCGGCGGCCTGGGATTCTGCTGCCATGAGTGACAAAGCAACGAGTGGTGCGATCAATCGGGTCATCGGATCAACTCCGGTCAGAAGGGAAAGTGGCGCCGCACTTGGCGCCGCGTTGGGCAGACTCAGAGTCCGGTCATTTTCAGTGCCGACTCTGGCAGGCGTTCACCGTGCACTTGAATCTGCGCAATCTGTTGGTTGATCTCGCGCAGATCGTCACCGGTCAATTGCAGGTCGACTGCGCCCAGGTTCTCTTCCAGTCGATGGGGTTTGGTCGTGCCCGGGATCGGCACAATCCACGGTTTCTGTGCGAGCAGCCAGGCCAGCGCCACTTGCGCCGGTGTGGCGTGTTTGCGATGCGCGACGGCTTTTACCACATCGACCAGCGCCAGATTGGCCTTGCGCGCTTCAGGGGAGAAGCGTGGTACATAGTTGCGGAAATCGCTGGCGTCGAACTGCGTGTGCTCGTCGATCTGACCGGTGAGAAAACCGGCGCCGAGCGGGCTGAACGGTACGAAACCGATTCCCAGTTCTTCCAGTACTGTCAGCAGCTCCAGCTCCGGGCCTCGCCAGAACAGCGAATATTCGCTCTGCACCGCCGTGACCGCTTGCACCGCGTGCGCCCGGCGAATGGTTTCCACACCCGCCTCAGACAGGCCGAAATGCTTGACCTTGCCCTCGGCGATCAGATCCTTGACGGTGCCGGCGACTTCTTCGATGGGTACCTGGGGATCGACGCGGTGCTGATAAAACAGGTCGATGCAATCAGTGCGTAGACGCTGCAACGACGCCTCTGCAACGGCGCGTATATGTTCAGGGCGGCTGTTGGTTCCGCCGCCGCGTGCGCCGGTGATCAGGTCGATATCGAAGCCGAACTTGGTAGCGATGACGACCTGCTCGCGAATTGGCTGCAAGGCCTCGCCCAGCAGTTCTTCATTGGCGAACGGGCCATACGCTTCGGCGGTGTCGAACAAGGTGATGCCTTGCTCGTGGGCCGAACGAATCAGCTTGATCATGCTGGCTTTGTCGGCAGCCGGCCCATAGGCCGAGGTCATGCTCATGCAGCCAAGGCCCAGTGCGGACACTTCCAGGCCATTGCCCAACGTGCGGATTTTCATCATGTCACTCCGTACAGAATTCGGTTAACGCGTGCGGGGGTGATCGCTCAGCCAGCCGTTCACACGTTCCATGGTCTTGCGCTCCTGCTCACTCTCCATCACAAAACCTTCCAGAACCTTTGCCTTCGGCGCGTGGTTGACCAGCACGCTGCGGCTGTTACCCAAGCCATAACCGCCGTGGGTGTTGAAGGGGATGAGGGCCTTGCCGGTCAGGTCGTGTGCGCTGAGAAAGGCGCGCACGATGGGCGGGGCGGTTTCACCCCAGATCGGGAACCCGAGATAGAGCGTGTCGTAGTCGCTGAGTGCGTGAACCTTCTCTTGCAGCTCGGGCTCGAAGCCGCTGTCACGCTCCTGACGCGCCTGCTCCACGGTTTGCAGATAGTCCTCGGGGTAAGGGTAGGCCGGGCGAATCTCGAAGAGGTCGGCACCCAGTCCACGCTGGATCAGCCCGGCGACCACGCGGGTATTGCCCGAGCGCGAGAAGTACGCCACCAGAATCCGCGAGCCTGAGCGCGGTGTTTGACTGGCGCCTTGCGTGTCGGCCAGAGACAGCAGCGGGGCGCTGGCCAGCGCGGCGATCACCGTGCGCCGCAACGGATCGTGACCGTTGCTCATCGACCGACACGCGCCTTGAGGGCCTCGGGATAACGCTCGCCCTCGATGCGGATCTGCGCCAACGCTGTATCTATTGCTTTCAGTTCCAAGGCGTCGAGCGTGATATCTGCGCCGCCGAGGTTTTCTTCCAGACGATGCAGTTTGGTCGTCCCCGGAATCGGCACAATCCACCGCGCCTGTGCGAGCAGCCATGCCAGCGCGATCTGTGCGGGTGTGGCTTGTTTTTGCTCGGCGATCTGCCGGATCAACACCACCAGGCCCTGATTGGCTTGCAGCGCCGGCTGGCTGAAACGCGGGACGATGCTGCGGAAGTCGTCGCTGCCGTAAGTGGCCTGCGCCGACACCGTGCCGGTGAGAAAACCTTTGCCCAATGGGCTGAACGGGACGAAGCCGATCCCCAACTCCCAAAGCGTCGGCAGGATTTCTTGCTCAGGCTCGCGCCACCACAGTGAGTATTCGCTTTGCAGCGCTGTGACCGGCTGCACCGCGTGCGCACGGCGAATGGTCTGCGCGCCGGCCTCCGACAGGCCGAAGTGCTTGACCTTGCCTTCGCCAATCAAGTCCTTCACCACCCCGGCGACGTCCTCGATCGGCACGTCCGGATCGACGCGGTGTTGGTAAAGCAGGTCGATGTAATCGGTCTTCAGTCGACGCAACGAACCCTCGACCGCGACCCGGATGTGCTCTGGTCGGCTGTTGAGAATCTGCTGTTTATTGTCGTCGCCGAAGGTGAAACCGAACTTGGTGGCGATGACCACTTGATCGCGCATCGGTGCCAGGGCTTCGCCCACCACCTGTTCGTTCAGGTAGGGGCCGTAAACTTCGGCGGTATCGAAAAGCGTGACGCCTCGGTCAACCGCCGATCGGATCAGCGCAATGGCTTGTTGTGTGTCAGTCGCCGGGCCGTAACCATGGCTCAAGCCCATGCAACCGAAGCCCAGGGCTGACACTTCGAGTGAACTGTTTCCGAGTGTGCGCTTGTGCATTTGGATCTCCCGACATTTGGCGTTGGGAGAACACTAAGCGAGCTAACGAGTGAGGACTAGACGGTTAATTCGGCAAGGGTTCATGAGGTTTGCTCATCAGTCCCGGAATCGAGGGCCTGAAGTGCTCAGCGTCAGATGCCAGTGCAGGGTTGGCGGCGAGTATGCTGGGGAATTCAACCCACCGGAAACAGCAAGGTGGCGGCTAGTCCGCCGCTTGCTCGATTATGCAAACGCACCTGCCCGCCCATCCGGTCAACGATGGTCGCCACGATGGAAAGCCCAAGGCCTGCACCATTGGGACTGTTACGGCTGTAGAAGCGCTCGAATACGCGCGACAGGCTGGCCTCATCGATACCCGGCCCCTCGTCCTCGACGACCAGCTCGACGTGATTCTCCAGGCGCCTGAGTGACACCGTGATGCGGCCAGCGGGCGGTGAGTGCTCCACCGCGTTCGACACCAGGTTCTGCAGGGCGATGCCCAAGGCGCCGGCATCGATTGTCAGGTGATGGTCGCCTTCACCGATATCCAGCGAGGGCTCCAGGCCGCGGTCCAGTATCCACGGGGTCAGGTCGGCCAAGGTCTCGGTGGCCACTTCGGCCAGGTCGATCTCAGTACTGGCTCGCTGCCCCAACCTTGGCTCGACACGGGCCAGCGTCAGCAACTGATTGACAACCCGGGTAAGCCGGTCCACCCCACCCATCAGAAAGCCCAGCGCTTTGTGTCGCTCGGCCTCGTTGCTGGCCTCCAGCGCGTTCTGCGCGTGTAGGCGGAGGACGGCCAAGGGTGTGCGCATTTCGTGGGCGGCATCGGCAATGAACCGATGCTCACGCCGCAACAGGTCCTCGATCTGCGCCAACAGGCGGTTGATGGCGGCCTGCATGGGCTCCAGCTCCGAGGGCAGAGGCACCAACTGCAACGGCTCTAGCGAATCGGCGTGACGCCCACGGATGATGTTGGCCATGTTCTGCAACGGCCGCAGTCCCCAGCCGATAGCAGCCCAAACCAGCAGTGCCAACACCAGGCTGCCGAGCAGGAACGGGAACAGGGTGTGGCGAACGATGCGATCGATCAAGTCGTAGCGCACATCGTCACGCTCGCCCACCCAGATCACCCAGTGTCGTTCCGGCACCGGCAACACGAAACCGCGCCATTGCTCGCCACCACTCGAAAAGTCGTAGAAACCGGGTACCGTCGGTGGAGGTTCGATGGTCGGCGCACTGGGTGTGTGCACCAGCAGGCCAGCGCCGTCCTGCCAGACCTGGAATGCCAGCTTGCTCTCGTAGGGGTGGCCTACCCGATGGTGGCCCGCCTGGGCCAATGCCTCGTTGAATGCCTGGTACATTGCTTCACGCGAGCCACTTTGCACCGGCAGGCTCATGACGCCCTGCAGCAAGCGAGCGTTTTGAGCCAGGTGCGCGTCGTACACCTCGTTAATTTCGTGGCGGCTGTCGTGATAGTTATAGAGCGCCAGCAGGCCGGTCCCCAGCAGCAGCAACAGCATCACCCGCCACAGGGTGCGTTGGCGCAGCGAGCTCATGCCTTGGCCTCGACCAGATAGCCAATGCCGCGCACCGTACGGATCAGCCCGTTGAACAGTTTTTTGCGCAGGTGGTAAATGTTCACCTCCAGCGTATTGCTCTCGGGTTCCTCATCCCAGCCATACAGCAGCTGGGTCAGGCGTTCGCGGGTGAAAACCTTGCCCGGCTGCGCCAGCAACTCGTGCAATAGCATGTATTCCTTGGGGGTCAGCACCACTTCGACGCCGTTGTAATGAACTTGCTGGGTCGCTGGGTCGAGGCTGACGCCGGCATGCTCGATCATGACCTTGGCGCGGCCGGCGCTGCGCCTTAGCAACGCGCGCAAGCGTGCCTTCAGCTCGTTGAGGTCGAACGGCTTGACCAGGTAATCGTCGGCGCCGGCATCGAGGCCGGTGATGCGATCATCGAGGGCATCCCGTGCGGTGAGGATCAGCACCGGAAGGCTGTCGCCGCCGGCGCGTACCCGCCGCAGGAGTTCAATGCCATTCATGCGCGGCAATCCAAGATCCAGGATCACCAGGTCGAAGCTCTCGTGCTGCAACGCATGCAAGCCACTGACACCGTCCCGCAACCAGTCGAGGGTGTAGCCCTGCTGGCGCAAACCGTCGCAGATCCCCTCTCCCAATGCGATATCGTCCTCAACCAGCAAAAGCCGCATGTTCAGTCCTGTTTGTCCTTGATCGCCTTGAGTAAAGCATCGATATCCGCGCGACGACCCTGATCAGCCAGCTCACGCCCCGGCCGCGGTGGGGCTTGCAAGGCTTTGTGTAGGGCTGCGGTAGCCTCCGGGTAGCGTTTTTGCCGATACAGATGATCAGCCCAGAAATAGTTGCTGTCGATACCGCCGGGGTTGATCTGCAGGGCTTTGCGCAGCATCTTGTCGGCCATCTCGGCATCACCGAAACCAATCGGCCAACCGGGCACTTGATCGTACAGCGTGCCCAGGCTGGTATAGGCCGAACCCTGCAGGGCGTTGGGGTCCATTTTCATGGCCTGCTCCAGGCTAGCCTTCGCGGCCTTGACCTTGCCTAGCGCGCCAAGGCCACCGGTGGCCCCCGCCCAGCTGCTGTTGATGATGCCCTCCCAGATCAATGGCTCTGGGGTACCGGGATACTGGTGAACGAAGGCCGTCGCGTCACTCGCCAGCTTTTCGAAGGCGTCAGCACGTTTTTCCTTGGGTAACTGGTACTGGATCTGCGCCCAGCGCTGCTGTAGCTCACTCAGGTGCTGTGTGCCGGTCTGATCCAGTGCCCAGGTGAAGGGTGCGAATGCCAGCAAGCTGGCGATGAGCAGTCGCTTCATTTGATCGACTCCTTGGAGTGGCTGCCGATGTAGCGGCGAATGACAGGCAATTGTTTGCGCAGTGCGCGGTCGACTACACCCGGCAACATGCCGTTAATGCGCACGAAGAGCTTTTCCGGCCAGCCCAGGTAAAGCTCGCTGCGTTCAGACTCCACGGCCTGAAGCACTGCACGAGCGACATCCGCCGGGTCGTCCATGCCGACTTTCAACGCTTGATTGAGCGCTGTCGCAGCACTGCTATTCATCGCGGTGCGGGTCGCGCGGGGCGCTGCATAGAGCACATTCACCGTGGTGTCGGCCAACTCGCGCCGCAGCGCTTCCGAAAAGCCACGCAGGGCGAATTTGCTGGCGCAGTAGGTGGCATAGCCGGGGTAGCCTATCGAGCCATAGGTGGACCCGACATTGACCACCAGCGCCTTGGGCTGGGTGCGCAGCAACGGCAGGCAGCCACGTGTCAGTTGTATCGGCGCCTTCAGATTGATGTCCAGCAGCTCATCGAGCTCGTGCTCGCCCAACTGATCGAGCAAGGCGAAGCGGTTTACCCCGGCAGCGTTGATCAGAACGTTGACATTGCCCATCTCGCGGGCTCGACCAACCACTTGCTCGCGCCCTGCCTGGCTGCGCAGGTCAGCTTCTTGCCAACGCAAACGGTCCGGATACCGATTCATCAGGCCAGCCAGCTTGCCCATGTGCCGGCTGACCGCCAGCACTTGGGCACCGGCAACGCACAATTGCCCGGCAAGCTCCAGTCCAATACCCCCACTGGCGCCGGTGAGGACCACCACGGATTCAGGCAAGCGCATGACGCACCTCGTGCTGCGCGGCGCGCGGCAAGCCCTGGAACATCTCGGCGTACAAGCGGTAGACGACCTTTGCGGCGTGGATCACAGCCTGCTGGTCGCCCTCGTCATCGAGGCGGTCCATCAACTGCTTGTAGGTCACCATGTGGTCCTGGTCGAGCGCACCATGGGAGCTGAGGTAGCTGAACGCCTGGCCAGGCAAGCCCAACGTGCTCTGGATGGTGGCCGCCGCCTGCGTGGCCAGGGCGATGCTGGTGCCTTCCAGTACGTTGACCATGCCGAACAGCCCGACAGGGTTACCACGTGCAATCAGGTCGTAGAGGTAGGCGACCATCAGCTCGATTGGTAGCGCTGGCCGACCATCACGCACGGCTTCCCAGTTGCCGCCGCAGGCGTTGATGTCGTTGAGGATCCACTGTTCGTGGCCGTATTCCTCATCGATGTATTCGCACACGGCACCGCGCAGCCATTCCAGGCGCGAGGGCAAACGCGCGCCACAGGCCATCATCAGCGGCACCGTATGGCGGACATGGTGGTAGGCCTGGGTCAGGAAGGCGACGTAGCTGTCCAGGCTGACCTGGCCGGCCAACGCGTCCCGGATTACGGGCACTGCGAACAACGCCTGACGCTCCTCGGCAGTTTGTGTTTGCAAAGCATCGAAAAATGACATGGTGAACCTCACAACGCGATGTCGGATAACAGGGTGTGGTAACGCTGCAGGATCGCCTCGCGCCGTGGGCGGCCGTTGGCAGTCAGGGTTTCATCAATGGGGCTTAGCGGGGCCGGCAAACGGCGCCAGGCATGCACATGCGCGTAATCGGGCAGTTGCGCGTTGCAGTGCCGTACGGCCTGTTCGATAGCCTCGTCGCTGGCGGCGGGGTCCAGTGGCCAGAGCAGCGCCAGGTTGTGCGGCAAGGCTTCGCCATGCACGAATGCCTGTGCAATCACGCCGCCCTGAGTCAGCTCCGACTCAACCCACTCCGGGTTGACGTTACGACCGAAGCTGGTGATGAACTGGTGCTTACTGCGCCCGTCAATGTACAGGTAGCCCTCTTCGTCGAGGTGACCGAGGTCGCCCGTCGCCCACCATTCGCCGGTGACCGGCGCCTCTTCCAGGTAACCCAGCAAGGTCGAGCCAGCCACCAGCACCTCGCCGTCGTCAGCAATGCGCACCTGCACATGGGGCAAGGGCTTACCGACGCTGCCAGGGCGAACGGCCCCCGGTCGGTTCAGCGCAACCACCGAGGCGCATTCGGACAAGCCATAGCCTTCGAATACTGGCAAGCCCACGGCATCGGCCCGAGCCAGCAGGTTGGGTGATACCCGGGCGCCGCCCACGGCCACGAATCGCAGTGGGCCAACCCCCATGAGCCTGCGCTCGATAGCGGTGACCAGCCCCATCAGCAGTTGCGGCACGAGGATCAGACTTTGTGCACCGCTTAGGGCAATCGCAGCGAGCAAACGCTTGAAATCCACCTGGCTTGCGCCGCCCATGCCCAACTGTTGCTGCGGGTAGAGCTGGACGCAGGCGCCCGCCATGAGCGCGGCATATACGCCGAGGTTCTCCAGCAATACACCCAGTGGCAGTACCGCCAGGTATTGCTGAGGCTCGGTGGGTCGGCTTGCAGCTTCCAGCTCCCGCGCTACCCGCAGCATGGCCTCGGCGCCCAGGCATACGCCCTTGGGGCTCCCGGTACTACCGGAGGTGTAGGTGATTTTTGCGGTGCCCGCCGGCAATTCAGGCGCGACGACGCCATCACGCGTCAGAAAGCCTTCTGTCGGCTTTTGGGTAAACCCTTGCTCAAGGAGGAGGGTGATCCACTGCGTCTCGCACAGCACGCTCGTGGCACCACTCTGCTGCAGGCAGTGCCGGAACTGAGCCGCGCTGAAGAACGGCGGTACGATCACACAAGTGCGCTCGGCGAAAAGAGCCGCCAAGTCCCAGAAAAGCAGCTCAGGCCCGTTATCCAGCACCATGACGAACGTGCCCGCTGGCCTGGTCAGCAAGCGGGCTACACGCAATTCCACCTCGTCAAGCAATTGCCGGTAGGTGAAAGACTGCCCCAGGCCCCGAACAGCTACAGAATCGGGTTTTTGCTGGGCATGCTGGAGCAACAACGCGTGAAAGAGATGCAGTTCATGCGGCATGACCGGTCTCCTGGGCCAGCTTGGGAAACCCAAGGCGCTGGAACACCCCCGCCCGGGTCAGGGCATCGAAGCCATGGCCGATGTTGCCGGCGAACACCTGTGGTCGTTGGTCGTAGTACGTTCCCCACTGATTAGACTGCCCCTGCAAGCGCTCAGGATCAGCCGCAGCCAATACGGTAGGCATCAAGCCCAGCCGTTGAAAGCTGTTGATCAGTGTCGCCGCGCCGGTGAATGCCACCCACTCCAGGCCACGCGAAGCCAACAACCAAGTCACGGCAATGATCATGATTCGGGCGCTGCCAGGGCTGAGTGAGGCCAGGTTGCCCACTTCGACCATGCCTGCACGGTCCAGGGCAACACCGGCGACCTGCGAAACAGCGAGCTCCAAAGGGGCGTCCAGATACCGCTCGAGAAACAGAGGCCCGTCGCAGGCTGATCGCATGCCGGCCGCTGCGATCAGGCGCCCGTGGCTGTCATGCAATGCCAGCAGCTCTGGCAAGTAGTGGTGGACATCCGCTTGGTGCACGGTGGCAAAGCACTGGTGGATGAAGTGCTCCAGATCCTCGCGTGAAGCGCCGCCTGCCAGATGAAGCGACAACTGCGCGTGGTGGTCGGCATGACTGCCTATAGGAAGCGGGAGCAGGCTGCTCCATTCAGATTCGCTCATAAAACTCCCCCGATTGGGTTCGACGGAGAGAATTATCAGGCGCGAATCTGAAGGGAATCTGAAGTCAAACAGCACAAAGCGTCTGAGATCCGGATTAGTCGCAGGAGATCGAGCACTCGGCCACTGTACCCGCCGCGTGTTCAACTTGATGACATTGAAAACCCGATGCTGGCACCAGCGCGCTGTGGCCAAATGGATCCCGTCAGTCTATGCCAGGCCCCACACTGCGTCTTGAGCACTTATCTTGAACCTCATCTCTGAGGCGATGGTCATCAGCAGGAGGGCGAGTGATATCGTCTCGGCGCCCTCATCAAATATTGAAACGTTCTCAAGCTATGGTGAACTCAAGCCCAATCCAACATTGATGGAGTCAGGAAATGGATTATTCCAGCATGGTTGAATCGTTGGACAAGATGCTCAAAGACGCGGCTACAGCACAATCAGGCTTGCAGGCATCAGGTGCCGGCTGTCATCGATGGATTCGCTGCCATTCGTCCGCGACTTCGCCCATCGTTGAGGGTGCCCCGGTTTTGATCCATGCCATAAAGGCACGGTCGAACTTGAATGACGCGCCACATTCACTGAGCAGAAACTGACGAACCTTCCGCGTGTTGCGGTAATGCTTGTCCAGCGGGGTGGCTCTGGTGATCGGGCCGGCGTGCCAGTCGAAGCTCATGGTCTGTTCCTTGACTGTTGAGAAGGTAAAAAGCCCGTAGAGGATCATCTACGGGCGTTGTGGTCGTGCGAAATGATCTGCTTTGAGGCTATTAACCTTCGAACTGGATCACCATACGCCCTTTGATCTTGCCTTCCAGCATCTCGTCGAAGATCTGGTTGATATCCTCGATTGGCCGCAAAGTCACCTTGGGCACTACTTTGCCTTCAGCCGCAAACTGGAAAGCTTCCTGCAGATCCTGGCGTGTCCCTACCAGCGAGCCCACCACTTCGATGCCATCCAGCACCAGGCGGGGAATGTTCAGGTCCATGGATTCCGACGGAAGCCCGACGGCAACCAGTCGCCCGCCAGCGCGCAGGGCGTCTACGGCCGAGTTGAACGCGCCTTTGGCGACGGCAGTCACCACGGCGGCGTGGGCGCCACCGGTCTTGGCCTGGATAACCTTTGCGGTGTCTTCGTTGAGCGGGTTGACCACCAAGTCTGCGCCCATTTCGCTGGCGAAGCGCAGTTGCTGCTCATTGACGTCGATGGCAATCACTTTGGCGTTGAAGACGTTCTTGGCATATTGCAGGGCCAGGTTGCCCAGCCCGCCGAGGCCGTAGATGGCAATCCATTGGCCTGGGCGGATGTTGGAAATTTTCACTGCCTTGTAGGTCGTGACGCCGGCGCAGGTGATGCTGCTGGCGGCAGCGGAATCGAGGCCGTCGGGTACTTTGACCGAATAGTCGGCCTTGACGATGCAGGCTTCGGCCATGCCACCATCCACGGTGTACCCGGAGTTCTTCACCTCGCGGCACAGGGTTTCGTTGCCGCTGTTGCAATACTCGCAATGCCCGCAACCCTGGTAAAACCAGGCAACACTGGCACGGTCGCCCGGCTTGAGCGAGGTGACGCCTGGCCCGACTTCCTGAACCACGCCGATGCCTTCGTGGCCCAGTACAACGCCGGTCTTGTCACCGAAATCGCCATTTTTCACGTGCAGGTCGGTGTGGCAGACACCGCAGCATTGCATCTTCAGCAGCGCTTCGCCGTGTTCGAGGGGGCGCAGGGTTTTTTCTACCACGTCCACGCGACGGCCTGGTGCAACAACAGCAGCTTTCATAAGAGCCTCCGTGTCTATCCGAGTGAGCTTGGGTTATCGCTGGGTTAGCATAGCCCTTGCCGGGTCGGGCAAAACTGCTTCAGGTCATGCTTCAAGAACACGTCGCAAAAAGAAAAGCCCGCGGCAATGATGCGGCGGGCTGCAAAAACGTACGGAGCGGGGCCAGTGTGCCAATCCGGTTGTCAGTATTTCGTGAAGCTCAGGTCATGAGGCTGTCATGCTCCCAAAGCCATAAAAAAGCCCGCCATGAAAGGCGGGCAAAAGACGTTTGAAGGGAGAGACTGCAGGCTGCGCCTGGCCGGTTAACCCAGGATTAAGCGGCAACACATTGACCTCGGAACCTGTTACGCCTATACAGGCCTGCCATCACCCCAGGAGCCAGCATGCACGACGAAGACAACCTGCACGAACCCGAGCACGATCACCTGCTTGACCATGAGTTTCTCTACGACGACATGGAGCCCGAGGCGGATGCCCAAGGCGCCGAGGATGAAGTGGAAGAAGACGAGGAAACGCTGGATGACCTCGATGACGAGGAGCGTGATCACCCAGCCTGGTTCGATGACTGCGAAGACGACTGACTCAGCGCCCGTCCACCGAAAAACGCCCTGGGCCGCTCACAGCCAGCAACAGCAGGCCGCCCATGATGCTCATGTTTTTCAGAAACTGGGTCATGTTGGCGCTGCGTTCGGGGTCGACCATGTTCCAGAACGGGTGGCCCAGCAGCGCCGTGCCCAGCACGAACAGCGCGAACAGAAACGCCAGCGGACGGGTGTAGAAGCCCAGGATCAGCAGGATGGCGACGACAAACTCCATGATTACGGCAATTGCAGCTGCCAGCATGGGGGCAGGGGCGCCTAACGACGTCATGTACCCAACCGTGCCATCAAAGCCGGTGAGCTTGGCCCAGCCAGACAAGACGAACAGTATCATCAGCAGTACGCGGGCGATCAGGATAATGATGTCGCGTTGGCCATCGAACAGGGAGTAGCGCATGGTGGCGTTCCAGTGGACGGGGACACGTTCCACTCTAGCAGCTGCGCAAGACATTGCTGGCAGGCAGCAAAAAGGCGCCGCAAGGGCGCCTTTTCAACGAAGTTTGGTGCGAGTGGCGGGACTCGAACCCGCAAGGCTCACGCCGACAGATTTTAAGTCTGCTGTGTATACCAATTCCACCACACTCGCACGCTTGAAAGGGCCGCAACGACCAGCTCGCTTCTAAGCAGAAGGGCTTTGCAATCAAGCGCGCTTTATAACCCATTGTTATAGTTGAGTCAACTGCAGCACCTATGATCAACAGAATGAAGGGTCGAACCACTGGATAATTGACACCTTGCTGTCATTACGCCACTGTTGCCCCCTTTATTGGATCCAAGAGTATGCGGCGATGGCTCAGTCCGACGCTAGCGAGCGTGTCGTGCGCCCACGGCTGCTCTGGCGGCTGCTGTTTGCGCTGGTGATCGTGTTGGGGGCGTTTCTTTACCTCAGCCTTATCAGCCTGGGTGGCTACCTGTTGATGCTCGGTTTCGATGCCGAGCACCCACAGCCGCAGCGGTGGATGGCTCTGGCTGGCGGCGGGGGGATCATGCTGGTTGGCCTGTGGCTGCTGAAAGTTGCCATGCCACGCCGTGTCAGCCCTGCGTTGGTCGAGCCTGAACGCTGACCATTGGTAGCCACAGGGGGCCGTTGGCGGTTACCCTCGGCTAAGCTCACATCGTCCCTCCTGCTGTGCCAGTGGAGTTTTCATGGTTTCAGCTGACTGTCTCGATCACCCCGCCATACCTGCCCAGCGCTATGAACAGCTGGTGCAGTCGGTGGTGGATTACGCCATCTATATGCTCGACCCGACCGGCCATGTGGTGTCGTGGAATGCCGGCGCGCAACGGATCAAGGGCTACCGCGCCGATGAAGTGATCGGCCAGCATTTCTCGCTATTCTTCACCCCCCAGGATTGTGCCGACGGCCGCCCCGAGCGCTTGCTGCGCCAGGCGCTGGAGCAGGGTGTGGCGCAGGATGAGGGCTGGCGGGTGCGCAAGGATGGCACACAGTTCTGGGCGCTGGCGGCGCTGGACGTGATCCGCGATGACCAAGGCCAGATCATCGGCCTGGCCAAGGTCACGCGAGACATCACCGACCGTCGCGAGTCGGCGGCGCAACTGGACGCCGTGCGCGCCCAGCTGTTCCAGGCGCAGAAGCTGGAAGCCTTGGGCCAATTGACCGGGGGGCTGGCGCATGACTTCAACAACATGCTCACCATCATCATCAGCTCGGCGCGCCTGGCGCTGGCCAGCCAGGACCCGGCGCGTATCCAGCGCATGCTGCAGCACATTCTCGATGCGGGGCAGCGGGGCACCGAACTGACCCAGCAACTGCTCAGCTTTGCCCGTCACCGGCGCCTCGATGTGGCGTGCGTCGCACCGCAAGACCTTGTCGCCGCCACCCGTGGCCTGTTGGAGCACGCACTGCCCAGCTCGATTGAACTGCAGGTGCAGTTGCAAGCGGGCTTGCCGTTGATCGAAGTGGATGCCGGGCAGTTGCAGATGGTGCTGCTGAACCTGCTGTTCAATGCCCGCGATGCCATCGCCGGGGAGGGCCGGATAGGCCTGACGGCCGAGGTGGTCGAGTTGGCTGGCGAGGTGGAAGGGCTGCAAGGCAGCTTCGTGCGCTTTGTGGTGGAAGACAGCGGCGAAGGGATTGCACCAGAAGTATTGCCGCGCATCTTCGAGCCATTCTTCACCACCAAGCCGTTCGGCAAGGGCACTGGCCTGGGCCTTAGCCAGGTGTATGGTTTCGCCAGGCAGAGCGGTGGCGCCATTTGTGTCGCCAGTGAGCTCGGCCAGGGAACTTCCATGCAACTTTACTTGCCAACGTATCAGGACAAGACCAACAGCCCACTCGACAGGTAAGCATCATGGCGCAGGCACTCAGGCGGTTGGTGACAGGTATCGAAGGGCTCGATGCGCTGCTGAAGGGCGGCCTGGTAGCCGGCGCCTCCTACATCATTCAAGGCCCGCCGGGTGCCGGCAAGACCATCCTGGCCAATCAGTTGGCCTGCGGGCACGTGCGTACGGGCGGCCGGGTGCTGGTCGCCACCTTGCTGAGCGAGTCGCATGAGCGGCTGTTCCAGTACCTGTCCACCCTGGACTTTTTCGACCCGACGCTGGTCGGCGACCAGATCCAGTTCGTCAGTGCCTTCGACACCCTTGAGCAGGAAGGGCTGGATGCCGTGGTGCGGCTGCTGCGCCAGGAAATCGCCCGGCAGCAGGCCAGCCTGTTGATTGTCGATGGCGTGCTCAATGCCCGGGTGCGCGCCGAAACCGCGCTGGATACCAAGAAGTTTGTCTCCGAGCTGCAGGGCCATGCGGCCTTTGCCGGCTGCACCGTGCTGCTGCTTACCAGCGCACGGCTGGACGAGGGCAGCCCGGAGCACACCATGGTCGATGGGGTGCTCGAGCTGGGTGAGCAACTGGTGGGCAGCCGCGCCGTGCGCCATATCCAGTTGCGCAAGACCCGCGGCAGTGGGGCGTTGTCGGGGCGCCACGAATGCCTTATCGATGAAAGCGGCATGCACGTCTACCCGCGCCTGGAGGCGTTGTTCAGCCACCCCAGCCAGATGGGCAGCGCCACTCCGGCGCGCATCGGCAGCGGTGTGCCATCCCTCGATGAGATGCTCGATGGCGGCTTGGCCATGGGTTCGGTCAGTCTGTTGATCGGGCCGTCGGGTATCGGCAAGACTTCACTGGGGCTGGCCTTTCTTGGCGCCAGCACCAAGCAGGCACCGGGGTTGCACTTCGGCTTTTACGAAACGCCCGACCGCCTGCGCAACAAGGCCGCATCGCTGGGTTACGACTTTGCAGCCATGGAGCAGGAGGGTAGCCTGCAGTTGTGCTGGCAACCGACTACCGAGGGGCTGCTGGACCAGATCGGTGCGCGCCTGCTTGAGCGTGTGGAGGCCCATGGCAGCAAACGCGTATTGATTGACAGCCTCGGGGCGTTCAGTCGCCTCGCTGTCGACCCGACGCGGCTCAATGCGTTTTTCCGTGCCATCGCTGGCGAGCTGCGTGCGCGTGATGTGAGCGTGATGCTGACCTGGGAAATGCGCGACATCTTCGGCTCCGAGATCAGCGCCCCGGCCCCGGACCTGTCGAGCATTGTCGACAACCTGATGCTGATGCGCTTCGTCGAGCTGGATTCGCAACTACGGCGCATGCTGTCGATCCTCAAAGTGCGTGACAGTCACCACGACCCTGCCTTGCACGAGCTGCTGATCGGGCCGCATGGCATTACCCTGCGCAGGGCATTCGAAGGTGCCTGCGGTGTGCTCTCGGGTACGCCGACACCGCAGGGGAGCGGGTGACGGATGAGCCAATGAACACCATCCTGATCGTAGATGACGAATACCTGATTGCCGATATCCTCGGTTTTGCGCTGGAGGACGAAGGCTATCTGGTGGAAAAGGCGAGCAACGGCAGCAAGGCGCTGGAGGCGTTGAGGGAGAAACGCGTTGAGCTGGTGATCACCGACTACATGATGCCGCTGCTCAACGGTGAGGAACTGGTACGTGCCATGCGCGAAGACCCGACGCTGTGCGAGTTGCCGGTCATTCTGATGAGCGGCGCGCAGGCCAGCCAAGGATGCCCGGCCCTGTTCGCCGCAATATTCGACAAGCCGTTCGACATGGACGAGATGATCGCCAAGGTGCGTCAGCTACTGGGTACCTGAGGCTGGCGGTCGAGCGCGTCCTTGCACGCTGGAGAGGGTAGGCTCAGTGTGAGTCGTCGTGCTTTTCCGGGGCTGGGCTACCGGCCTGGATGCGTTTGAAAATTTCTTCGCGATGGACCTGGACATCTTTCGGTGCATCGATCCCGATCCTCACCTGCATCCCTTTGACGCCCAGAATGGTGACTTTGATGTCATCGTTGATGACGATGCTTTCGCCAACCTTGCGGGTGAGTATCAGCATGTAGTTCTCCTTGGTGATGTAAAAAACCGCTGGGCCAGTTGCCGCGGCGGTGGGAGCGTGTCCCTCTTCCTTCTCATTAAAGACGCTTTCGGCGGATAGTAATTCCCCGACAGACAAATTCTGTTGCGTATCTTCAGTTGCAGGTGCCGAAACAAACCGCCAGCGGTTTGTCGGCCAAGGTGCTCGATGGCAAGAATAGGGGGCTTGGCGGCCAATGGGAAATTTCTTCGCATCATCGCCTGAATAGACAGGCTTAATGGCCATCCTGTTCCTCAAGTGCCTGAAGAAATAGCAACAAGGCCACTTCTTCAGGGTCCAGGCCCTTGCGCATACGGCGCTTCGGCAAGTTGCCCAGCCGCCCCAGGGCATAGTGTTCAAGTACGGCCGGGTGAATGTAGCAGCGCCTGCAGACCGCGGGCGTGTTGCCCAGCCGTGTAGCCACCTGGCGGACGATGGCAGCGACCTGGCGCTTTGCCTCGGTCTCGGGCTCCCAGGCCAAGGGCCTGAGCAGGTTCAGGGCCAGGCTGCTGCCGGCCCAGGTGCGGTAGTCCTTGGCAGTGAAGTCGGCGCCGGTCAGCTCCTGCAGGAACTGGTTGACCTCGCTGGAGCCGATGCTGTGGCGCTGGCCGTTTTCATCCAGGTACTGGAACAGCGCTTGGCCGGGCAGTTCCATGCAGCGTTTGAGCAGGTTGGCCAGGCGCCGGTCGGTGAGGGTGACGTCGTGCTCGACACCCCGCTTGCCGCGGAACTGGAAACGGATACTGCTGCCCTTGACCTGAACATGGCGGTTGCGCAGGGTGGTCAGCCCGTAGGACTGGTTGTCGCGCAGGTAGCGCTGGTTGCCGATGCGGATCAGGGTGTGGTCCAGCAGGCTCACGACCAATGCCATGACCTTTTCCCGGTCCAGGCCTGGCCGTGTCAGGTGGGTTTCCAGTTGCGCGCGCAGTTTTGGCAAGGCCTCGGCGAAGGCCAGCATGCGCCCGTACTTATGCTGGTCGCGCAGTTCGCGCCACTGCGTGTGGTAGCGGTACTGCTTGCGGCCACGGGCATCGCGACCGGTTGCCTGCAAATGGCCCTGCGGGTCGGTGCAGATCCACACATCTGTGTAGGCAGGCGGAATCACCAGCGCGGCTATGCGCGCAAGGGTGGCGCTGTCGCGCACCCGCTGGCCATCGGCATCCAGGTAAATGAAGCGGTCGCGCCAGCGTCGCCGGGTCAGGCCCGGCTGGCTGTCGTCAACGTAGTGCAAGCTGCGCGGCAGGGGGCAGTCGAGCATGGCGGGCAGGCCTCGATCAGGTCATTGATCAATGGACAACACCCGCGCGCAGGATGCTCAGCCCAGTAACGCCACCGACTTTATCTGGGCGAACAGCAGTTGGCCCGGGTGCAGGCCGAGCTGGTCTGCCGAAAAGCGCGTGATGCGCGCGAGCAAGGCATTGCCGGCGGCATCCAGGCTGACCAGCACATGGGCTGGGTTGTCGGCCGGGCGGCTTTCGCGCACCTGCACCGGCAAGCGGTTGAGGATGCTCGATGTGCTGTCGGCCGCCAGCGCCAGGCTGACGTCACGGGCCTGCACCTTGACGCGCAAGGTGCTGCCCATCACGTGGGCCGGGTGGGCGATGCGCAGCACCGGCCCTGAGCCGCCGGGCAGGCGCAGGTCGAGCAGGTCGTAGTGCGGGTCGTGGCCGACCACCAGGCCTTCGAACACCACGCCAGCGTCCTCGCCCTGGGCCAGCGACAGGTCGAGGCGGGCCAGGGTTTCGCCAATGGGGCCGCTGGCGACCACCAGGCCTTGCTCCAGCAACACCAGGTGGTCGGCCAGCCGCGCCACTTCATCCTGGGCGTGGCTGACATACACCAGCGGAATGTCCAGTTCATCGTGCAGGCGCTCAAGGTAAGGCAGGATCTCACGCTTGCGCGGCCCGTCGAGGGCCGCCAGCGGCTCGTCCATCAACAGCAGGCGTGGGCTGCTGAGCAGGGCACGGGCAATGCCCACCCGCTGCGCCTCGCCGCCAGACAACGTCGCGGGGCGGCGTTCCAGCAAGTGGCCGATGCCCAGCAACTGGCAGGCGTGGTCCAGGCTCACCTTGCGTTCAGCCGCCGCCACCCGGCGCCAGCCGAATTCCAGATTGCCGCGCACCGACAGGTGCGGGAACAGGCTGGCCTCCTGGAACACGTAGCCCACCGGCCGCAGGTGCGGGGCCAGGAAGTGGCCGCGGCCGCTGTCTTCCCAGACTTCGCCGTTAACCTCGATGTAGGCGCTGGCGGCCCGTTCCAGGCCGGCCAGGCAGCGAAGGCAGCTGGTCTTGCCGGAGCCCGAGTGGCCGAACAGCGCGCTGATGCCGCGCCCGGGCAGGTGCAGATCAACGTCCAGGGTAAAGTCGTCGCGCGCCAGGTTCAGGCGCGCCACTATCGATGCTGTCATTTCAGCTCCAGCCAGCTTTGCCGCGGCGTCCGGCGTACAGCAGGAGCAGCACCAGGAAGGAAAACACCAGCATGGCACCGGCCAGCCAGTGGGCTTGCGAATACTCCATGGCCTCGACGTGATCGAAGATTTGCACCGAGACCACGCGGGTCTTGTCGGGGATGTTGCCACCGATCATCAGCACCACGCCAAACTCGCCCACGGTATGGGCGAAGCCGAGGATGCTGGCGGTGACGAAACCGGGGCGGGCCAGCGGCAGCACCACATGAACGAAAGTGTCCCATGGGCTGGCGCGCAAAGTGGCGGCGACTTCCAGCGGGCGCTGGCCGATCGCGCCAAATGCATTCTGCAGCGGCTGCACCACGAATGGCATGGAATACACCGTCGAACCGATCACCAGGCCCGTGAAGCTGAACACCACGCTGCCCAGGCCCAGCGCCTGGGTAGCCTGGCCGAGCCAGCCGTGCGGCCCGAGGGCGATCAGCAGGTAAAAGCCGATCACCGTGGGTGGCAATACCAGCGGCAGAGCCACCACCGCACCCACCGGCCCGCGTAGCCATGAGCGCGTACGCGCCAGCCACCAGGCGATGGGGGTGCCGATAACCAGCAGGATCAGGGTGGTCAGGCTGGCCAGTTTGACGGTCAGCCAGATTGCACCCAGGTCACTGGCGTCCAGTGGCATCAGAGTTCATAGCCGTAGGACTTGATCACCGCAGCGGCTTTCGGGCCTTTGAGGTATTCGACCAGCGCTTTGGCGGCCGCATTGTCCTTGCCTTTGTTGAGGATCACCGCGTCCTGGCGGATTGGGTCGTGCAGGTTGGACGGCACGATCCAGGCGGAGCCGTTGGTTACCTTGCCGTCCTTGTAGACCTGCGACAGGGCGACGAAGCCCAGCTCGGCATTGCCGGTGGAGACGAACTGGAAGGCCTGGGTGATGTTCTGGCCTTCGACGATCTTGCCTTTGGTGGCTTCGGTGAGCTTCAGCTTGTCCAGCACCTGGGTGGCGGCCAGGCCGTAAGGTGCCGCTTTCGGGTTAGCGATGGACAGGTGTTTGTAATCGTTTTTCTTCAGTACGTCACCCTTGGCATCTACGTAGCCTTCCTTTGCCGACCACAGGGCCAGGGTGCCGATGGCGTAGGTGAAGCGCGACCCAGGGACGATTTCCTTTTCTTCTTCAAGCTTCTTCGGGGTGCTGTCGTCAGCGGCGAGGAACACTTCGAACGGTGCGCCGTTCTTGATCTGTGCGTAGAACTGCCCAGTGGCGCCGTAGGCTGCGACCAGTTTGTGGCCGGTGTCTTTTTCAAAGTCTTTTGCGATGGCCTGGATCGGGGCTGTGAAGTTGGCTGCGACCGCGACCTGAACCTCATCGGCCCAGGCAGTGTTGAAGGCTAACAGGGTGGCCAGGGCGGTGACGGCCCGGTGGGATGGGCGGATACGCATGAAGACAGCTCCTTGGGGTTATCGTTATGTGCTGAACTATATAGCGATAGGCCATTTGCCGGGAAGGGGCTGGGTGATGCATTTGCAGGCGCGGCCTCTTCGCAGCACAAGGCTGCTCCTACAGGCGCCTGTAGGAGCTGCCTTGTGCTGCGAAGAGGCCGAACGTATATATGAACATGCCTAACGATTAACCAAGGCCAGTGCCTTTTCGGCAATATCCCGGGTCAGCTCCCCCGCAGGCACGTGCCGCCCCAGCCGCAACGCCTGCCCCGACCACAGGTTACTGAAGTCACTGTTACCTTGTGGATCGGTGATCGCCCGCAATGGCATCAATGCTCCACCCGCCAGCGGGAAGCGCGGTGCCAGGTCGCTCATCGGCCCCAGCTCGCGCATGATGCGGTTGTTGATGCCGCGCGCCGGGCGGCCGGTAAACAGGTTGGTCAACGCCGTGTCGCTCGCGGGCGCGCTGTCCAGCGCCAGGCGATGCGCCGACGAAACCTTGGCCTCGGGGCAGAACAGGTAGGCCGTGCCGATCTGCACTGCCGAAGCGCCCAGTGCCAGCGCCGCCGCCAGGCCACGGTGGTCGCCGATACCGCCTGCGGCAATCACCGGCACGCTGACCGCGTCCACCACCTGCGGCACAAGGGCGAAGGTGCCGATCTGGCTGCTAATGTCGTCGCTGAGGAACATGCCCCGATGGCCGCCGGCTTCATACCCCATGGCGATGATCGCGTCACAGCCATTGCGTTCCAGCCAAACCGCTTCTTCTACCGTAGTGGCGCTGGACAGTACCTTGGCACCACTGGCCTTCACCCGTTGCAGCAGGTCAGCCTTGGGCAGGCCGAAGTGGAAGCTCACCACCTCCGGGCGCAGTTGCTCGATCAGCTGGCAGCTTTGTTCGTCGAACGGCGCACGGTTGGACACGGGCGTGGGGGCCGTGAAATCAGCACCCGTTTCGTTGTAATAAGGCTTGAGGGCCTGCTTCCAGCGGGCATCGCGCTCGGCATCGGGGGCTGGCGGCTGGTGGCAGAAGAAGTTCAGGTTCAGCGGGCGGCCCGGGCAAGCGTTTCGAAAGGCTTCGATCTCGCCCCGTACTTGTTCGCCTGTGAGCATGGCGCAGGGCAGGGCGCCAAGCCCTCCGGCGTTGGCCACGGCGATGGCCATCGCCGACCCGCTGGCACCGGCCATGGGCGCCTGGAGGATGGGCAACTCGATGCCCAGCAGATCGAGGATACGACGGTCGGGCCAGTTGCTCATGCAGTTCTCCTTGGCGCGCAGCCTTACAGTGCCTTGCTCACATGAATGTCGCTGATCTTGTCGGCGTCGTCGCCGTGGATCTTGCGCAGGGCATCGAGTGCCTGTTCCTGCGACGCGTCGGGCATGACGGCGAAATCCCAGCGGCGCTGGCCGTCGAGCTTGTATTTGATGACGTACTTGATGTTCTGGGTCATGGCAGTCTTATCTGAGTTTCGACGACGAGCGACGGATGATCTTGATCTTGTGGCTCAAGGTGGGCTTGCGCGTAACCGAGATCGGGCGGGTGGTCACGGTGTCGATGGTGATGTTCCAGAAGCCGGTGCTGGGTACCGTGATCTTGGCCGGGAAGTCAACGAACTGGCCGCCATGGTAGGTGTGACGGCCGCCGTTCTTGAAGCTGCGGAAATTGGCGTCGTTCATCAGGCGGATGTTGCAGCGCTGGGAGCATTCGATAACGACGATGTCGTCCTCGTTGAGGTGCTCGCGCTGGTGTACGAATTTCATGTGATGCTCCGCAAGGTTTGGATCTGTAAAGGCAAAAGATACCACGATGTGCCGTTACACTGGCGCGCTCGATGGCCAGGCCCCGATAAATCTGCCAATGCAGGGAGCAAAACCGCCTGGCTGCGGTCGAACAGGATTCTTGAAGGCTGAGGTGCTCTAAATGAAGTGGATGGTGGCGGTGTTGTCTGTGGCGGCGCTGGGCGGTTGTGTCAGCGTTTCGGAGCTGGAGCAATCGCACGAAACGCTGGATGTGATTTCTGGCAAGACCCCGCGTGAATATGCCGACTGCATCAAGCAGAAACTGGCCGATACGCGCGATCCGCTGGTGGAAGAGCCGCGTGGCGATGGCCTGCGCCTGATCGTGCCACAGAAGCTCAGCTCCGGGGCGGGCCCGGCTGCGCTGGTGGACATCGACAAGCGTGGCAGCGGCAGCAGCATCAAACTTCATGAGCGGCTGAACAACTTCCCCCTGCGCTTGGGCGATGTGCGCACGGCGGCCACCCAATGCATCTCCGGACATTGATCTGAGGCAACGGACCTTCCTGTCTTTGCTTATATGTTTTAAGCCTAAACATATAACAAAAGAAAGGGAGATTCGTGATGACACCGTTGAGACGCGTCGTGATCGGCAGCCTGCTGATCTTGGCCTGGCCTACGGCGCATGCCGCCGATGGCGAGAAAGTCTTCACCCAGGGCGGGGCGAACCCCGCTGCCATGGCTTGCCTCGGGTGCCATGGCCCCGACGGCAAGGGCATTGCCGCCGCCGGCTTTCCGCGCTTGGCCGGGCTACCGGCTGGTTACCTCAGCAAGCAACTGCATGACTGGCGCAATGGCAGCCGCAAGCAGCCGGTGATGGAACCGCTCGCCAAGGCCTTGAGCGAAGATGAAATCAAGGCGGTGAGTGCCTACCTGGCTAGCTTTCCGGCAGACCCCGCCGGTAACCTGTGGCGCCAGCAGATTGCCGATGACCCGACCACCCGCATGGCCCTGTACGGCGACTGGAGCCGGCAAATACCGGGCTGCGTGCAATGCCATGGCCCTGGCGGCGGCGGGGTTGGCGAACACTTCCCGCCTTTGGCCGGCCAGCCTGCCAGTTACCTGGTGGCGCAGCTCAATGCCTGGCGCGACGGCAGCCGCAGCAATGACCCCAACCAGCTGATGGTCGGCGTGGCCAAGGCCATGACCGATGACGAGATCAAGGCTGTCGCCGAGTTCTTCGCCCGCTCCGCCAGCCAGGAGGTCACGCCATGAAACCCTTGATTCCAGCCTTTTTACTGGTGGCCATGAGCAGCGCCCAAGCTGCCTCGATCGCCATGGAAGACCAGTCGCAGCTGAAGGTACCCGGCGGGCAGGTCGCGCCGCAGTTTGTGCCGCCCGCTGAAAGCGAGTTGCCCGACAATGCCTTTGGCAAGATGGTGCGCGAGGGCCATGCCCTGTTCGTCGATACCCGCCGGCTGATGCCCGAGGCCGTAGGCAACGGCATGAATTGCAGTAACTGCCACCTCGACCAGGGGCGCCTGGCCCATTCCGCGCCGATGTGGGGCGCGTACCCGATGTACCCCGCGTACCGCAAGAAGAACGACAAGGTGAATACTTACGCAGAGCGCATCCAGGGGTGCTTCCAGTTCAGCATGAACGGCAAGCCACCTGCCGCCGATAGCCCGCAGATGACGGCACTGGCGACCTATGCGTACTGGCTGTCGACCAAGGCGCCCACTGGCGTGGAGATTGCCGGGCGTGGTTACCCGGAGGTGCCGCAGCCCGAGGGCGGCTATGACTTCAGGCGGGGCCAGCAGGTGTACGGCGAGCAATGCGCGATTTGCCATGGCGACAACGGCGAAGGGCAGAAGGTGGGCGGTGAGTACGTGATGCCGCCGCTGTGGGGCAAGGACTCCTACAACTGGGGCGCTGGTATGCATCGCATCAACACGGCGGCGTCGTTCATCAAGTACAACATGCCGCTGGGCAAGCCGGGCAGCCTCAGCGATCAGCAGGCCTGGGACGTTGCCGCGTGGGTCAACCGCCATGAACGGCCGCAGGACCCGCGAATGGTGGAGGGCTCCATCGAGAAGACGCGGGTGAAGTTCCATGCCAATGACGGCGTGAACCTGTATGGTCAGAAGGTAGAGGGGGTGCTGATCGGGCAGGGTACCGGTAGCTGATGAAGCGCCTGTGCCGGCCTCTTCGCGGGTGAACCCGCTCCCACAGAATGTGCGCAGAGCTCAAGCCTGATGCGGTATCTGTGGGAGCGGGCTTACCCGCCAAAGGGCCGGTACAGGCCCCCTGATTTTGCTGTCATCCGCCCGTCATGTATGACGGTAATATTTACGATCCCCCGGAACTATCTACACTGGGTTATCTCTATGATGGCATCGGTCGCTATCAGGGGCATTGTAAGGTAAGTGCCGCCTGATTAGACTGCGCCGAATTCTACAGGCCTAGCCTTTGTTAAGGACGTATATGATCAAAAAATGCTTGTTCCCGGCGGCCGGCTACGGCACTCGCTTCCTGCCCGCTACCAAAGCCATGCCCAAGGAAATGCTGCCGGTGGTCAACAAGCCACTGATCCAGTATGGCGTTGAAGAAGCATTGGACGCCGGTCTGAACGAAATCTCCATCGTGACCGGTCGCGGCAAGCGCGCCCTGGAAGACCACTTCGACATCAGCTACGAGCTGGAAAACCAGATCAAGGGCACCGACAAGGAAAAATACCTGGTGGGTATCCGTCGCCTGCTCGACGAGTGCTCGTTCTCCTACACCCGCCAGACCGAAATGAAAGGCCTGGGCCACGCGATTCTCACCGGCCGTCCGCTGATTGGCGACGAGCCGTTTGCAGTGGTACTGGCGGACGACCTGTGCGTCAACCTTGATGGTGATGGTGTGCTGGCGCAGATGGTCAAGCTGTTCAAGCAATACCGCTGCTCGATCGTCGCGATCCAGGAAGTCGACCCGCAAGAAACCAACAAGTATGGCGTCATCGCCGGCGAAGAGATCCGTGACGGTATCTTCCGTGTGGACTCGATGGTCGAGAAGCCCAAGCCTGAAGATGCGCCGTCGAACCTGGCCATCATCGGCCGCTACATCCTGACCCCGGATATCTTCGAGAAGATCGAGCAGACCGAGCCGGGCAAGGGTGGCGAGATCCAGATCACCGACGCGCTGATGAAGCAAGCGGCCGAAGGTAACGTGATTGCCTACAAGTTCAAGGGCAAGCGTTTCGACTGCGGTGGTGCCGAAGGCTACATCGAGGCGACCAACTTCTGCTTCGAGAACTTCTACAAGGCTGGCAAGGCATACTGATTGGCCCAGCTGGTACGAGAGCCACCCTTCGGGGTGGCTTTTTTGTTTGCGGCGGCCAACGGCGTTATGCTGGGCGCCTGCCTAGGAGAGTGAATACATGGCCTACGATTTTGATCTGTTCGTGATTGGTGCCGGGTCCGGCGGTGTGCGCGCAGCGCGCTTTGCCGCGGGCTTTGGCGCGAAAGTGGCGGTGGCCGAAAGCCGCTACCTGGGGGGTACCTGCGTCAACGTCGGCTGTGTGCCGAAAAAGCTGCTGGTGTACGGCGCGCATGTCGCGGACGAACTGGAACAAGCCGCAGGTTTCGGCTGGACCCTGGAAGAAGGGCACTTCGACTGGGGCACCCTGATTGCCAACAAGAACCGCGAAATCGAGCGCCTCAACGGCATCTACCGCAACCTGCTGGTCAACAGCGGCGTCACCCTGCTGCAAGGCCACGCACGCCTGACCGGCGCCAATGAAGTGGAGGTGGAGGGCCAGCGCTACACCGCCGAGCACATCCTCATCGCGACCGGTGGCTGGCCGCAGATCCCGGACATCCCGGGCAAGGAACTGGCGATCACCTCCAACGAAGCCTTCTACCTCAAGGACCTGCCTCGTCGGGTGCTGGTAGTGGGTGGAGGTTATATTGCCGTCGAGTTCGCTGGCATCTTCCAGGGCCTGGGGGCCGACACCACGCTGCTGTACCGTGGCGACCTGTTCCTGCGCGGCTTCGATGGCTCGGTGCGCACACACCTGAAGGAAGAGCTGGAAAAGCGCGGCCTCGACCTGCAGTTCAATGCCGATATCCAGCGTATCGACAAGCTTGAAGATGGCAGCCTCAAGGCCACCCTCAAGGATGGCCGCGAGCTGGTTGCAGACTGTGTGTTCTACGCCACAGGGCGGCGCCCGATGCTGGACAACCTGGGCCTGGAAAGCACCGGCGTCGAGCTGGATGCGCGTGGTTACATTCGTGTCGACGAGCAGTACCAGACGACTGCGCCTTCGATCCTGGCCATTGGCGATGTGATCGGCCGTGTGCAGCTTACCCCGGTGGCCCTGGCCGAAGGCATGGCCGTGGCGCGGCGCCTGTTCAAGCCGGAGCAGTACCGCCCAGTGGACTACCAGAACATCCCGACGGCGGTGTTCAGCCAGCCGCCTATCGGTACTGTTGGCCTGACCGAGGAGCAGGCGCTGGAGGCCGGGCACAAGGTGCAGGTGTTCGAAAGCCGCTTCCGCGCCATGAAGCTGACCCTGACCGACATTCAGGAAAAGACCCTGATGAAATTGGTGGTGGATGCCGAGACTGACAAGGTGCTGGGTTGCCACATGGTTGGCCCTGACGCTGGGGAGATCATCCAGGGCCTGGGCATTGCCTTGAAAGCCGGTGCGACCAAGCAGCAATTCGACGAAACCATCGGTGTGCACCCGACGGCGGCCGAAGAGTTCGTGACCATGCGCACAGTCACCCGCTGACGCTCCTTCGCGCAGCGGCCCCAGGATTCAGCGCGGGTGTACAGATTGCTGGGGCCGCTATGCGGCCCGTTCGCGACGCAAGGCCGCTCCCACAAAAAGCGCTCCTCGTGCAGCTACAGCGTTCGCAATCCTTTGCTCAGCCCATTCCCTTCTATTAATTAACCCGGGTTATAGCCAAAACCAATCACAAGCATGAGCTTTGCCAATGAGCCTTCAGCGGGATGATTAGTTAGGATTCTATCCATCAACTGATTCCAACCCCATGAAGGAGCGTCTCTCATGCCAATCATCAACAGCCAAGTCAAACCGTTCAACGCCACCGCCTACCACAAGGGCGAGTTCGTCCAGGTCAGCGAAGCCGACCTGAAAGGCAAGTGGTCTGTCGTGTTCTTCTACCCGGCTGACTTCACCTTCGTCTGCCCGACAGAGCTGGGCGACCTTGCCGACAACTACGCCGAGTTCCAGAAACTGGGTGTGGAAATCTACGGCGTGTCCACCGACACCCACTTCACCCACAAAGCCTGGCACGACACCTCGGACACCATCGGCAAGATCCAGTACCCACTGATCGGTGACCCGACCCACGTCATTTCGCGCAACTTCGACGTGCTGATCGAAGAAGCCGGCCTGGCCGATCGCGGTACCTTCGTGATCAACCCGGAAGGCCAGATCAAGATCGTCGAACTGAACGACGGTGGTGTAGGCCGCGATGCTGCCGAACTGCTGCGTAAAGTGAAGGCTGCCCAGTACGTTGCCGCCCACCCAGGCGAAGTGTGCCCGGCCAAGTGGAAAGAAGGCGAAGCCACTCTGGCGCCATCGCTGGACCTGGTAGGCAAGATCTAAGGTCATGCCCATAACGCGGGCGGTAAGCAGCCGCCAAAGCTGAAATACCTACCGCCCCGTCAAACGCCCGGGCGACATCGCCTGGGCGTTTTTGTATCCGAGTTTTGAAAAAAGGAATCGCCCGTATGTTGGACGCCACGCTTAAATCGCAACTGAAAACCTACCTGGAGCGGGTCACCCAGCCGATCGAGATCGTAGCCTCCCTCGACGACGGCGCGAAGTCCCGCGAATTGCACGACCTGCTGGTGGAAATTGCCGGTTTGTCGAACCTCATTACCTTCAGCGCGGACGGTACCGATGCCCGTCGCCCGTCGTTCTCGCTGAACCGCCCGGGTAGCGATATCAGCCTGCGCTTCGCCGGCATACCCATGGGCCACGAATTCACTTCGCTGGTGCTGGCGCTGCTGCAAGTCGGCGGCCACCCGTCCAAGGCCAGTGCCGAAGTGATCGAGCAGATCCAGGCGCTGGAAGGCGAGTTCACCTTCGAAACCTACTTCTCGCTGTCGTGCCAGAACTGCCCGGACGTGGTCCAGGCGCTGAACCTGATGGCAGTGCTCAACCCTAATGTGCGCCATGTGGCCATCGACGGTGCGCTGTTCCAGGACGAAGTGGAATCGCGCAAGATCATGGCGGTGCCAAGCGTCTACCTGAACGGCGAAGTGTTCGGCCAGGGCCGCATGGGCCTGGAAGAAATCCTCGGCAAGATCGACACCAGTGCCGGTGCTCGCCAGGCCGAGAAGATCAACGCCAAGGACGCTTTCGATGTACTGGTGGTCGGTGGTGGCCCGGCCGGCGCGGCAGCGGCCATCTACGCCGCACGTAAAGGCATCCGCACCGGTGTTGCTGCCGAGCGCTTCGGCGGCCAGGTGCTCGATACCCTGGCCATCGAAAACTTCATCTCGGTGCAGGAAACCGAAGGGCCGAAACTGGCCACGGCACTGGAAGAACACGTCAAGCAATACGACGTGGACATCATGAACCTGCAGCGCGGCGAAGCGCTGATTCCGGCCACCGATGGCGGCCTGCATGAAGTACGCCTGGCCGGCGGTGCCTCGCTCAAGGCCAAGACCGTGATCCTGGCCACCGGTGCCCGATGGCGCGAAATGAACGTGCCGGGCGAGCAGGAATACCGCGGCCGTGGCGTGGCTTACTGCCCGCACTGCGACGGCCCGCTGTTCAAAGGCAAGCGCGTGGCGGTGATCGGCGGCGGCAACTCGGGCGTGGAAGCGGCTATCGACCTGGCCGGCATCGTCGCCCAGGTGACGCTGATCGAATTCGACAGCCAGCTGCGTGCCGATGCAGTGTTGCAACGCAAGCTGCACAGCCTGCCGAACGTGAAAGTGATCACCAGCGCGCTGACCACCGAAGTGCTGGGCAATGGTGAGAAAGTGACCGGCCTGCGCTACAAGGATCGCACTACGGATGAAACGCACGACGTGGCGCTGGAAGGCATCTTCGTGCAGATCGGCCTGCTGCCGAACACTGATTGGCTGAAGGGCACCGTCGAGCTGTCGCCGCGTGGCGAGATCATCGTCGATGCCAAGGGCCAGACCAGCATCCCGGGCGTGTTTGCCGCCGGTGACGTGACTACCGTGCCATACAAGCAGATCGTGATTGCTGTGGGTGAAGGGGCCAAGGCTTCGCTGGCAGCCTTCGATCACCTGATCCGTACTTCGGCTCCGGCATAAGCCTGCACTGGCCCTATCGCCGGCAAGCCAGCTACCACAGGTGATCACAGAATTCGAAACTGTGGTGTACCTGTGGGAGCTGGCTTGCCGGCGATAGGGCCTTCGAAGGCTGAGGGTGTCTATGATTAGTGCAGATCCCCTCAGGAATCACACCCATGACCCTGATCAGCCGCGAACCCTGGTGGTTAGTCCCCCCAAAGCCCGGTCAGCGAGAGCAGGACCTGCACTGGGGCTACCTGGAAATCTACGCCGACGGCCGCACCGTGTTCGTCGACCAGCGCCCCAGTGACCGGGAGCTGGCCGAACGCAAGAGCTGCCGAAACTTCCCCGACCGCGAGCCGTAAAGGCTCAGCCCTCCAGCTCGGCCAGGCGCGCCTCCAGCGCCGCGATGCGGGCTTCAAGGGCTTCGATGCGGTCTTCCGAGACACTGCCGCCACTGCTGCGCGCGCCACCTTCCTGCTGGCGTGCAGCGAGGATTACTTCGATTTCAGCCGGGTCGCCCAGGGCGTGGGTGTAGCGGTCTTCGCGCTGGCCGGCCTGGCGTGGCAGGTGCAATGCCAGACCGCGCGAAATCAGGCGCTCCAGTTGGTGCTGGATCTGCTCGGTGTCGTCGAAGTCGTGCAGGCGGTTGCTGCGGGTAAGCAGTTCGTTGAGGGTTTGCGGGCCACGCAGGAACATCAGGCCCATCAGTATCAGCTGCGCTGGCACCAGCTCCAGTGCCTTGTCCACCCTTTGTTCCCAGCGGTCGGCACGGCTGCCCATCTGCAGGCGGGTCATGTCCTGCCCTTCAAGGGCGCGCAAGGCCTGGCCGACCTGGCCTTGGGTCAGGTTCATCACCGGCTCGCGGCTGGTCTTCTGGTTGCAGGCCAGGAGCAGGGCATTGAGGGTGAGCGGGTAGCTTTCCGGGCTGGTGGCCTGCTTTTCGATCAGCGAACCGAGAATGCGGATCTCAACGCTGTTGAAGCGGCCTTCACCTGCGGTTTCGTATTCTGACATGGCCCTGTCTCATTACTGGGGAAAGGCCACTAGCCTAGGTAATGCGCCTGGCTTAAGCAATCACTGGCATCATTGCTTGCCTGCAAGGGGCCGCACAGCGGCCCCTTGGCCTTCAAGCGTTACGCCGCTCTTCGGCTTGGCAAGCCGCCGCTGTGAACAGCACATCGGTCGACGAATTCAGCGCCGTCTCGGCCGAGTCCTGCAACACACCAATAATGAAGCCCACCGCCACCACCTGCATGGCAATTTCGCTGGGGACGCCGAACAGGCTGCACGCCAGTGGAATCAGCAGCAGCGAGCCCCCGGCCACGCCCGAAGCACCGCAGGCGCACACCGCCGCCACCACGCTGAGCAGCACGGCCGTCGGCAGGTCAACCGGGATACCCAGGGTATGCACCGCAGCCAGGGTCAGCACGGTGATGGTGATGGCCGCGCCGGCCATGTTGATGGTTGCGCCCAGCGGGATCGACACCGAATAGGTGTCTTCATGCAGGCCAAGGCGCTCCGACAGTGCCAGGTTGACCGGGATGTTGGCCGCCGAGCTGCGGGTGAAGAACGCGGTAATGCCGCTTTCGCGCAGGCACAGCAAGGTCAGTGGGTAGGGGTTGCGGCGGATTTTCCAGAACACGATCAGCGGGTTCATCACCAGCGCCACGAACAGCATGCAGCCGATCAGCACAGCCAGCAGGTGCAGGTAGCCGAGCAGCGCGTCGAGGCCAGACTGGGCAAGCGTGGAGCTGACCAGGCCAAAAATGCCCAGCGGGGCGAAGCGGATGACCACGCGCACGATCAGGGTCACGCCATTGGACAAGTCTTCGACCACGGTACGGGTGGTTTCGCCCGCATTGCGCAGGGCCACGCCCAAGCCGATGGCCCAGGTCAGCACGCCGATGAAGTTGGCGTTGAGCAGGGCGTTGACCGGGTTGTCGACCGCGCTCAGCAGCAGGTTCTGCATCACCTCGGCGATGCCGCCCGGCGCGCTCAACGTTGCCTCGCCAGTGCTCAGCACCAGATTGGACGGGAACAGCATGCTGGCAACTACAGCCACCACCGCTGCGGCGAAGGTGCCCAGCAGGTACAGCCAGAGGATCGGGCGGATGTGGGTTTCCTGGCCGTGGCGGTGGTTGGCGATAGACGCCATGACCAGGACGAACACCAGTACGGGCGCCACGGCTTTCAGGGCGCTGACGAACACCTTGCCGAGAAAGGCCATGTCGCGGGCGATGGCGGGCGCGAGCAGGGCAAGGGCGATGCCGGCGAGCAGGCCGATGACGATCTGCGTCACCAGGCTGGTGCGGTTGAGGAGGCGGAGAAGGGGGGTCATGTGCAGCGGTATCTCGGAATCTGGAAAGGGCGCGACTTTACCATAGAGTACTTGTGGGGCTGTTGCGGCCTGTTCGCGGGTAAACCTGCGAACAGGCCGCCGCAATCACCAATGAAACAACTCCCGACGCGCCCCCTCGGTAATCGCCACGATCCCCGGGTGCTTGACCTTGCGTTCCACCGAAATGGCATAGAACGACTCGTGCACGGCCTCGGTCTGGCCGATCAGCGTCACGCCATACTGGCGGCATACTTCTTCGGCGATCACGCTGGGGGCAACGAAAATGCCGCTGCCCGACTGGCCGAACGCCTGCATCAGGGCACTGTCATCGAATTCGCCCACGATACGTGGCTGCACCTGTTGCTCACTCAGCCAACGTAACAGGCGGCTGCGCACCACGGTTTCCTGGCCGGGAACCAGCAACGGGGCGTCCTGCAGGCAGGCCGGGAAGGGGCCCTCCAGGCGCTGTGCCAGCGCCGGCGTGGCGAAGAAGCTCAGCCCGCACTCACCCAGCTTCTGGCTATAGCCCTTGATGTCCAGGTTGCCGGGCATCGGGCTGTCGGAAATCACCAAGTCCAGGCGCTGGATGGCCAGGTCGGCCAGCAACCGCTCAAGTTTGTCTTCGCGGCAGTTGATGCGAAGCACTTCATCCAGCTCCATGGTAGGTGCCAGCAGGCGGTAGACGATGGATTTGGGCACCACGTCGGCCACCCCCACGCGGAACAGGATCTGCTCCTGCGGGCCTGCGCGCAGCATGGCTTCGAGCTCGCCGCCAATCTGGAACATCTGCTCTGCATATACCAGCGCCTGGCGGCCGGTCTCGGTCAGCTCCAGCTGCCGGCCGGCGCGTTGAAACAATTCAAGGCCGTAGGTTTGCTCGAACAGGCTGATCTGCCCGCTGATGGTCTGTGGTGTAAGGTTCAGTTGTTCGCTGGCGCGGGTAATGCTGCCCGTCTTGGCCACGGCCCAGAAGTAATGCAGCTGGCGATAGTTGAGCACCGTCGTTCGTCCCGATTCGTAAAAACCGAAGTATACGCCATGAAAATACGAATTTTCCTGAACTATCAGCGTCTTTAGAATGCACCGCATCAGGCGCCATGCGCCGACGGGACATTTCAAGCGAGGACACCATGCTGCAACTCAAATCCATCGGTACCCCATTGGTGCTGGCGTTGGCCCTGTTCACCCTGGCAGGCTGCGACCAGGCTGAGAAATCCGCCCAGCAGATGCTCGACCAGGCCGCACAGTCGGCCAAGCAGGCGATTGACGACACCAACAAGGCCGCTCAGCAGGCGTTGAACGAGGCCATCGGCGGCGAAGGGCAAAAGCCTGAAGATGCCGACAAGAAAAAAGACACCCAGGAAATCTGACCCTAAACCGCCGCTGCAGGATTTGAACAATGGAATACTTGCTGGAACTCGCCGCTAGCCCCACCGCCTGGGTTGCCCTGGCTACGCTGGTCGCCATGGAAGTTGTACTGGGCATCGACAACCTGATCTTCATCTCCATCCTGACCAACAAACTGCCCGTGGAGTACCGTTCCAAGGCACGACGTATCGGTATCAGCATGGCGTTGGTCATGCGCCTGGCCTTGCTCAGCACGGTGGCCTGGATCGTACAGCTGACCGACCCGGTGTTCGAAGTGTTCGGTAACGCCTTCTCCTGGAAGGATGTGATCCTGATCGCCGGTGGCCTGTTCCTTCTGTGGAAGGCGACCAAGGAAATCCACGAAAGCGTTGACCCGCACGGTGCGAAGGAAGAAGCCAAAGTCGGTTCGACCATTACCCTGGGCTTCGCTGCGGCAATCTTCCAGATCCTGCTGCTGGACATCGTCTTCTCGGTCGACAGCATCATCACCGCTGTGGGCATGACCGAGCACTTGCCGATCATGATCATTGCCGTGATCACGGCAGTCATCGTCATGATGGTGGCCGCCGACCCGCTGGCCAACTTCATCAATGACAACCCGACGGTGGTCATGCTGGCCTTGGGCTTCCTGATCATGATCGGCATGACGCTGATCGCCGAAGGTTTTGGCGCTCATGTACCGAAGGGGTATGTGTATGCGGCCATGGCGTTCTCGACCGTGATCGAGATGCTCAACATTTTTGCTCGCCGGGCGCGATTGAAGCGTGAGGCGGCTGAAGGTTGATGTAAAGAAGGTTGATGCAAAAGGCGGGGCGCATTGCGCCCCGTTCGCGTTTTATGAAGTTTTAATGCACCCCGGCTGGCCGCCGTGCCCGGCGCACAGGTTGCGGCTTGGCAGGGGCCTGCGGTGGCAGGTGGTGGTGGGAATGGCGCCGCACGATGCGCAGTACGCCCCACAGCATGGCGGCTGCAACGCTTAGCCACATGCCTACCAGCATGAAAATTGCCATGGTCAGGCTCATCTGTGCCTCCATCTCTACGGCAAGCGCTCGATTGGCCAGCGCTGCCTTCCAGACACTGCTTTAGTCTAGCCCTTCGCCTGTGACGTTCCATCGAACAAAGGTCTATCTCTGAGTCCGATTCGCTCCAAGCCGCTGTCGGACTATACCCGCGCCGCTGTCGGACCTATGATCGGTGGCCAGAGCCGGGCGCTGCCTGCCTGGCGTTGGAACAAGCGAGTGTCCATGCAGCAACATTCCATCAAAGCTGCCCCACGGCGGCTGTTGGTCGCCTGTCTGATGGCGGCCACCTTGGCCGGCTGTGCCAGCGCACCGCCTGCCAACCTCAAAGGCCTGCCGCAGCGGGTCGAGATCAGCAGCGTGCCGTTCTACCGTGGCAACGCCAACCACAGCGGTGCCATGGCGCTGGCAGCGGTGCTGTCGCAACAGGGCGCACCCATCACCCCGGGCCTGCTGGACAAACCGTTGAACCTGCCACAGGGCGCCGAAGCGCTGGACACTGGCATCCCTCGCGTGGCGCGGGACTATGGCATGGTGGTGTACCCGTTGGACAAACAACTGGACGCACTGCTGGCCCAGGTGGCGGCGGGCAACCCGGTGTTGCTGCGTTACGAGGAGGGTTCCGCCTGGTGGGGTGAGCCACGTTATGCGGTGCTGATCGGCTATGACCGCTACAAGCAGCGTGTACTGCTGCGCTCGGGCATGCACCGGCGGCAGGTGATGGCGTTCGATGACTTTGCATCGGCGTGGGCTAAGCAGGGGAGTTGGGCGGTGCTGGTGCAGCCACCGCGGCAGTTGCCGGCCCAGGTGGACCGCCAGCGCTGGTTACAGGCTGCGGATGATCTGGCGCGGGCGGGGCAGGAAATTGCGGCGAAGCAGGCTATCAGCAGCCTGAACAAATAGCGGTGCCAGCTCCCACAGGTAGCGCACTGGGTTCGACGCCTGTGCGGTATCTGTGGGAGCTGGCTTGCCGGCGATAGCGCCAGGCCTGCTTACATCAGAAGCCCAGGCGATCGCGCAGGCTGTAGTACCAGGCGCCAATGGCGCTGAACGGCACACGCAGCATCTGGCCACCCGGGAACGGGTAGTGCGGCAGGCCGGCGAAGGCGTCGAAACGCTCAGCCTGGCCGCGCAGGGCCTCGGCCAGCACTTTGCCCGCCAGGTGGGTGTAGGTCACGCCGTGGCCCGAGCATCCCTGCGAGTAGTAGATGTTGTCGCCGATACGGCCAACCTGTGGCAGGCGCGACAGGGTCAGCAGGAAGTTGCCGGTCCAGGCGTAGTCGATCTTCACGTTCTTCAGCTGCGGGAAGGCCTTGATCATCTTCGGACGAATGATCGCCTCGATGTTGGCCGGGTCACGCGCGCCGTACACCACGCCACCGCCGAAGATCAGGCGCTTGTCGCTGGTCAGGCGGTAGTAGTCGAGCAGGTAGTTGCAGTCCTCGACGCAGTAGTCCTGCGGCAGCAGGGTGCGCGCCAGCTCTTCGCCCAGCGGTTCGGTGGTGATCACCTGGGTGCCGCATGGCATGGACTTGGCGGCCAGTTCCGGCACCAGGTTGCCCAGGTAGGCGTTGCCGGCGACGATGATGAACTTGGCGCGCACCTTGCCTTGTGGGGTGTGCACGACCGGGTTGGCACCGCGCTCGATGCGGATTGCCGGGGTTTGTTCATAGATGATGCCGCCCAGCGACTCGACCGCAGCAGCTTCACCCAGGGCCAGGTTCAGTGGGTGGATGTGGCCGCCGCTCATGTCCAGCATGCCGCCGATATAGCTGTCGCACGCGACCACTTCACGGATGCGCTTCTGGTCCATCAGCTCGAGCTGGTTGTGCCCAAAGCGTTCCCACAGGCGCTTTTGCGACTCCAGGTGACCCATCTGCTTGCTGGTGAGGGCGGCGAACACGCCACCGTCTTTCAGGTCGCACTGGATGTTGTACTTGGCCACGCGCTCACGAATGATGCGCCCGCCTTCGAAGGCCATGTGGCCCAGCAGTTGCGCTTCCTTGGGGCCGACGGTGCGTTCGATGACGTCGATGTCGCGGCTGTAGCTGTTGACGATCTGGCCGCCGTTGCGGCCCGATGCGCCGAAGCCGACCTTGGCCGCTTCGACGATGCTCACCTTGAAGCCGTTCTCCAGCAGGAACAGGGCGCTGGAAAGGCCGGTGTAGCCGGCGCCGATGATGCACACATCGGTTTCCACCTCACCCTGCAGCGCCGGACGTGGCGGCACCGGGTTGGCCGAGGCGGCGTAGTAGGACTGGGGGTAGGGGGTGTTAGCCATGCTGCAGGAACCTCGTGTTTTATATTTTTAACGAATGTACCGATGCTATCAATAATAATAAACACCCGCTAGTCGTCTGGTGAAAATCCTTTACGGCGGACCTGCCGGCGCCTCTCTATATAAAGAGTTTAAGATTCAGTAGGTTAGCTCGAAAAAAAGTGTTGACATGGTTTTTCTAATGCGTAGAATGCGCACCACACGACAGGCACATAGCTCAGTTGGTTAGAGCACCACCTTGACATGGTGGGGGTCGTTGGTTCGAGTCCAATTGTGCCTACCAAATCGAAGAAGGGGTGATCCGAAAGGGTCATCCCTTTTTTCATTGTCCATTTCGCGGGCGTCGAAACCGCGGCATGGGCAGGCAGCGCTCATAGTCGAAAGTTTTTGATTTTTCTCAAAAAAAAGCTTTACAGGTACGCATTGCATCACTAATATGCGCACCACACGACAGGCACATAGCTCAGTTGGTTAGAGCACCACCTTGACATGGTGGGGGTCGTTGGTTCGAGTCCAATTGTGCCTACCAAATCGAGAAAGGGCGATCAGAAATGATCGCCCTTTTTTCATGTGCGCGTGAATTAGCGTGTAACGTTTGGTCGCGGTTCGGGGCATACCCTGGCGTGCTAGAATCCGCGCCTTCGAAACTGGAGGTACACGCGTGCGCAAACTGGCTGTGGTAATGGCAGTGCTCGCCCTGGCGGGCTGTGAGAACGAGGTCGAAGGCGTGCACAAGCAGGTGGCCGAACACCTGCACAACCCCAAGACCGCCAAGTTCGGCAACGTGCGGATCGACACCCAGGGCACCATCTGCGGCCAGGTCCGCGGCAAGGACGATGCCGGGCAGTACGAAGCCTACCGCAGCTACGTGGCCATCAAGCGCGACGGCCAGTACGACATCATCGTCGACGACAACGGCAACAACCTGCGCATCCGCGAAGTGTGCGGTGGTGCCGACCTGCAGCGCCGTGCCGATGCACTGGCTGGGCAGCCGGCACCAGAAGGCTGGGATGTTGAAGTGATCCAGGGCGCCAACATGGGCGCGCTGAGCGACATGACCGCGCGGCTGATCGAAAAGGGCATCCCGTCTTCGGTGGAATACCGCAACGGCAAGCCGGTGGTGCTGCTGGGGCCGTTCCCTACCCGTGAAGAAGCGCAAGCGCGCAAGGACGAAGTGATGGCCAAGCTCGGCACCGATTCGGTGGTGATCCAGCACGGCGCAGCCCGCTAAGTAAATACAAGTGCGCCGCATGTTCGGGTGCACGCTGTACTTGTGGGAGCGGCCTTGCGTCGCGATGGGTAGCGAAGCAGCCCCGGCAAGATTAGCCGTGACCCCAATATCATGGCGCTGCTTTGCAGCCCATCGCGACACAAGGCCGCTCCTGCAGGGATGGCGCAAGCTTTGTCAGGCGTGTGTTAGACATTGTTCACACAAGTTTGGCTATGCTTGGGTGGAAGATGCCGAACGGGGAGGGGCCTAATGTCTACACTGGAGCGGGCCATTGCCGTCGCCGCCAGAGCGCATGAAGGGCAATACGACAAGGGTGGGGTGGCGTATATTCTCCACCCGCTACGCGTAATGATGCGGGTGTCCACACCCGAGCAACGGATTGTCGCAGTGCTTCACGATGTGATCGAGGACACCCCGCTGACGTTGTCCGACCTGGCGCGCGAGGGGTTTGCGCTGAAAATCCTTGCAGCCTTGCTGGCGCTCAGCCGCCGTGAGGGCGAGCCCTACCAGGACTTCGTGGCACGCCTGGGCGATGATCCGCTGGCGCGCACCGTCAAGCTGGCCGACCTGGCCGACAACAGTGACCTTTCCCGCATTCCCTGCCCTGGCCCCGCCGACTTGGCGCGGCTGGCCCGTTACCGGGAAGCCAGCGCCTATTTGCAAGCACTGGCCTAATGCTCAACCGCACGCCTTGAGGTTGACCGGGCCCACAAACTCGTTACCTCGTCCCATCACACAGGCTACCTGCTGGTTGCGTTGCCGCTCCCATGCCTGCGGCGGGTAGGTCTTGTTCCAGGCCTCGTACAACTGGCGGTCCTGCCTGGACAGGCGCAGGTTGTACTGCCTGCTCATATAGAAGTAGGTGCGGGCGATCATGCCGCGGATCGACGGGCGTGGCATCACCTTCTTGGCCTTGAAGTCGACCTGGGTCAGGCAACTGCCATACTGGCCGCGCTGTTCTGGCAGCCAGCCGAAACTGAAGTTGCTACGGTCGCCGTTGACCTCGCCGATGCTCGGCACCAGGTTATGCAGGTCGGCTTCGGCGCGTTTGTACACCTCGTCATGCTGCGAGCACTGCTTGCGCCCGCCGCTTTGCCAACATTGGCGCTGATGGCCGATCTGCCAGGCCGGTACGATGTGTTCCCACTCGATGCGCGATGCGCGCTGGGCATTCTTGCGCGGGGCATAGCCGCAGGACGCCAGGTCGACCTTGTTACCCTTGTATTTGCAGCCGCAATAGAATTCGGTCGATTGCGGCGCATAGAGCTTCCAGGCGACCTTCTTGGCCTCCTGGAAGGTGCGCGGGGCGTCGGCTTGTACAAGTGGAGTGGTCAGTAACAGGCAGGCTGCCGCGAAAAGCGAAACTCTCATGCGCGGTCAGTCTTCCTTCGGTACGGTCCAGAAAACCTGCACGCCGCCGTCGTCACGGTGGGCGAGGGTGACGTTGTCGTTCTCGGCGATTTCCTCGAGCAAGGTTTCCCAGTCATCCGGGCTTTCCTGTTCCAGGCGAAAGATCAGCGCCGCACGGCTGCGCTGGGCGGTGGGGCTGTTGATGATCTTCTGGATGCGTACACCCAACTGTTCATAGCTGCTCGGGGTAGCGGAGGCGGTGCTGGACACAGGAAATTCCTTGTTTTGCTGTATGCGTATACAGTATTTCAGCGTAAGTAAATTCGCAACTGCTTGCCAGGAAAAATCCTGCGTTCGCGCTGCCGCTGCTGGTCTGGTGTAATACCGGCAATTTCTGGAAGCTGCGCATGTATCGATTTCTTTCTCGTTTTCCTTCATCTCCAAGCCTGGTCCTGCTGTTTGCAGGTGGCATGAGCGCCAATGGCGGTGCTAAGGCCAATTCACCCGATATAGTCATCATGGACCCGCTGGTGGTGACCGGCGTCTATGCGCCCACCAGCACATTCGACCTGCCGTTTTCGGTGGATACCGTTGACCTGTCCCACGGCACGGATGGCCAGCTTGGCGTCAACCTGTCGGAAGTGCTCAGCAAAGTACCTGGGCTGGTGGTGCAGAACCGGCAGAACTACGCGCAAGACCTGCAGATTTCCTCGCGGGGCTACGGTGCACGCTCGGCCTTTGGCGTGCGCGGCATAAAGCTGCTGAGTGACGGCATACCGGCCAGTACGCCCGACGGGCAAGGCCAGGCTGCCACGCTGAACCTGGACGTGGCCGACCGTATCGAGGTGCTGCGCGGCCCGGCAGCGACGCTGTACGGCAGCAACGCCGGTGGCGTGATCCAGATGTTTACCCGCGACGGGCAGGGGCCCGCACGTGTGGGTGCCGAAACGACGTTCGGCAGCGACGGCTTCAACAAGAACCACCTGTCGGCAGAGGGCGGCAACGACACCGCAGGTTTCGTGCTGGATGCCTCGCGCCTGGATACCGATGGCTATCGCGACCACAGTGCCGCGCGCCGTGACCAGACCTTCGCCAAGGTCAATTTCAAGCCCGATGAAGACTCGCGCATGGCGCTGATCTACAGCAGCCTGGAGCAGAACAACACGCAGGACCCGCTGGGGCAGACCTGGGATGCCTACAAGCATGATCCACGCTCCACAGCGGCAGTGGCCGAAACCTACAACACCCGCAAGAGCATCGACCACCAGCAGCTAGGCATGAACTACGAGCGCTACTTTGGCGATGCCACGCTGCAGTTCAACCTGTATGCAGGGCGGCGCAGCGTGGTGCAGTATTTGTCCATCCCCAGAACGGTGGCCTCTAACAGCCAGCGTGGCGGCGGGGTTGTGGACTTTGATCGTGAATTCCACGGCGGCACCCTGCGCTGGATACAGCCGGTCGCGGATGTGCCCGGCAATCTTACCTTCACCATCGGCGCTGATTACGACCAGAGCAAGGACGACCGCCGCGGCTACCGGAATTTCAGCGGTGACCAGTTGGGCGTGAAAGGTGAGTTGCGCCGTGACGAGAAAGACACCGCTACCAGCCTGGACCCGTACCTCCAGGCCCATTGGGAAATCGGCAACTGGACCAGCGAGCTGGGGCTGCGCTACAGCACCATGGAAATGCGTGTCGACGACCATTACCTGGCCAACGGTGACTCCAGCGGCTCGAAGAAGTACCAGCAGGCCACGCCGTCACTGTCGGTGATGTACGCGTTCACGCCGGACCTGCGCGGTTACGTGAGCGTCGGCAAAGGTTTCGAAACCCCCACCCAGGCCGAGATGGCCTATGCGCCGGGCTTGGCCGAAAGCTTCAACTTCGGCCTCAAGCCTGCCACCAGCATGCAGTATGAAATGGGTGTGAAGTACCGGCTTGGCGAGCGCACGCGCCTGAATGCGGCGGTGTATGAGATTCATACCGATGACGAAATCGTCGTTGCCAGCGCTACGGATGGTCGAACCAGCTATCGCAATGCAGGGCGTACTGTACGACGCGGCTTTGAGGCGAGCCTGCAAAGTGACTTGAGCGAGCAGTGGCAGACCACCCTGGTGTATACCCGCACCGATGCCCGCTATGCCGATGACATCAGCCAGACCATCGAAAGTGGCAACCGCCTGCCCGGTGTGCCGCTGAACAACCTGTTTGGCGAGCTGGTCTGGAAGCCGGTGTCGTCCATCAGCATGGGGGTTGAAGGGCAGTACCGCAGCAAGGTGTATGTGGACGACAGCAACACCGCCAAGGCCGCACCTGCGTATGCGGTATTCAACTGGCGGACCCGGTTCGAGCAACATGTGGGGCCCTGGACGTTCCACCAGCTGCTGCGGCTGGACAACCTGTTTGACCGGCAGTATGTGGGGTCGGTGATTGTCGGTGACGGCAACGGGCGTTATTACGAGGCAGCGCCTGGGCGGTCGTGGTATGCGGGGGCGGGGTTGGAGTACCAGTTCAGGTAGCCGGGCTTGCCCACTCCCATTTGTGTCAGGCGAAACGCTCGAAGCGGTACGGTGACGGGTCGATCAGCGGGGTGGCCTGGGCCACCAGGTCTGCCGCCAGCTGGCCAGCAGCAGGCGAGGTGCCGAAGCCATGCCCGGAAAAGCCGGTGGCCAGGGTCAGGCCCGGAATACTGGCCACCGGGCCGATGACCGGGTTGGAGTCGGGGGTGACGTCAATCGTGCCGGCCCAGGCGCTGGCGATACGGGCCTGTTCGAACACCGGCCAGGCCGCTTTCAGGTTGCGCATGGCCTCGTCGTTGAGGGCCGGGTTGGCGTGCGGGTCTTGTACCCGTACACGCTCGAAGGGGGTTACATCCGTTGCCTTCCAGCGCCGGGCCAGGGCCAGGTCCTTGAAGAAGTACTTGCCAAAGCTGATGCGCAAAAAGTCCCGCTGGGCACGCAGCTGGGGCAGGTAACGCTTGCCCAGCAGCAGGTGATCGAGGGTGAGGAAGGCGTCCAGCGCGCCGCGCTGGGTGATGATGTAGCCGCCGTCCTTGTGCTTGCGGAAGGAAAAATCTGGTGCGCCCACGGCGATGTCGGTTGGCCCGTCCATGGGCTCTGTGCGCAGCACGGAACAGGTCAGCGGCAAGGTCGGCAGGTTGATGCCCAGGTTGCCGAGGAACTTGCGCGACCACAGGCCACCGGCCAGCAACACCTGGTCGCAGCGGATTTCACCTTGCTCGGTGACCACCCCGCTGACACGGCCGGCTGCGGTGACCAGCGTGCGCACCGCGCAGTTCTCCACTACCACTGCACCTTTGGCGATCGCCGCCCGGGCGATGGCGCTGGCGGCCAGAGTCGGTTCGGCGCGGGCGTCGGAGGGGGTGAAGATGCCACCTGCCCAATCCGCCCGACCACCCGGCACCATCCGGGTGATTTCCCGCGTGCTCAGCAGGCGCGAATCCAGGCCCAGCGCCTCGACGCTTTTCAGCCAGCCTTCATGCATGCCCATCTGCGTGTCGTTACGGCCGATGAACATGATGCCGGCTTGGCGATAGCCAACGTCGCTGCCAACCCGTGCGGGCATCTCGGCCCACAGCCGATCAGCCGCCAGTGCCAGGGGAATGTCATGGGCGTGGCGGTTGGTCTTGCGCACCCAGCCCAGGTTGCGCGACGACTGCTCGCCAGCGATGCGCCCCTTTTCCAGCACCACCACCGGTATGTTGCGTTCGGCGAGGCTCAGTGCGGCGGTGAGGCCGATAATGCCGCCACCGATGATCACCACGGTAGTGGCGTCGGGGTGGCGGGTGCTGGTTTGCACAGGGGCGATCGTGGGAGACATGGCTTTACTCTTTGTTGTGCGTGCAGGGGGAGTGTTCAGCGCCAGCCAGCAGCCTCACTGGCCAAGGCGGATCAGGGTCACTTGCGCTTGCCCCGCAGCGCGGTAGGCGGTGACCTCCAGCTCGACCTTGTAAACGGTGGAGCCCAGCGGCGGGCAGGTGACCGTGGTGGCCGGGTCGATGCCGCGGAACTTCTCGCCGATCACGTCCATGACCCGTGGTACATCGGCAGGGTCCTGGATGAACACGCGCGAGTTGATGACATCGGCCAGGCTGGCATCGACTGCGGCCAGCGCGGTTTCGATGTTGGCGAACACCTGGTGGGTCTGTTCGATGACGTCCTCTGGAATGACCTGGGTCTGCGGGTTGCGTCCGGCGGTGTTGGAGACGTGAATCCAGTTGTCCACCGCCACCAGGCGGGAGTAGCTGGCCATGGCTTCGAACTTGGAGCCGGTTTTCAGTTTGATGATCTGTGTCATGGGCTTTGCCTTGTTATCCGGTTGCGGGGATCAGCTGAGAACGGGGGTTTCCCAGAGGTTGAGCTTTACGCCGATGCCTTGCTCGAGCGCCTTGCGGTACACCACGGTGCCCCAGGCCACGTCTTCGACGGGCATGCCGCCCACCGACATCAGGATGATTTCGTCGTCATGCAGGCGGCCCGGTGCGTCGCCGCTGATGATCTTGCCGATGTCTTCCACCTGCTCGGCGGCCAGCGTGCCTTCGGCAATCATGTCCATGAAGCGCACACCTACCAGCGGTACGTGGTTGTGCGCAGGCTTGGGCAGCTCTTCGAACCAGGCCTCGTAGAGGCCGGTGTTGTCCACCACCTTGCGCACGTCGTCCTGCTCCATGCCGGCGTCGATACTGCACGGGGCTGGCATGGCCAGGAACGCGCCAGGCTTGACCCACTCGCGGCGCACCAGCGGGTACTGGCTGGGGTCGCCGACTTCGCCCGAGCTGCAGTAGCTGACCAGGTCGGAACCGCGTACCACTTCTTCCAGGGTTTCCACCACCTGGACATGAGTGATTTGCGGGAAGCTGGTTTTCACCCAGGCGACGAAGGCATCCAGGTTCTTCTGGCCACGGCCCTTGACCTTGAGGGTGTCGATCAGCGGGCAGACGGCCATGAACGCAGCGACCGTGGTCTTGCCCATCACCCCCGGGCCGGCCAGGCCGATCACCTTGGCGTCCTTGCGCGCCAGGTGGCGGGCGCCGACGCCCGGGATGGCGCCGGTGCGGTAGGCCGACAGCAGGTTGGCCGACATGTGTGCCAGTGGCGCGCCGGTGTCGGCATCGTTGAGGGTGAACATCAGGATCGAGCGGGGCAGGCCTTTCTCACGGTTGGCGATGTTCGAGCCGTACCACTTGGCGCCTGCGGTCTGGAAGTTGCCGCCGAGGTACGCCGGCATCGCCATCATGCGCCGGTCGGCGGTGGGCTTGGGCATGTTGGGGAATGGCGAGTGCTCGGGGAAGGTAATCATCGCGCCGTGCGAGTCGCTGTTCGGGCCGGCCATGCGGTAGTCACCCTGGTACAGCAGGCCGAACATTTCTTCCATGGTGTCGACACAGGCCGGCATGTCGGTGACGCCGGCACGGATCATGTCCTGCTCGGACAGGTAGATGAAGTCAATTCTGGTATCGAGGGTCATGGCGGGTCTCGCAGGGCTGGCAGCCGTCGGATTTGTTGTTGGTTTCGAGGCAACCAGTTTCGCTAACGACTGGTAGGTCGTCTTGTGTCTGCCTGCCAGCCGAGTTGACCGTCAGTGCCAGGGCTTCAATGGCCCGCGAGCGAGAAGCTGGCCGGGGTGTGGCGCAGGCTGAGGGCGGTCAGCAGGCACACCACCAGGGTGCACAGGGCCAGCAGCGCGGCCCATGCGGTCGGGCCGTGGTTGAGTACCACTGCGGCCAGCGGGGCGGCGCCGGCAGACGCCGACAGCTGGATGGCGCCCAGCAGCGCTGCGGTGGAACCCAGTGCCTTTTCTTGCGAGGCCATCACCAGCGACATCAGCGTCGACTCGGCTATCCCCAGGCCGAACAGGGCTATCACCATGCCGCCGGCCACACCTGGCAGCCCCAGGCCGGTCAGTGCACCGAGCAGGCTGATGCAGGCACCGCCGGCCATGCACAGCACGCCCACCCAAGTCAAGGTATTGAGGCCCAGCCGGCTGATCAGGTGGCTGGCCGTCATGGCGCCGAGCAGGATCGACACCCCGGTGGCGCCAAACAGCAGGCCGAAGGCCTGGGCGCTCAGGCCGTAGTGGGCCTGGTACACCAGGGTGGCACCGCCGATGTAGGCGAACAGGAAGAAGAATACCGCAGCAACCGCCAGGGTCGGGCGCAGGAAGCGGCGGTCGGCGAGGATGGCCAGGTAGGTGCTGCAGGCGTGGCCCAGGCGCAGGGGTTCGCGTTTGCTGGGCGGCAGGGTTTCCGGCAGGTTCAGCAGGCTGTTGACCAGCACCGTCACGCCCATGCCGGCGAGTACCAGCATTACTGCACGCCAGCCGAAATGTGCGTCGATCACGCCGCCCAGGGCAGGTGCCAGGATCGGTGCGACGCCTTCGATGGTCATCAGCAGGGCGAACAGTTTGGTCGCGGCCACGCCCTGGCTCACATCACGCACCATGCTCATGATCACCACCAGGGTCAGCGCACTGCCCAGGCCCTGGAAAAAGCGCAGCATGATCAGGGTGTCGAGGCTGGGGGCTGCGGCTGCGCCCAGCGAGCACAGGATGAACAGCAGCAGGCCGGCCAGCAGCGGCTTGCGCCGGCCATAAGCGTCGACGATGGGGCCGAAGATCAGCTGGCCGGCGCCCATGGCCAGCAGGAAGAAGGTCAGTGTCAGCTGTACGCGGGTGAAGCTAGCCTGATAGTGGCTGGCGATTTCCGGCAGGCTCGACAGGTACATGTCGACGGCGGAAGGGCCGAGGGCGCCGATCAGGCCTAGGCCCAGGGCGAAGCTGAAGGGTATGGGAGGGGAGGGATTGGCTTGCATGGTTTTCTCTGGCTGATTTTTCGCCTACCGACCGGTAGGTTTGCGAATATTATTCGCCGAGTCGGCCAAGGTCAAACCCTTCCGCAAGGCCACTGATTCCTGTGGGAGCGGGCATGCCCGCGAACACCGGCAAAGCCGGTGCCACCGAGTCGCCTTCTTCGCGGGCATGCCCGCTCCCACATTGACCGCAGAGGTTGGTTACCGTGGTTGCGTCAGAACGGCACAGCCACGGTCAGCTGGCTGTACACATTGGTACCATTCCCTCCCACCTGGTTGCCGCCGTTGCTCTCGTCCTTGCGCGGCTGGTAAAGGCCCACCAGCGGGCTGATTATCAGGTGCTCGTTGACTGCCCATTCCACATACAGGTCCAGCTCCCGCGCATCGAGGTTGAGGCTTTCGCGGGTGCGTACGGTGTCGAAGTCGAAGTACAGCGCCCCGACTGTGAGATTTTCCAGCGGTGTCGCCTTCACGCCCACATGGTGGATACCCGTGTTGCTGTTGAAGGGGCCGGCGTAGTTGGCAGCGACTTCACCCTGGAACCAGGTGCCGTAACCGCTGGACAGGCCGCTGAACAGCGCGTCCCAGCCTGCCGAGTAGCGGGTGTAGCGGTAGGTAACCTGCGGTGCCCACGGCAGGTCGGCGAAGGTGTAGCCGGCCTGCAGGTACCAGGCTTGCTCGGGGCCGTCGGTCTTGTCCTGCCAGGCGTATTCGAAGGCGAAACTGGCATTGTCGATGCCGGCGTTGCCTTCGCCGCGCACGCTGTACACGTCCATGCCTTCGCGGGCTTTCTGAAAGTCGCTGGCCCATTGGTCGGTGACGTCGATGCCGTGAACCCAGGTCAGCCCGAGGGTGCCCAAGGCTTGGGTGTAGTCCAGCGTGCCGGCGGCCAGTTCGGTTTCGGCCTGGGCGCGGTTGTCGGATTTCAGCCATAGCAGGCTGCCATGCAGGCCATCGCTGCCCCCCAGGCGCAGCATTGCGGTGCGGTCGAAGGCGTGGCGGGCGGCCAGGTAGTAGGCCCCGCCGCGGTCCAGCGCACCGTCGGCGACGCCGTTGCCCAGGTTCGGGCCGTCGTCGTTGATCAAAAAACCACTGCCCAGGCGAATGGTCTGGCGGCCGGCGGAAACGTCCACTCCATCCTTGCCCAGCACCGGGAACAGGTCGGCCGAGCGCCAGCCGAGGAAGGCGTCTTCGATCTTGGTGGTGCGTTCGGAGCCATCGGTGTTGCCGGCCGCATCGCCATCGCCCCAGGTGGCCGAGCTCACCCAGTTCAGGCTGCCGTACAGCGTGCCGTTGCCGGCCAGGCCCTGGTCACCGCTGAGGCCATACTTGATAAAGCCTTCACGCCAGGTCGAACCCCCTGTGGTGCCGTCGTAGTTCTTGCGGCTGTTGAACATGCCCCATACCGCCAGCATGTCGGCGTTCAGGTGGCTGTCATCGTCGGCGTACAGCTCAACGGCCGGCGCGGCCTGGCTGGCCAGCAAGGTTGCCAGGGCCAGGCTGGACAGCGTCTGTGGTTTGACCATTTGCACATCCCTCGTTTGTTCTCGGCCACCTTCACAGGGGCCTTTGTTGTTCGGGGGCACCCTCGGTTCTGGCGAGGGGCCATCGCGGTTGGCGGCGATGGCCTATTAGGGCGTGTGCGGTGGGGCGGGGTCTTGTTCGTGGCTGCCAAGGCGCTTGCACGCCTTGGCCACAGGCGCGGTCAGTAGCGGATCATCACCGACTTGAGCTCGGTGAAGTCATCGATGAAGGCCGAGCCGAACTCGCGGCCAATGCCGGAAGCTTTGATGCCCCCAAACGGTACAGCCGGGTCGAGCAGGGTGTGCATGTTGACCCACAGGGTACCGGCCTGGATTTGCGGGATCATGCGCATGGCCTTGCCCAGGTCGTTGGTCCACAGGCTGGCGCTGAGGCCGTAGGGCGAGGCGTTCATCAGGTGCAGCAGTTCGTCTTCGTCGTCATAAGGCAGGAAGGTCGCCACAGGGCCGAAGGTTTCCTGGGTGAGCAGCGTGTCGCTGGCCGACCGAGCGAGGATTACCGTGGGTTCGACGAAACAGCCGGGGCCGTCGCCGAGGGTGCCGCCGTGAATGATCTGGCTGCCTTCGGCGCGGGCGATGGCGAACAGTTCGGCCAGCTTCTGCTGGTGCGGCTTGTTGGCCACGGGGCCGAACTGGGTGGCCTCGTCCAGTGGCGAGCCGATTTTCAGTTGGCCCAGGCGCTGGGACAGGGCGTCCAGCAGCGGGTCGATGCGCGAGCGGTGCACATAGAAGCGCTCGCCCGCGGCGCAGATTTGCCCCGAGTGCAGGAAGCCGGCCTCGATGATGCCGTCCACAGCCTTGTCGGTTGCCACGTCCGGCAGGAAGGCCACCGCGTTCTTGCCGCCCAGTTCCAGTGTCGCACGGGTCAGCTTGGCGCCCATGGCAGCCTGGCCTACGGCGATGCCAGTGGGCACGGAGCCGGTGAACGAGACCTTGTCGGTACCTGCGTGCTCGATCAGTGCCTTGCCCACCAGGCCACCACCGGTCAGCACGTTCAGTGCACCGGCCGGCAGGCCTGCTTCGGTGGCCAGTTCGGCAATGCGCAGCAGCGTCAGCGGGGTGAATTCGCTGGGCTTGAGGATAATGCTGCAGCCGGTTGTCAGGGCCGAGGCCAGCTTCCAGATGGCGATCATGCTGGCGAAGTTCCACGGCACGATGCCCACCACCACGCCAATCGGCTCGCGCAGGGTGAAGGCGCTGTAGCGCTCACCGGCGAACGAGGGCAGCGACGGGGTGATGGTCTGGCCGGTGATCTTGGTCGCCCAGCCGGCGTAGTAGCGCAGGAAGTGCGCGGCCTGCTGTACTTCGAACGCACGGGAAATGCCGATGAGCTTGCCGGATTGCAAGGTTTCCAGCTGCGCCAGTTCTTCGCGGTTGGCTTCCAGCAGGTCGGCCAGCTTGAACAGCACTGCGGCGCGGGCGGCGGGGCTGGTGTGCGACCAGGCGGTAAAGCCTTGGCGCGAGGAGCTGACGGCATGGTCGACATCGGCCTGGTTGGCGTCGGCGATGTGGGCGATGGTCTGGCCGTTGGCCGGGTTGACCACGGCAATGTTCGACGACGACTGGCTGGCGAGGTGCTGGCCGTGGATGAACACGCCATGCTCGCGGGCCAGGAAGGCCGTGACGGCAGGTAGGAGGGTGATGTCGCTCATGCAGACTCCGGGGCAGGTGGCCAAAGTTTGCAGCTTAATAAGCGGGGCAGTGCGGTGCTTGTGCCTGCGTGACAGGTGCATGACTGTGGCTGCCAACCGCACTGGGTAAGCCTTGTGGGAGCGGCCTTGTGTCGCGATAGGGCCGCAGAGCGGCCCCGGCGATGTTGGCGGCGAAGCTGAAAATGCTGGGGCCGCTTCGCGCCCCTATCGCGACGCAAGGCCGCTCCCACAAAAAAAGCGAGCGTAGGCCGGGCTGATTGCTGGCAGGCAGCAACAAGCCCGGCGGCAGCCATCGGCAAGACGCCATGCCACCGGCAGCGCACAGTAATCACTCGTTCAACGCCACAAAAACAAGCCGGGGCATACGATGTCACTCAATAACAAGCTCACCGAGCACCTCAACCGCGGCACGGTCGGTTTCCCCACCGCACTGGCCAGCACTGTCGGGCTGATTATGGCCAGCCCGGTGATCCTCACCGCGACCATGGGCTTTGGCATCGGCGGCAGCGCCTTCGCCGTGGCCATGGTCATCGCCGCACTGATGATGCTGGCGCAGTCCACCACCTTTGCCGAGGCTGCGTCGATCCTGCCGACCACGGGCTCGGTATACGACTACATCAACTGTGGCATGGGCCGTTTCTTCGCCATTACCGGCACGCTGTCGGCCTACCTGATCGTGCATGTGTTCGCCGGTACCGCCGAAACCATCCTGTCGGGGGTGATGGCGCTGGTGAACTTCGAGCACCTCAATACCCTGGCGGAATCCGCCGGCGGTTCGTGGCTGCTGGGGGTGTGCTTCGTGGTGGCGTTTGCGGTGCTCAATGCCTTTGGCGTCAGCGCCTTCAGCCGCGCGGAAGTGGTCCTCACCTTCGGCATGTGGACCACCTTGATGGTGTTCGGCGTGCTTGGCCTGATCGCCGCACCCGCAGTGGAGCTGGACGGCCCGTTCGGCGTGTCGCTGGTGGGCACCGACCTGATGACCATCCTCTCGCTGGTCGGCATGGCCATGTTCATGTTCGTTGGCTGCGAGTTCGTCACGCCGCTTGCCCCCGAACTGCGTCGCTCGGCCTGGGTGCTGCCGCGGGCCATGGCGCTGGGCCTGTTTGGCGTGGCCAGCTGCATGTTCATCTACGGAGCGGCGATGAAGCGCCAGGTGGAAAACGTGGTGCTGGATGCCGCCAGTGGCGTGCACCTGCTGGACACGCCCATGGCCATCCCGCGGTTCGCCGAGCAGGTGATGGGTGATATTGGCCCAGTGTGGCTGGGTATCGGGTTCCTGTTCGCCGGCGCGGCCACCATCAACACGCTGATGGCCGGTGTGCCACGTATTCTTTACGGCATGGCGGTGGACGGCGCGTTGCCCAAGGTGTTCACCTACCTGCACCCGCGCTTCAAGACACCGCTGCTGTGCATCCTGGTGGTGGCGTTGATCCCTTGCCTGCATGCCTGGTACCTGGGCGGCAACCCGGACAACATCCTGCACCTGGTGCTGGCCGCCGTGTGCGCCTGGAGCACCGCCTACCTGCTGGTGACCCTGTCGGTGGTGATATTGCGCATCCGCCGCCCAGACCTGCCGCGTGCCTACCGCTCGCCGCTGTTCCCGTTGCCGCAGATATTCTCCAGCAGCGGTATCCTCATCGGCATGGCGTTCATCACACCGCCGGGCATGAACCCTGCCGATGTCTACGTGCCGTTCGCCATCATGCTTGGCGCCACTGCGGCCTATGCATTGTTCTGGACGCTGTGCGTGCAGAAGGTCAACCCGTTCAAGCCGGCGCGGGTCGAGGATGTGCTCGAGAAAGAGTTTGCTGCCGAGCCTGGCCACGCCGTGGGGCACGTGCTGCATGATCAGAAATTTGCGTGAACGCTTGCTGGCGCCCCGGGCGCCTTCCGGGTATCGCCCAGGCGCCACGCTGGCATGCCTGGCGCGCAACCTGGGGCAGCAGAACCTGGTGGCGGCCGGGGTGATCCACGACCCGGCCCAGGGTTGGCAGGCCAGGGTGTACGAACGCGTCGAGGCCCACCTGCTGATGCACATCGTCACCTGTGAGTTCCAGCTGCAGTTGCCTGCTCCGCAAGGGGGCGAGGTCAGCCTGGAGCTGCGCCATACCGGTGCACTACGCCGTACCGGCCTGGCCTGTGTGTACCGCAAGGGCGACCGGGCGCGCTTCGCCCGACTGCGCGACCGGTTGCTGCAGCAGGCCGCACTGGTGGCGGCGCTGATGCCGCTGGATTTCAAGCGCCTGACCTTGGCCTGGCGCGACGGCCAATGGCTGCTGACGCTGGAGCACATGGGCGGTAGCGAAGTGGTCAACCGCATGCCGGCGTTTCGCCGCTACATTCCCATCAGCCCGGAACAGCGTGCGCACCTGATGGCCAGCCTGGCCCAGTTCAACACTTTGCTGCCCAGCCTTTGACGCAAACTGGCATACGCCTTGCTGTATCTAGCGACGAATGATGACAGTTGTGCGCACATAGATAACATGTTAACAATGTGCGCATAACAACAAATCCTGCGTCGAGGGCAGCCATGCATACTCAACAATCCAACCGTCAGGGGCTGGAACGCTGGACCACGGCCATGCAACAGATCTGTGGCCGTTTCGAGACGGAACTTGCGTCCAATCACTCGCTGTTCATCGGCGAGGTTTCTACCTTTTCCCGTGCCGGCTTGCCGCTGGCCAACCTGCGCACCAATGCCGGCAACATCCGCCGGCTGGGCGAAAACCCGACTCTTGACGATGACCAGCATTGTTTCCTGGTCAGCCAGCGTGCGGGGCATTCCACCGTGTCCCAGGGGGGCATGCAGGTCAGCCTGGCGCCGGGTGAGCTGCTGCTGATGGATTCGGTCGGGCGCTGCGAAATCACCCCCAGTGGGTTGATCGAACATGTCTCGCTGGCCCTGTCGCGTGAGCAGGTACGCAAGTACGTGCAAGGCAGCGGCCCGATGTTTGGCAAGATCTCCTCAAGCAACGCCTGCGGGCGCATGCTGCATGTGCTGATGGACCAACTGTGCAAGGACGGCAATGTAAGCGGTGATGGTGCCCAGGGCGACGCGCTGCAGACCGCCTTCATTGCCCTGCTGGAGCCAGGCTTCGAGCGCCATGGCGAAGCGCTGGGCAACCTTGGGGCCTTGAACGGGGCCAACCTGCGGGGCTACGTGCAGCAGGTGATCGACGAGTCCCTGTCACAGCCCGGGCTGACCCCGTCCAACCTGGCCGGTCGCCTGAACATCTCGGTGCGTCACCTGTACCGGCTGTTCGAGGAGGAGGGCGATAGTGTGTGCCGCTACATTCAGCGGGCGCGCCTGAAGCGCAGTGCGGATGACCTGGCCAACCCGTTCTTCAGGAGCGAGTCGATTACCTCGATTGCCTACAAGTGGGGGTTTACCGACTCGGCGCATTTCAGCCGCTCGTTCAAGAAACAGTTCGAACGCTCGCCCAAGGACTACCGGGCGCAGGCGATGGTTTGAGTGTGATGGTGCTGCTTGTGCGGGCCTCATCGCCGGCAAGTCACTTGGCGGCGGTTCAGCGACGGCCGTTGAAGTAGCCCGACAGCTGGTGCACGGTCTTGCCGGCAGTGAGCAGCAGCGGGCGGAAATGGTCCTTGCCGAGGATGCGCGCATGCTTGACCGAGCTGACCAGGTCATAGCGCTTCGATCCCTCCTGCATACCCTCGGCGAGTATCTTGCAAATGATGTGGCTGGGCGTGACGCCAAAGCCGGAGTAGCCCTGCACATAGAAAGCGTTGGGGCGGTTGTCGAGGGTGCCTATCTGCGGAAACAGGTTGGCACTGGTGGCCATCGGGCCGCCCCAGGCCAGGTCGATGCGCACGTCTTTCAGGTAGGGGAAAATCTTCAGCATCAGCGCGCGGTTCCACGCCTTCAGGTCCAGCGGGAAGTGCTCGACGAAGGGCGTGGCGGCGCCAAACAGCAGGCGGTTCTCGCGGGTGACCCGGTAGTAGTCGATCACCGGGCGGATGTCGCTGTAGGCCCCGCGTATCGGGCTGATGCGCTCGATCAGCTCATCCGGCAATGGCTCGGTCATCATCTGGAAGGCATAGGTGTTTATAGTGCGTGCGTGCAGCTGCGGCTCCAGCTTGTTGAGGAAGCTGTCGCACGCCCACAGCAGCTTGCTGGCGCGTACCGAGCCACGGCCGGTGCGTACCGTGATGCGCTCGCCGTAGGTCACTTCCAGGGCCGGGCTGTGTTCGAAGATGCGCGCACCATGGCCCACCAGTGCCTGCGCTTCGCCCAGCAGCAGGTTCAGGGAATGCACATGGCCACCGCCCATGTGGATCAGGGCGCTGCTGTAGGCGTTGCTGCCGATGATCTGGCGCACTTCGCTGCCACCGAGAAAACGGATCTCGTCGCGGGTATTGATCGCCTTGAACGCCTTCTCCCATTTGCGCAGGGTCTGTTCCTGGCGGCGGTTGAAGCCCATGTAGCCATAGCCGTGGCAGAAGTCGGCGTCGATGGCGTAGCGGGCGATGCGGTCCTTGATGATGCCGGCGCCCAGTTCGCTGATTTCGAAAATATCCCTCACGCCCTGATCACCGACGCTGCTGCGGATCTTCTCCAGGTCGTGGCCGATGCCCGCCATGATCTGCCCGCCGTTGCGCCCGCTACCGCCGTAGCCCAGATAACGGCCCTCGAGCACGACGATATTGGTCACGCCTTGTTCCGCCAGCTCCAGGGCGGTGTTAATGCCGGAGAAACCGCCACCGATCACCACGACATCGGCCTCGATGTCGCGTTCCAGGGTTGGGAAGCTCAGGTTGTACTTCTTGGTCGCCGAGTAGTAGGTGGGGCTCTCGAGGGTGATCATGACGCCGCCTGCTGACTGGAAATGGGTAGAAATCATTCTATTAATGTATTAATGATTGTGCACTGGCATACTCGCCGGTTTGCTATTTCCAGCCTCCTTGAGCCCGCATGACCACACCGAGACCCTCCCTCACCCTGACCTTGCTGCAGGCGCGCGAAGCCACCATGGCATTCTTCCGCCCGGCGCTGAATGCCCATGACCTGACCGAGCAGCAATGGCGGGTAATCCGTATCCTGCGCCAGCAAGGCGAGCTGGAAAGCCATCAGTTGGCGGAGCTGGCCTGTATCCTCAAACCCAGCATGAGCGGGGTGCTCAAGCGCCTGGAGCGTGACGGCATCGTAGCGCGGCGCAAGTCGCCGGAAGACCAGCGCCGGGTGTTCATCAGCCTGACCAAGGCCGGTCAGCAAGCGTTTCTGGCGATGAGCGAGGAGATGACGCACAACTACGACAAGATCCTCGCCCAGTTTGGCGAGGACAAGCTGCAGCAGCTGATGCAGCTGCTGGATGAAATGAAGAAGATCAAACCCTGACGCGCCAGGCGTCAGCGGTTGAGTGACAGCGAGTCTTCCAGCACTTTCAGTAGTGCTGCCGCGCGCCGCTCATAGGCGTCGGGGCCTGCGTACATCAGCTCTACATACAGGCTGTCGATGATGCCCAGGTAGGCATCGGCATACAGCGCCAGGCGGCTTTGCTGCTCATGCGCCCAGCCGTGGCGAGCTTGCAGGGCCACGCTGAACCCTTCGCGTATGCCGTCCAGGTATTGTTCAAAGCCCGAAGTGACAATCGGCTTGATGCCCGCCGGGGGCAGGAACGCCGTGCGCAACACGAAGCGCAGTTCGGCCGAGTCGCGATAACGTTCGGCCAGGTGCAGGGCCAGCCAGTGCCCCGCCGCCAGGCCGTCGCGGGCTTCCTGCGCAAAGCCGTGCTCGACAAAGGCCGTTTCCTGCACAAGCGCACGCTGGAACACCTCCACGAACAAGGCGTCCTTGTTGGCGAAATGCGCATACAGCGATGCCTTGCGCATGCCCGCCAACTGGGCGATTTCGTTCAGCGAAGAGGCGTCATAACCGTACTCGGCGAAGTGGCCGACGGCGGCATCGCACACACGCACCGCAGAAGGGGAAAGGTCTTTCAACAGCATCACTCCGTCAGGGGCGCGGCGGGCCGCGCGCGTCTTGAGGGTTGGATTGTGGTGATCGAAAATGCACGGGTCAATGCTTGTCGCAAGGCAATTTCCGGGCGCCATGGAAAGTGCAATGTTCCCCTCGTAACGTGCATTCCGCCACCCAATCGCCGCTCACATACTGATCGCGTCTTCGAATCCAATAAGAAAGAGACCGCTCATGAAAAAGCCAAACCCCCTGCTGGAAGACCTGAAGTCCGTCCTGCCGACCATTGCCGCCAATGCCATGCGTGCAGAGCAGGACCGCAGTGTGCCGGCAGAGAATATCGCCTTGCTGAAAAGCATCGGCATGCACCGCGCTTTCTTGCCCAAACACTTCGGCGGCATGGAAATCACCCTGCCGGAGTTCGCCCAGTGCATCGCCTTGCTGGCGGGGGCCTGCGCCAGCACAGCCTGGGCCATGAGCCTGCTGTGCACCCACAGCCACCAGATGGCAATGTTCTCGCCCAAGCTACAACAGGAGGTGTGGGGTAGCGACCCGGATGCTACCGCCAGCAGCAGTATCGCGCCGTTCGGCCGCACTGAAGAGGTTGAGGGTGGCGTGTCGTTCAGCGGCGAAATGGGCTGGAGTTCCGGTTGCGACCACGCCGAATGGGCGATTCTCGGTTTCCGCCGCAAGAATGCCGAAGGCGCTCAGGATTACTGCTTCGCCGTCCTGCCTCGCAGCGACTATGAAATCCGTGATGACTGGTATGCCGTGGGCATGCGCGGCAGCGGCAGCAAGACCCTGATCGTGCGTGATGCCTTCGTGCCCGAGCACCGCATCCAGAAGGCCAAGGACATGATGGAGGGCAAGTCGGCGGGCTTTGGTTTGTACCCCGACAGCAAGATTTTCTTCGCCCCGTATCGCCCGTATTTTGCCAGCGGCTTCTCCACGGTCAGCTTGGGCGTTGCCGAGCGCATGCTGGAGGTGTTCCGCGAGAAAACCCGCAACCGCGTGCGTGCCTACACCGGTGCTGCCGTGGGCGCCGCCACCCCGGCGCTGATGCGCCTGGCCGAGTCGACCCATCAGGTGGCCGCTGCCCGGGCATTGCTGGAAAAGAGCTGGGACGAGATTGCCGAGCACAGTGCCCGTCACGAATACCCGTCGCGTGGCACGCTGGCGTTCTGGCGTACCAACCAGGGCTACGCCGTGAAGATGTGCATCCAGGCCGTCGACCGCCTGATGGAAGCGGCCGGTGGTGGCGCCTGGTTCGAGAGCAACGAACTGCAGCGGCTGTTCCGCGATTCGCACATGACCGGTGCCCATGCCTACACCGATTACGACGTGTGTGCGCAAATCCTCGGCCGCGAGCTGATGGGCCTGGAGCCTGACCCGGCGATGGTCTGAGCCGCCACTTGTTTTCACCCATCCCCTACAAGCACAACAACAAACAGGGCAGGCTGCCAGGCCTGCCCGGGAGTCTTGCATGTCCAAAGAAACCTTCGATTCACGTGCCTTCCGCCGCGCCCTGGGCAACTTTGCCACCGGCGTGACCGTGGTGACTGCCGCCGGCCCCAGTGGCCGCAAGGTCGGCGTTACCGCCAACAGCTTCAACTCGGTGTCGCTGGACCCGGCGCTGATCCTGTGGAGCATCGACAAGCGCTCTACCAGCCATGAAGTGTTCGAAGAGGCCTCGCACTTTGCCGTGAACATTCTGGCTGCGGACCAGATCGACCTGTCCAACAACTTTGCCCGCCCGAAGGAAGATCGCTTTGCCGGTATCGACTACGAGACCGGCACTGGCGGCGCGCCGTTGTTCGCCGATTGCGCGGCGCGCTTTGAGTGTGAAAAGTACCAGCAGCTGGACGGTGGCGATCACTGGATCCTGGTGGGCAAGGTTGTGGCCTTTGATGACTTTGGCCGCTCGCCGCTGCTGTACCACCAGGGCGCCTATTCAATGGTGCTGCCGCATACTCGCATGACCCAAGGCGCAGAGGGGCAGGCACCGAGCAGCCACTTCCAGGGCCGCCTGCAGCACAACCTGTACTACCTGATGACCCAGGCGTTGCGTGCCTATCAGGCTGACTACCAGCCACGCCAGCTGTGCACCGGCCTGCGCACCAGCGAGGCACGCATGCTGATGGTGCTGGAGAACGATGCGGGCCTGAGCCTGAACGACCTGCAACGCGAAGTGGCGATGCCGGCGCGGGAGATCGAGGAAGCGGTTGCCAACCTCAAGCGCAAAGGGCTGATTGCCGATGACGAAGGGCGAGTGCGGCTATCGGTGAAGGGCGTGGACGAGACCGAGGCGTTGTGGACCATTGCCCGGCAACAGCAGGACAAGGTGTTCGGGCAGTTCAGTGAACAGCAGCTGGAGACTTTCAAGACCGTGCTCAAGGCCCTTATCAACATCTGAACATCGCTTTGGATGGCACCGGCTGTGCCGGTGTTCGCGGGTGAACCCGCTCCCACAGGTCCAGCGCCAGTAGCAACTTCGGCGCGGTCCCTGTGGGAGCGGCTTTAGCCGCGAACACCGGCAAAGCCGGTGCCATCCAACCAGAAGCCTCAGTAGACACCACCCCCGGCACTGGGGACTACCACTGTATCCTTGAACTTCCCCGCCAGCTCGCGCAGCCCGCGCATCAGCACCGTGGTATCCACACCCACCGCCACAAACGCCGCACCCAGCTCGATGTAGCGTCGCGCCAGTTTCTCGTCCGCGCTGAGAATGCCGGCGGCTTTGCCCGCCTTGCCAATGCGCACGATTGCGTCTTCAATCGCCGCCTGCACCTCCGGGTGCCCGGGGTTGCCGCGATGCCCCATGGCCGCACTCAGGTCTGCAGGCCCGATGAACACGCCATCCACACCTTCCACTGCAACGATCTCGTCCAGGGTGGCCAGGCCTTCCTTGTTCTCGATCTGCACCAGCAGGCACATTTGCTCATCGGCGTGGTCCAGGTAACCGGGGAGGGTGTTCCAGCGCGAAGCCCGCGCCAGCGCGCTGCCCACCCCGCGAATGCCCTTGGGCGGGTAATGCATGGCCTTGACCAGTTGCCGCGCCTGTTCGGCAGTTTCCACCATCGGCACCAGCAAGGTTTGTGCGCCGATATCCAGCACCTGCTTGATCAGCGCGGTATCGCCGATCACCGGGCGGATCACTGCCTGGCTGGGGTAGGGTGCCACCGCCTGCAACTGGGCGAGCATGCCGCGCAGGTCGTTGGGCGCGTGTTCGCCGTCGATCAGCAGCCAGTCGAAACCGGCATTGGCCGCCAGCTCGGCGCAGTAGGCATCGGCCAGGCCGAGCCACAGGCCGATTTGCGGTTCACCGCTGTGCAGGCGTCGCTTGAAGTGGTTGATGGGCATGTCCATGAGCAGGTCCTTAAACGAAGCGGCAGGCGATGGAGCCGAGCATGTCGTAGTCGACGTGGAAGGTGTCACCTGGGCGAGCGGCGACCGGGCGGGTGAACGAACCCCCAAGGATGATCTGGCCGGGCTGCAAGGTGACGTCGTACGGCGCCAGTTTGTTGGCCAGCCAGGCAACGCCTTTGGCCGGGTGGTTGAGCACGGCAGCGCTGACCCCGGATTCCTCGATCACGCCATTGCGGTAGAGCACCGCCGGCACTTTGCGCAGGTCGATTTCGGTGGGGCGCACGGCCCGCCCGCCCATCACCACGCCGGCATTGGCGGCGTTGTCGGAGATGGTGTCGAACACCTTGCGGGTGGCCTGGGTTTGCGGGTCCACCTGCTGGATGCGCGCGTCAATGATTTCCAGCGCCGGGATCACCCACTCGGTGGCGTCCAGCACATCAAACACGGTGATGTTCGGGCCCTTCAGCGGCTTGCCGAGGATGAACGCCAACTCCACTTCAACCCGCGGCACGATGAAGCGCTCGAAGGGGATGTCGCTGCCTTCGTCGAACAGCATGTCGTCGAGCAAGGCGCCGTAGTCGGGCTCGGTGATGTTCGACGATACCTGCATGGCGCGCGAGGTCAGGCCGATCTTGTGGCCCACCAGCTTGCGCCCGGCGGCGATCTTTTTTGCCACCCAGGCGCGCTGGATGGCGTAGGCGTCTTCGATGGTGATTGCCGGTTGCTCCAGCGAGAACTGGCGCACTTGCTCGCGGGA